>JADFJJ010000093.1 GCA_022566215.1 Pseudomonadota bacterium | reverse complement strand
CTTTAGGCTAATGTGCCGCCCACTCGCTGGACCAGTCGGAGGGATGCCGGAGTGGTTGAACGGGGCGGTCTCGAAAACCGTTGAGCGCTATGCGTTCCGAGGGTTCGAATCCCTCTCCCTCCGCCACCTAACCCGCAGTTTACTTAGAGTTTCAATTTTACTTAAAACGAAGCCAAAAAGAACAAAGGGCGAATAATCTTTATTGGGAAAAATCCGCGATCACGCTTTTAAGGATTGTCTTCACTTTTCCCCGTATTTTCCCCAGGTAACAGGGGAAGAACGCTCGAAAAAGGTTCGTTCAGACGCTTGCTTAAGGGAAATTTCTTGTAGCGGAAAAACATTCTGTGGGCTTCTGCCATAACCATCTGCCTTGGCCATAGTCTTTTTCTGTTCTGACATTTACGCCAGTTTTCCCCGGAGTTTCTTGACAATTGTCAAGAAGCTCCGGCCCGTTTTGGGGTATAAGAAAGGGGCAGAAACCTGGAAAGAAAGGAAAATGCCATGCTTAAGAAAAAGCGTTTCTTTCCCCGCCGGGAACTGGCGGTTTTCAGTGCGGCCCTTGCCTTTGGCGTCTGGGCGGCCCCTGCTTTGGCCCAGGAAGTAAGCTTTGCCGAGGATGTTTTGCCGGTCCTTAATTTCAGGTGTACCGAGTGCCACCAGCCGGGCGGCGATGGTTATGAGATCAGCGGTCTTGATCTCACCTCTTACGAAGGGGTCATGGCAGGCACCAAATACGGGCCCATGATCATACCTGGCAACTGGCAGGAAAGTAACCTGCTGGCGGTGATCGAGCATCGCACCGACCGCCAGATCTGGATGCCGCACAACCGCAAGCCCTTATCGAAATGTGAAATCCTGTTGCTGCGTTTCTGGGTGCTGCAGGGTGCGAACGACAATTAGGCTCTGGATGCGGTTCGGGGATCGACCGCTGGCGGCGGGTAAATGTGACCTGCCCCCCCTTTTTAGGGGCGTGAGTGTTTGCTGATAACAAACCACCAATAATTTGATCCAAATCAATGCTTTTGTGATCAATTTCCCTAGTATGAAATAATCTTGAATCGGACCCAAAACCGGGTTCCAGGAGTTTATCGTGGGGAGGACAATAGTTTCGTTGTTTAGCCCTATGAATTGCACTGGGAAACGGCAATGATAGATTACCATCCGTCCATGAAAACCTGCGCTGACTGCGACACCTGTCTGAAGGTCGAGTGGTCGGAGTTGGATCGGGGCGGGCTGGAGCAATTGGCGAATTCGCTCAAAACATTCTATTATCAGCCGGGCGAAGCCATTTTTAATCAAAGCGATGCGCCTGAGGGCATTTACTGTATTGGCCAGGGTAAAATTCTGCTGTGCCAGTACGATTCCTTTGGCAATGAAATTGGATTCGGAATGGCCTACCAGGGCGAAACTTTAGGCTGGCGCAGTTTTTTCGCCCGGGAAAATCATACCGCCACCGCCCTGGCCCTGACCCCTTGCAGGATTTGCCTGGTCCCGAAAAGTACAGTCCACAGGCTGATCCGAGGGTATCCCGCTCTCGCCCGGCGATTTCTGAGGACCGTGGCCAAAGACCGCGGTCCGACCGAGTCATTGTTGCTGCGCAATCCAAGGCTGCCGGCCCGGATCCGCCTGATTAATCTCCTGCTTATTCTCTGCAAGAACATTTATGTGCCCAATTCAAATGAAGAATTGAGGCTCAGCTTGCCTATGAACAGACAGCAACTGGCTTCATTGATCGGGGTCCGGACAGAAACCTTGTCCCGGACCATCGCCGTCCTTCATAAGGAAGGGCTTGCCCGGTTTCATAACCGCGAGGTCACTATCGCCAACCACGACCACCTGGTTTACGAATCCAGTAGGAGTAAACGCTAGCCATAGCCATCAGCGGGTCAGGTTTCTTCTAAAATATTGCCGGGCAAAATAATTTTTCCCGAAGCACTTCCCGGGCTACCATGGTCAAAAGGGAGGCCGGTGATTCAATTTCTTTTCCAAGGCGCCAGGTTTTCTTTAATGGCGAATACTCTTTCGACTCAAGAAGCCCGGGCCAGCGCCGGCGGCGCCAAACCCTCTTTTTCCCTCAGACAGGTATGCCGGTAGGCGCCCCACAGCGCCGCGCCCAGGGCGCCCGCCAGTTGTGATTTTTCGTGCGCCAGCATGCGGATGTTGAGGCGCTTGTCGTTGTCGGCCAGCTCCTGCAGGGCAGCCAGGAAACCGGCGTTCATCGCCAGCCCGCCAGTCATCAGGACATCGCCCTCGGCCTTGACCATGCGCAACAGCCCGGCCAGGCGCTTGGCCATCGAAATGTGAATTCCCTTGAGGATATTGGGGGTGGTAATTTTGCGGCTGACCATGTTGATGACGTCGGTTTCTGCCAGCACCGCGCAGATGCCTGAAACTATTTCCGGGTTGTCAGCCTTCAGCGACAAGGCGCCGATATCCTCGATGCCGACGCCGAGATAACGGGCGATGTTTTCCAGAAACTGGCCCGACCCGGAGGCGCATTGCGAAGTCATGCGGTAGGAAAGCACCTTGGAGCGCCGGTCGATCAGCATTGCCTTGGAATGGAGCGCGCCGCAATCGATCAGCGCGCGGACCTCAGGATTGAGCTGACTGAGAACGTCGGCCTGGTCCGCCGCGTGCAACGACGCGAGCTGCTCACGCGACGAGGGCGTGACGCCATCGTCGAAGAGGCGCAGCGTGTCCTCTATTGTCGAGTCGCCGGGCGTCGAGTCGCCGCGCGAATCGCCTCGGGAAGATTCGCTCTCGTCTTGGCCAGCGTTATCGGCCATGCGGCCCTCCTCTGCTGGTGCGAGTCCTCGTCTTAGTGTGCTGCTTTAGCGGCGTTGACGCCACAGAT
>JADFJJ010000043.1 GCA_022566215.1 Pseudomonadota bacterium | reverse complement strand
TTTTGTTCAATGGGTTTCCTGTCTTAATCCTGCCCCCAGCATTATGTTTGCAAAATGTTTGCAAATAAGTAAACCGACCCCTTTTACGAGGGGAGTGTTGCCCTAATGTCCGCTTTGGGTCAAAAGCAGACGGTTTGGAAGGGTCCACTATTGTTTGAATTTTAATAACATCCCTATTTACCGCAGTTTCCCCTGCAATCTTGAATTACCAGCGGGGTTTCAAAGGGTGTTGAGCAAGTTGTTAAACGCTTGCTTAATACACCACCTAAGCCCAAGAAAGGTAAAGAGAAAAGGAAAAAGGTCTAGACCGAATTAGCGCCATAAAGGAGCCGGTTTTCTACTCAGAAATGGACCTGTCTAGCAAAAAATTGCCACTAGCATGGTCAAACCCCCATAATCTTCCAGATCTGCGTTGGAGATATATCCGTACTGGTTCTTGAAGCGGAGAATTGCCTCAACCTGTTTTCTGGTATAATTACCATTTAGCTCGCTTTTCATGCAGGAGACATATTCACTGTCATCTTCAAAAAAAGGATATTCGCACTCCGGGTCTTTCAAGCAAAAGGTCTTTTCAAATTCATAGAACAGCGCATCAATCAGGAACTGGGGAATATGGTCGGACCGGGCGGCCTGGCCAAACGGGCTCAAAAAACCCAAAACGGCGAAAGGGATAAGGAAATGTCTTGCTTTCATGGTTGCCTCCCAGGCCTTTTTTTATCATAAATAACACGCTCGGGCTACTTTTCACTAAAATTTCAAGCGTTGAAATAAATATTCAGGATTGTTTTTTACCGAACCACTCCAGCCAAGCCTTCACTGCGGGTGAGGTTTCAGGTTCAACGATCTTAGCTTTATTACCTTCAAGCAGTCCGCCGAAGCCCCTGTCCAGCCGAAGCCTTGGCGAAGGGGGATGGGCGCAGCTGAAGCTTCGCTTCCGCCTTCGTTTCACTATGGCGTGACAGGTCGGCGTAGCCTGGCCGCAGGTATGACAGGTTGATAGACAAACCTTTACGCCAACAAGCGTTGGCGCGGCGACCGTTCGCCGCCCCCGCGGAGCGATAGCCAAAGGCTATCTTGCGTGAGCGACTAAATATGTATCGCCCGGTTGTCGACGGCTAATGCTGCTTCCTTGACCGCTTCGGTATGGGTCGGGTGGGCGTGGCAGGTGAGCGCGATATCCTCGGCGCTGGCGCCAAATTCCATAGCCAGCGCCGCCTCGGCGATCATGTTGCCGGCATCGACCCCGATCATGTGCACCCCCAGCACCCGGTCGGTTTTGGCGTCGGCGAGGATTTTGACGAAACCGTCGGTGGCCCGGTTGGTCTTGGCCCGGGAATTGGCGGCAAACGGGAACTTGCCGACGTTATAGTCGACGCCCTCCGCTTTCAGCTGCTGTTCGGTTTTGCCGACGTAGGCCACTTCCGGCATGGTGTAAACCACCGCCGGGATGACATCGCGGTTGACATAACCGGTATGGCCGGCGATAAATTCCGCCGCCGCCATGCCCTCGTCCTCGGCCTTGTGGGCCAGCATCGGCCCTTCAATGACATCGCCGATGGCGTAAACGCCCTTTACATTGCTTTCAAACCGGCCATCGACCTCGATGCGCCCCTTTTCATCCATCGCAACGCCAACTTTCTCCAGCCCCAGCCCTCTGGTGAAGGGAATGCGGCCGGTGGACAGAAGAACCACATCACAGGCGATCACCTCCCCCGCGCCGCCGTTGGCCGGTTCGGTAAGAACCTCGGCCCCGGTTTTGGTTTTCCTGACCCCGGTGACGATAGTTCCGGTCTTGATTTTCATGCCCTGTTTCTTGAGTATCCTGGCAAATGTCCTGGTCACTTCGCTATCCATGGCCGGAGTGATGCTGTCCATAAATTCCACCACCGTCACCTCCGCACCCAAGCGCCGCCACACCGATCCCAGCTCCAGCCCGATATAACCGCCGCCGATCACCACCAGATGCCCCGGCACTTTCGGCAAAGAAAGCGCTTCGGTGGAGGTAATCACGGTCTTGCCGTCAACCTCGACGCCCTTTAAGGGGGCAACCCCAGAGCCGGTGGCGATCAGGATGTTTTTGGTTTTTAACTTTTCCTTTTGCTTGCCGCCGGTCACCTCAACGGTCCCGGCATCGAGTATTTTTCCGGTCCCCTCAAAGCGCGTAATGTTGTTTTTCCTGAACAGGAAATCGACCCCGCCGGTCAGCTCGGCCACCGCCTTGTCCTTTTCCGCCAGCATCGCTTTCAGATCGAGGCTGAGGCCCTTGAAAGTAATCCCGAAAGTTTTGAAGTGGTTTTTTGCCTCGTAATATTTTTCCGAGGCGTGCAGCAAAGCCTTTGACGGGATGCAGCCGACATTCAGGCAGGTGCCGCCGAGCGTTTTGCGTTTTTCCACACAGGCGACTTTCAAGCCCAGCTGGGCGGCGCGGATCGCCGCCACATAGCCGCCCGGACCGCCGCCGATTATCACCACGTCAAAGTGATTTTCGCTCATTTCAAATCCTTTATCTTTAATTACAGATCCAGAAGAAGTTTGTCGGTATCTTCCAGAAGTTCCTTGACGCGCACCAGGAAGATGACCGCCTCGCGCCCGTCAATAATCCGGTGATCGTAAGAAAGCGCCAGGTACATCATCGGCCGGATGACCACCTCGCCATCGACCGCCACCGGGCGCTGTTCAATCTTGTGCATGCCGAGGATGGCGGACTGCGGCGGGTTGAGGATCGGGGTGGAGAGCAGCGAGCCGAAAACCCCGCCGTTGGAGATCGTAAAGGTGCCGCCCTGCAACTCTTCCAGCGCCAGCTTGCCGTCCCGGGCGCGGGTCCCGAGGTCGAAGATTTTCTTTTCAATTTCGGCAAAGCTCATCAGGTCCGCATCGCGCAGCACCGGCACCACCAGGCCACCCGGTGTGCTGATCGCGACGCCAATGTCGTAATGGTTTTTATAGACGATTTCAGCGCCGTCGATTTCCCCATTGACCGCCGGGATTTCTTTCAGGGCATGAACACATGCCTTGGTGAAAAAGGACATAAAGCCCAGTTTTACGCCGTGTTTTTTGAAAAACAGCTCCTTGTTGCGGGATCTGGCGTTGATTACCGCGGACATGTCGACCTCGTTAAACGTGGTCAGGATCGCGGCGGTGTTCTGGGCTTCCTTCAGGCGTTCGGCGATGCGCAGGCGCATCCGGGTCATCCGGACCCGTTCTTCACGCAGCTTGGCAGGAGCGGGAGCTGAAACGGGTTTCCCGGAAATGGCTTTCAGGACATCTTCCTTGCCGATCCGCCCGCCCTTGGACGTGCCGGTGACCTCGGAGATATCGACATCATGTTCCTTGACAAGTTTCCGGGCCGAGGGGGTGAGAATTTTCTCATTTTTCTCTTTTTCCGGGGCTTTGGCCGGGGCTTGCGGCATGGCGGCGGGTTTGGCCTCACCCGGTTCAATCTCGGCGATAGCGGCGCCAATCTCAACCGTATCGCCTTCCCTCACCAGGATGCTTTTAAGCGTTCCGGCCACCGGAGCGCTCACCTCCATCGCCACCTTGTCGGTCTCCAATTCGGCAATCGGCTCATCGAGGGCGACGTAATCCCCTTCGCGCTTGAACCATTTGCCAATTGTCGCCTCGGTGATGGATTCACCCAAATTCGGGATTTTAACTGTTTCCGTCATTGCTTAAATCTCCACCCCCGGTTTTAAAGGCTAAAAGCCTCATCCACAAGCGCGGCCTGTTCTTTTTGATGAACCGAGGTCAACCCGGTTGCGGTCGCGGCGCTTTGCTTGCGGCCGGCATAGAGGGCCCGGGCCGGGCCTTTCCCGGCCAGATCCTTCAAGACCTCTTCAATGCGCGGTTCGGCAAAAGACCAGGCGCCCATGTTTTTCGGTTCTTCCTGGCACCACAGCAGTTTTTGCGCACCAGAATAACGCCCAAGCTCCTTTGCCAGATAAACATCCGGGAAGGGATAAAGCTGCTCCAGCCTGATGATCGCCGTATCCTTTGCCTGGTTGGCCTCGCGCGCCTGCAAAAGGTCGTAATAGACCTTGCCGGAGCAAACAATCACCCGCCGGATATCCTTATCCGCCGCTCTGGTTCCATCATCGCCGATAACATGGAGAAACCCGGCGCCTGGCCCCATGTCCTTAAAGGCAGAGACCGCCAGCTTGTTTCTCAGCAGGGATTTCGGGGTCATGACAATCAGCGGCTTTCTGAATTTCCGGTGCATCTGGCGGCGCAACAGGTGAAAATAGTTGGCCGGGGTCGAGCAATGGACAACCTGCATGTTGTTTTCCGCGCACATTTGCAAATAACGCTCCAGCCTTGCGGAAGAGTGTTCCGGCCCCTGGCCTTCATAGCCGTGGGGCAACAGCATCACCAGCCCGGAAGAGCGCAGCCACTTGGCCTCACCTGTGGATATGAACTGGTCGACCACCACCTGGGCGACGTTGGCGAAATCACCAAACTGGGCCTCCCACAGCACCAGCGTCATGGGCTCGGCCTGGGAATAGCCGTATTCAAACCCCAAAACACCGGTCTCCGACAAAGGGCTGTCGATCACCTCAAATACTTTTTCGGTCTTGAGCGAGGCCAGCGGGTTATAGCGCTCTTCGGTAACCTGATTGACAAATTCCGCGTGGCGCTGGCTGAAGGTGCCGCGAATACTGTCCTGTCCGGCCAGCCGGACCCCGAAACCTTCCAGCAGCAACGAGCCGAAGGCCAGCGCCTCGGCGGTTGTCCAGTCGATGTTTGTGCCGGCTTCGAGGGTTTTTTGCTTGGCCGCCAGAACCCTGGCCAGGGTTTTATGGATGGATAAATTCTTTGGCACCGTGGTCAGGGCCCTGCCGATTTTTTTTAAGGTGTTTTCCGCCACGCCGGTTTTGACAAACCCCAGTTTTTCGCCCGGCGGCGCCAGAAACCCTTCCCACCGGCCCTCAAGCCGGTCCGCCCTTTCCGGCTTGTAACTTTCGGCCGCCTTCAGGTTTTTCTCCAGAATATTTGTAAAGTCCCCTTTGATCTCCTGATACCCTTCCCCGGTTATCAGGCCCTGGCCCTTGAGGCGTTCCAGGTAAATCCCGGGCGTGCTGGCGTGATCCTTGATGCGGGCGTACATCTTCGGCTGGGTAAAGCTCGGTTCGTCGCTTTCGTTATGGCCGAAGCGCCGGTAGCAGACCATGTCGATGACCACATCATTTTTGAATTTCTGACGGAACTCGGTGGCCAGCTTGGTGACGAACACCACCGCTTCCGGGTCGTCCCCGTTGACGTGAAAGATCGGCGCCTGGACAATTTTCGCGCTGTCCGAGGGATACGGCGACGATCTGGAATGGTGGGGATGGGTGGTAAAGCCGATCTGGTTGTTGATAATAAAATGAACCGTCCCGCCGGTGCGGTAGCCTTTAAGGCCGGACAGCATAAAACACTCCGCGACAATTCCCTGGCCGGCAAAGGCGGCGTCGCCGTGGATCAGAAGCGAGAGAACCTCGCTTCGTTCAGCATCCCCGCGCTGGGTTTGCTTGGCCCGGGTTTTGCCCAGCACGACCGGGTCCACCGCTTCCAGGTGCGAGGGATTGGCGGTCAGCGACAAATGTACCGGATTGCCATCAAACTCGCGGTCGGCGGAAGTGCCAAGGTGATATTTCACATCGCCCGAGCCTTGTATTTCATCCGGTTTTGAAGACCCGCCGTGAAATTCATGGAAAATCGCCTGATAAGGTTTTTGCATGACATTGACCAGCACATTGAGGCGCCCGCGGTGGGCCATGCCGATCACAATTTCCTTGACCCCCAATTGACCGCCGGTCTTGATCACCGCCTCCAGCGCCGGGATGATGGCCTCAGCTCCATCCAGTCCGAACCGTTTGGTGCCGATGAATTTGCGGCCCAGGAATTTTTCGAACTGTTCGGCTTCCATCAGTTTTTGCAGGATCGCCAGCTTGCCCTTATTTGTGAAATGGATTTCCTTGTCCCGGCCTTCGATGCGTTTCTGGATCCAGGCCTTTTCCTCCGGCCCGCTGATGTGCATAAATTCAACCCCGACCGAGGAACAATAGGTGCGGTGTAAAATTTCAAGGATTTCGCGGACCGTCGCCATCTCCAGGCCGAGAACATTATCGATGAAAATCGGCCGGTCCAGATCGGCCCCGGTAAATCCATACGAGCCGGGCTGCAGCTCGGGATGGGGCGGGCGCTCTTCCAGGCCGAGCGGATCGAGGTTCGCCACCAGATGGCCGCGCACCCGGTAAGAGCGGATCATCATCAATGCCCGGACCGAATCAAGCGTCGCCTTTCTGATCTCTTCCCGGGTTAGGGGCGCCGGCTTTTCCGTGATTATTTTTTCTTTCGGATGCGCCTCGCCGGTGGGCGGCCAATCGCTTCGTCGCCAGGAGGGATGAAGCGTCCCCCGGATGCCCCCTTCCATGCGCGCAAAAAAAGCCCGCCAGTCTTCATCAACCGAGGACTTGTCAGCATAATACCGCTCGAACTGGCTGTCGATAAAAGCCGCGTTTGACCCGGTGAAAAGCGTATCTATGTTCGGTTTTGTTGTCATGGCCCTGGGGGGTAATGGTCAGGCCTTATCATGTAGGCCGGTTAAGAATTATATCAACCGTTTAAAAGGTCCAACAGGGTTATGCCGATTGAGGCCGGGGATGAGGCGATTTTAATGCCCGCTGATTTCATCGCCTCGATCTTGCCGATCGCCCCGCCCTTGCCGCCGGAAACAATAGCGCCGGCGTGGCCCATGGTCCTGCCCGGTGGGGCGGTCAGGCCGGCGACCAAGCCAACCACCGGTTTTTTGATCCTGGCGGATTTCAGAAAAGCGGCCCCTTCCTCTTCCGCGGTGCCGCCGATCTCCCCGATCATGACGATGCTTTCGGTTTTGTCATCGGCTAAAAACATCTCAAGGACATCGACAAAACTGGTGCCGTTTACCGGATCCCCGCCGATCCCGACACAGGTAGACTGGCCCAGCCCGGCGGCGGTGGTCTGCGCCACCGCCTCATAGGTCAGGGTGCCGGAGCGCGACACGATCCCGACCGAGCCAGGTTTGTGGATATGCCCCGGCATGATGCCGATCTTGCACTCGCCCGGGGTAATGACGCCCGGGCAATTGGGGCCGACCAGACGGCACCTGGAATCCTCAAGCCGGCGCTTCACCTTGACCATATCAAGGATAGGGATGCCTTCTGTAATACAGACAATCAGCAGAATTTCCGCCTCTACCGCCTCCAGGATCGCGGCTGCCGCATAAGGCGGCGGGACATAAATAACACTGGCCGCGGCATCGGTTTTCTGCTTCGCCTCGGCGACGGTATCAAACACCGGCAAGCCAAGATGTTCCATCCCGCCTTTCCCGGGCGTCACCCCGCCAACCATTTTGGTGCCGTACTCGATCGCCTGCTGGGTATGAAAGGTGCCGTGAGAGCCAGTAATCCCCTGGCATATCACGCGGGTGTTTTTGTCGACCAGGATGGACATTTAATTTTGCCACCCCTTCACCGCCGCCACGACCTTTTCCGCGGCATCGTTGAGGTCATCGGCGGGAATAATGTTAAGGCCCGAACCCGCCAGGATTTCCCTGCCCTTTTCGACGTTGGTTCCGGCCAGCCGGACCACCAGGGGAACATGAATATGGGCTTCTTTTGCCGCGGCAATAATCCCTTCGGCAATGACATCGCAGCGCATGATGCCGCCAAATATATTGACCAGGATGCCTTTCACCGCGGCATCGGAGAGAATAATCTTGAACGCCTCGGTAACTGTTTCAGTATCAGCCCCGCCGCCGACATCCAGGAAATTCGCGGGGGCCGAGCCTTTCAGTTTGATGATATCCATGGTCGCCATGGCCAGTCCGGCGCCATTAACCATGCAGCCGATCTCTCCCGAAAGTTTGATATAACTGAGGCCGTGTTCCTTGGCCTTCCGCTCCATCGGGTCTTCTTCAGCCTCATCACGCAGTTTTGCGACATCCGGATGGCGGAACAGGGCGTTGTCATCAAAGGACATTTTGGCGTCCAGCAGGACAATGTGACCATCCCCGGTCAGCACCAGCGGGTTGACCTCAATCAGGGTCGCGTCGAGCTCCACATAGGCCTGGTAAAGGGACCGCAGAACCTTCCTGGCTTCCTTCGCGGGTTTTCCCTCAAGGCCAAGGCCCGCGGTAAAAGTATCCAATTGTTCAGGGGTCAGGCCCAAATCCGGGTCAATCGTGATATGAATGATTTTTTCCGGGGATTGCTCGGCGACTTGCTCAATATCCACGCCCCCTTCGGCCGACGCCAAGACCGCCACCCGGCCCAAGGAACGATCCAGCAGAAGGCTCATATAAAACTCTTTGGCAATCTGGCACCCGTCTTCAATATAAAGCCGGCGAACCACCTTGCCTTCCGGCCCGGTCTGGTTGGTAACCAGGGTTTTGCCGAGAATTTCACCGGCGCTCTTCCGAACCTCATCGAGCGATTTGACCACCTTGACGCCGCCCGCCTTGCCGCGGCCGCCGGCGTGGATCTGGGCCTTGACCACCCACACCGGTCCGCCCAGGTTTTCCGCCGCCTTGACCGCCTCATCAACCGAAAAAGCGACCCCGCCTTTCAGGACGGGGACACCGAATTTCGCCAAAAGGGCCTTGGCCTGATGTTCGTGGATATTCATTAAACCCGATCTTAAGCGAGGTCCGGTGAGATTTTCCTGCAGACTTCAATCAAGCCTTCAACCGCTGCCACAGATTTATCGAACCCGGCCTGTTCTTCCTTGCCCAGCTCCACCTCAATAATACGCTCAACCCCGCCCTCGCCGATAATTATGGGAACGCCGATATAAAGGCCCTCGACCCCATACTCGCCGGACAGATAGGCGGCGCATGGCAGCAGGCGCTTTTTATCCTTCAGGTAGGATTCGGCCATCTGGATCGCGGCGCTGGCCGGGGCATAGTAGGCCGACCCGGTTTTCAAAAGGCCGATAATTTCAGCCCCGCCATCGCGGGTGCGCTGGATAATGGCGTCTATTTTTTTCTGCGTCGACCAACCCATTTTCACCAGGTCAGGCACCGGTATTCCGCCAACCGTGGAATAATGCGCCAATGGCACCATGGTATCGCCGTGGCCGCCCAGCACAAAGGCGGTGACGTCTTCAACCGAGACCTTGAATTCCTCAGCCAGGAAATGGCGGAAGCGGGCGCTGTCCAAAATACCAGCCATGCCGACGATCCGGTTTTCCGGGACGCCGGAATATTTCTGTAAAGCCCAGACCATGGCATCCAGCGGATTGGTGATGCAGATGACAAAGGCGTTGGATGCATATTTCCTGATGCCAGCGCCGACCGCTTTCATAACCTTCAAATTAATGCCCAGCAGATCATCACGGCTCATGCCCGGTTTTCTTGGAACTCCGGCGGTGACAATCACCACATCGGCGCCTTTAATGCCTTGATAATCGTTGGCGCCCTTCAGGTTTGCATCAAAATCCTCGATTGGTGCGGATTGGGCCAGATCCAGCGCTTTTCCCTGCGGCAACCCCTCGACGATATCGAAAATGACTATGTCGCCAAGTTCCTTGAGGGAGGCAAGGTGAGCCAACGTTCCGCCGATCATCCCACCGCCGATCAATGCAATTTTCCTGCGCGCCATCTTGAAAATCCTCTTAAATTCTGCTGTTTTTCAACTCCCCAAATAGTAAGTTACGACCTAGCGCTAATTGACGCTATTCGCAAGTGATTCTCAAGGAATTTTCAGGGTGTTTAAACCTGACGCTCGACCATCATTTGTTTCAGTTCGCCGATCGCCTTGGCCGGGTTCAGGTCCTTGGGACAGGTATCGGTGCAGTTATAAATGGTGTGGCAGCGGAACAGCCGGAACGGGTCTTCCAGGTTATCAAGGCGTTCGCCGGTCATTTCATCACGGCTGTCTATCACCCAGCGATAGGCTTGAAGCAAAATTGCCGGTCCCAGGTATTTTTCCGGGTTCCACCAATAACTGGGGCAACTGGTGGTACAGCAGGCGCACAGGATGCATTCATAAAGCCCGTCCAGCTTGGCCCGGTCTTCGGGTGATTGCAGCCGCTCTTTTTCCGGGGCCGGAGTGGAGGTCTGAAGCCATGGCTTGATCGACTGGTACTGGGCGAAAAAGTGGGTCATGTCCGGGACCAGGTCCTTGATCACTTCCAGGTGCGGCAGCGGGGTAATCTTGATATCCCCCTTGGTATCGGAAATCGCCTTGGTGCAAGCCAGAGTATTGAGGCCGTCTACATTCATGGAACACGACCCGCACACCCCCTCGCGGCATGAGCGGCGGAACGTCAGGGTCGGGTCAATCTCGCTCTTGATCTTGATCAGGGCATCGAGAACCATCGGCCCGCAGGTGTCCATATCCACCTCGAAAATGTCCATCTTGGGATTGCCGCCATCATCCTCATTCCAGCGGTAAACATGAATGCGCCGGGTGTTCTTGGCCCCTTTAGGGGCTTTCCAGAGCTTGCCTTTTTTAACCCGGGACGGTTTTGGTAAGGTAAATTCAACCATGGTCAGTAAACTCTTGCTTTTGGCTTGATGTATTCAACCTCGTCGGTCAGCGTATAGTCATGCACCGGCCGGTAGCCGATCTTGACCTTACCATCTTTAAGCCAGGTCATGGTATGTTTCATCCAATTTTTATCGTCGCGCTTGGGGTGATCCTCCCGCATGTGCGCACCGCGTGACTCGGTCCGGTTTTCAGCCCCGTACATGGTCACAACCGCCTGGCCGACAAGGTTGTCCAGCTCAAGCGTCTCCACCAGATCGCTGTTCCAGACCAGCGAGCGGTCGGTGGTTTTGATGTCTTTCAAGGATTTCAGCACACCGTCGATCTTGGTCCTGCCCTCGGCCAGCAGATCGGCCTGGCGGAATACCGCGCAATGGTTTTGCATGGTTTTTTGCATGTTCAACCTGATCTCGGCGGTGGAAAACGACCCTTTGGCGTAGCGGAAGCCGTCTAGCCTGGAGACCGCCATCTCGCCAGCCCCCTTGGCGAGCGGGCGCGCTGCCTCGCCGGGTTTGACCACTTCGGCAATCCGCATCGCGGCCGCGCGCCCGAAAACCACCAGGTCAATCAGCGAGTTTGATCCCAGCCGGTTGGCCCCGTGGACCGAAACACACGCCGCCTCGCCAACTGAGAACAAGCCCGGAACCACCGTATCCGGGTCTTGCCTGGCCGGGTTCAGGACCTCACCATGATAATTGGTCGGGATACCGCCCATGTTGTAATGGCAGGTCGGAATCACCGGGATCGGCTCTTTGGTGACATCAACACCGCTGAATATTCTGGCTGATTCAGAAATGCCGGGAAGCCGTTCCGCCAGTATCGCCGGGTCCAGATGGTCGAGATGAAGATAAATGTGGTCTTTTTCCGGACCGACGCCGCGGCCTTCACGAATTTCCATCGCCATCGAACGTGAGACCACATCGCGGCTGGCCAGGTCCTTGGTGTGCGGGGCATAGCGTTCCATGAAGCGCTCACCTTCGGAATTGACCAGATAGCCGCCCTCGCCGCGCGCTCCTTCGGTGATCAGCATACCGGCGCCGTAAATCCCGGTCGGGTGGAACTGGACAAATTCCATATCCTGCAGGGACAGCCCGGCGCGCAGCGCCATGCCGCCGCCGTCACCGGTACAGGTGTGGGCCGAGGTGCAGGAAAAATAGGCCCGGCCATAGCCGCCGGTGGCCAGAACTACGGCTTTGGCGGAAAACCGGTGGAGGCTGCCGTCATCCAGGCAAAGAGCCACCACTCCACGGCACTTGCCGTCTTCCATAATCAGGTCGATGGCGAAAAATTCGATATAAAAATCAGTGTCGTATTTCAGCGACTGCTGGTACAGCGCGTGCAGCATGGCATGGCCGGTGCGGTCGGCCGCGGCGCAGGTTCTGAGCGCCGCCGGCCCCTTGCCAAATTCGGTGGTCATGCCGCCGAAGGCGCGCTGGTATATCTTGCCGTCCTCGGTCCGGGAAAAGGGAACGCCAAAGTGTTCCAGCTCGTAAACCGCTTTCGGGGCCTCGCGCACCATGTATTCAATGGCGTCCTGATCACCCAGCCAGTCGGCCCCCTTGACGGTGTCGTACATATGCCATTGCCACTTGTCCTCACCCAGGTTGCCAAGGCTGGCGGCGATCCCCCCTTGAGCCGCAACGGTATGGGATCTGGTCGGGAACACCTTGGTGATGCAAGCGGTTCTCAGGCCCGCTTCGGAAGCCCCCATGGCGGTGCGCAGCCCGGCCCCGCCGGCGCCTATGACAACAACATCGTAGGTGTGGTCTTCTAGGGGATAGGCTTCACTCATAATTCTAGCTTCCAAGGAAAATTCTTAAAATGGAAAAAATGGTCAAAAGGCCAAAGATCAGGCAAAAGGCGTCATTGAGAAACAATCCCGTCAGCTTGGCCTTTCTTGAGTTGGCGTAATCATCCAGGATAACCTGCACCCCGATCCGCAAATGATAGAAAACAAAGCCCACAAACAGCACCAGAAGCACCGTCGTCAGCGGGTTTTTGACCCAGATGACGATCGCTTGGTAATCAGAACCAACCAGAGTGGCGATTGAGGTTATGAACCACACCGTCAGCGGAAACAGCGCCGCCGAGGTGGCCCTTTGCACCCACCAATGGTGCGTTCCCTCCCTAGCTGGCCCCAGGCCTTTTACGATGCCAAGCGGTGTCCTCACTGCCCTACCCTTAAATCTTCCCGGCCTGCATGTAGGCGAATACCCAGACCGCCACCGTCAAAAGCACCGTCAGCGCCACCACCAGCAGCCCTGAGGCTTTTACCGCCTCTTTTTCAAATCCCCGGCCGGTATCCCAGACCAGGTGGCGGATGCCGTTCAGGCCGTGATAAATCAGCGAAAAGGTGAACCCGAACAAGACCAGCCGGCCCAGCGGATGGACCATAACCCCTTCAAAGACCGCATACGCCTCGGCCCCGCTGGCCAGGGCCATGGCCCACCACACCATAATCAGGGTCCCCAGGCCAAGCGCCATCCCGGCGATGCGGTGAAGACCCGAAAGCACCATTTGAAATCCCAGGCGGTACACCTGCAGGTGCGGGGAAAGCGGCCTTTTTTTGTTTGGCATAGACCCCTCGTGAAAGAGTTATAATGTTACAAAAACTCTTAGACCCTGGGGCTTCCAAGAGCAAGGCCAATATCACCCTGGACATACTGAAAATTCCTCGCAATCGCAGGTTTCATTTTGTCTTTGATTTTTTGGCTATATTTTCATAAGATGTGCGCGGGGAACTTGAGTGCAAGCTTT
>JADFJJ010000092.1 GCA_022566215.1 Pseudomonadota bacterium | reverse complement strand
TTCCCTCTCCCTTGCGAAGTCCGCCATAGCCTTGCGCGACGGCGGAATGGGAGAGGGTCAGGGTGAGGGTGACAAATATCATTTGGGGAAAACTAAAAAAGTTTGGGGGCGGAAAAACCGCCCCCGCCCTTTTTATATGAAGATTGCTATTATCAAGATCAACCGAATTAGCTTCAAAAGATCAACCTCCACCTGGATATTCAACTTAACCATAAGTGATTCTTTCGGTTAAGATCCAGGCCTGGACCTGTTAAAGTCCGAAGTATAATTTTTCGTGCCCTCACAAGGCACTATCTCCGTCCAAGAGCTCTTTGGACTTCGAAGCAGATCGACTCCCCGACAGCTCTCTTCTTGGGGGCTTTCTCTCCCTTCCCAGGATTAAAAGGCCAAAAATGAATTCCGCCGGACCGACCCTTTCGCCATCAGTGACTAGCCGATGACAGCGGGCAGTCAGCCCTAGGCAACCCGATCCTTTGTTTGGGTTGGCCTTATGTATCTATATAATAGCACAAACCATGAACATCAAGTAAAAAAGTCAATTCTTTAAAAAATTATTTCCACAAGATATTGTTGTTGTTTCGCGGGAAACCACTATAATGTGTGTGCTTCGCTGGGTTCCAGCGGGTGGAGGGGTTTGGCCAAAAGACAAGGTATTAGCCAATTCATGAGCGATTTATTTGACATCCAGAGCGCCACCAAAGGTGATTACACCGCCAAGGACATCGAGGTGCTGGAGGGCCTGGAGCCGGTCCGCAAACACCCCGGCATGTACATCGGCGGCACCGATGTGACCGCCATGCACCACCTGGCCGCCGAGGTCATCGACAATTCCATGGACGAGGCGGTGGCCGGCCACGCCAGCCGCATCGAGGTCGAGCTTTGTGAAGACGGCTCGCTGATCGTCACCGACAACGGCCGCGGCATCCCGGTCGATGCGCACCCGAAATTCAAGACCAAATCGGCGCTCGAGGTGATCATGACCACGCTTCATTCCGGCGGCAAGTTCACCGCTGGTGCCTACCAGATCTCGGGCGGCCTGCACGGGGTCGGCGTGTCGGTGGTCAACGCGCTCTCGGCCTGGCTTCTGGTCGAGGTGGCGCGTGACAAAAAGCTTTACCGGCAGCGCTTCGAGCAGGGCCATGCCAAATCGAAACTGGAAGCGGTCGGCACCACCCCGAACCGGCGCGGAACCCGCATCCACTTCCTGCCCGATCCGGAAATTTTCGGGCCAAAGGCTCAGTTCAAACCGGCGCTTTTATACAAGATGGCGCGCTCCAAGGCGTACCTGTTCAAGGGGGTCGAAATCCGCTGGAAGTGCGCCCCCACACTGATCCCCGAGGGCGATGAAACACCAGCCGGGATCACCCTTCATTTCCCCGGCGGGCTGGCCGAATACCTGGACGAGACCCTCAAGGACAAGGTCTCAACGGTTAAGGAAAGTTTCGCCGGGCGCGCCACTTTTTCCGGCCGCCAGGGCAAGGTCGAATGGGCGGTCAAGTGGCTCAAGTTCGACGACGGAATGACCAGCTATTACTGCAACACCATCCCCAACCCGGGCGGCGGCGCCCACGAGACCGGCATGCGCGCCGCCCTGGTCAAGGGGTTGCGCGCCTACGGGGATTTGACCGGCAACAAAAAGGCCCGCGAGATTACCGTCGACGATGTCTTGAGCCAGGCCTGCATCATGCTCTCGATCTTTTTGCCCAACCCCTCGTTCGTCGGCCAGACCAAGGACAAGCTGACCAACCCGGAAGCGGCAAAACTGGTCGAGGGCGCGGTCCGCGACCGCTTCGATTTGTGGCTCTCGGGCGCGCCCGAGCGGGCCGAACTTTTGCTCCAGGCGATTCTGGAGCGCACCGAGGAGCGCCTACGGCGCCGTCAGGAACGCGAGCTGACGCGCAAGACCGCGCTCAGCAAAAGGAAGCTTCGGCTGCCCGGCAAGCTGACCGACTGCACCAAGGATTCTTCCCGGGGCACCGAGATTTTCATCGTCGAAGGGGACAGCGCCGGCGGTTCCGCCAAGCAGGCGCGCGACCGCTATACTCAAGCGGTGCTGCCGATCCGCGGCAAGATCCTCAATGTCGCCAGCGCCACGCGTGAGAAAATCAACGCCAATGCCGAGGTCTCCGACCTGATCCAGGCCTTGGGGTGCGGTGTGCGCGATAAGTTTAACCTCAAGCACTTGCGTTATGAGCGGATCATTATCATGACCGATGCCGACGTTGACGGCGCCCATATCGCGACCCTTTTGATGACCTTCTTTTACAAGGAAATGCCCCAGCTGGTGGAGACCGGGCATTTGTACCTGGCCCAGCCGCCCTTGTACCGCATCGCCCAGAAGGGCACGGTTCATTACGCCCGCGATGATTTTCACAAAGAAGAATTGATGGCCAGCAAGTTCAACTCGCGCGCCAAGATCGAGATCAGCCGCTTCAAGGGCCTGGGCGAAATGCCGCCCAGACAGCTGAAGGAAACCACCATGAACCCGGGCACCCGGACGCTGCTGCGGGTGGCGCTGCCGGGCGACTATGCCGGGAAGATTGAGACCCTCCGCCTGGTCGATGACCTGATGGGCAAAAACCCCGAGCGGCGCTTTATTTTCATCCAGGAAAACGCCAGCAAGTTCGACGACCTGGATTTTTAATTCCTGTAATCGAACCAGGCTCTTTCTAGATGCCCACTCAAGCAATCCTTCATTCAAACTCAGGCGGGGGCAGTGGAAGTTTTCGATTTTTCTTCCACGTTTCAAAATTTTTATTGATATATTTTTCGGTTTTCAAAATTACCAACTTTTCTAAAAAATTTGTTTTTTCTATTACAAGTTCTAAAGGTAAAATTGGTATACAGTTGAAATTGAATTTTGAATTATTGTAGGCGTTAAA
>JADFJJ010000042.1 GCA_022566215.1 Pseudomonadota bacterium | reverse complement strand
GGCCCGCTGGGCAACCGCGAACCGCTTAAGTCGGCGGACCAGGTTGAACCGGACATCATCCTGGTGCCGCTGCTGGGATTTGATGACAAGGGCAACCGCATCGGCCAGGGCAAGGGCTATTACGACCGGACCCTGAAGGCGCTCAGAAAAAAGCGTGAGATCCTGGCGGTTGGCCTCGCTTATCAAGGGCAAGAGCAAAAGGCCTTGCCGGTCGAGGCGGGCGATCAGGCCCTGGATGCGGTCCTGACCGAGGCCGGGTGCTGGATCTTCCGGGGCGGAGGGGCCAAAAAATGAAGCTTTTGTTCGCCGGCGACGTAATGGGCCGGTCTGGCCGCCGGGTGGTGCTGGAACAAATCCCGAAGCTGCGCAAAAAATGGGGCCTCGATTTTGTCGTGGTCAACGGTGAAAACGCCGCCGGAGGGCTCGGCATTACCGAGAAAATCTGTCACGGGTTTTTTGACGCCGGGGTCGATTGCATCACCTCCGGCAACCATATCTGGGCCCAGCGTGAGATCATTCCCTTCCTGGATGAGGAGCCGCGGTTGTTGCGCCCGCTCAATTATCCCGAAGGGGTTCCCGGTCACGGGGTCTATTCCACCAAGGCCGCCGACGGCCGCCGGGTGGTGATTATCAACGCCCTGGGCCGGGTCTTCATGCAGGCGATCGATGACCCGTTCCGGGCGGTTGAGGCGATGCTGGAGGCTTGGCCGCTGGGGGAAAAAGCCGCCCTTCTTTTGATCGACATGCATGCCGAGGCGACCTCGGAGAAAATGGCCATGGGCCAGTTTGCCGACGGCCGGGCGACCCTGGTGGTTGGCAGCCACAGCCATATTCCGACTGCCGATGCGCAAATCCTTCCCAAGGGCACCGCCTACCAGACCGACGCCGGCATGTGCGGGGATTACAACTCGGTGATCGGCATGGAAGTGGATGAACCGGTCCACCGCTTTCTCTATGGCGTTGGGCGCGAACGCTTTTCGCCGGCGCTGGGCGAGGCCACGTTTTGCGGTGTTTTGGTCGAAAGCGACGACGAAACCGGGCTGGCCAAGGCGGTCACGCCAATCCGGATTGGCGGGCGGCTGCAGGAAAACCTGCCGAAATAATCCCGAAAATTGGCGAAAAAGAGTGTCCTTTAGGGCTATATTTGGTATAAAACATGAATTAAGTCACATCATACGGTGTATGGTGGACGCTTGCGTGTGCGCCCGATACGAATAAATACGGCTTTAATCAGGGGATAAAATGTCCGGCCATTCCAAATTCAAGAACATCATGTACCGCAAGGGGGCGCAGGACAAAAAGCGCTCCAAGCTGTTCTCGAAACTGTCCAAGGAGATCACGGTCGCCGCCAAAATGGGCCTGCCCGACCCCGATATGAACCCGAGGCTCAGGAGCGCGATCGCCACGGCCCGCGCGCACAGCATGCCGAAGGACAATATCGAACGCGCGGTCAGGAAAAGCCAGGCCGGCGAGGGGGATGATTATGAAGAGGTTCGCTACGAGGGGTTCGGCCCCGGCGGGGTCGCTCTGATCGTTGACGCCCTGACCGACAACCGCAACCGCACGGTCGCCGAGGTGCGCACAATTTTTTCCAAAAACGGCGGCCACCTTGGGGAAAGCGGCTCGGTCAATTACCTGTTCGAGCGCAAGGGGCTGATCATCTATCCGGCCGCCGCCGCCGACGAGGAAACGGTTTTCGAGGCCGCTTTGGAAGCCGGCGCCGAGAATGTCGAGAGCGACGACGAGGTTCATGAAATTTATACCGCCGCCAATGATTTGCACGAGGTCGGGAAATCCCTGGAGGCGGCCCTGGGCGAGCCGCAATCGGCCAAGCTGATCTGGCATGCCGGGGACCAGATTGACCTGGATGAAGAAAACGCAGGGAAACTGTTGAAACTTCTGGATGCCCTGGATGACGACGACGACGTCCAGGAGGTTTCCGGGAACTATAATGTGCCCGATGAAGTGATGGAAAAACTGGAGGCCTGATGCAAAACCGCTTGAGTGTACTGGGACTGGACCCGGGGTTGAACAAAACCGGCTGGGGTTTGGTGACGCTTGAGGGAACGCACCTGAAACACTTGGCCAATGGCGCCATCACCACCAAGGCGAACGAGGATCTTCCGGCCCGGCTGGTGGTGATTTTCAAGGCCCTTACGGAGATTATCAGCACCTGGAGACCGGACACCTGCGCGGTCGAGGAAACCTTTGTCAACAAGAACCCGGCGGCCACCCTGAAGCTGAACCATGCCCGCACCATCGCCCTTCTGGTACCCGCGCTGGCGGGCCTTCCGGTTACCTCGTACGCTCCCAACCACGTCAAGAAATCGGTGGTCGGGGTCGGCCATGCCGGCAAGGAACAGGTCCAGATGATGGTGAGAGTCCTGCTGCCGGGGGTGGAAATTGCCGGCGCCGATGCGGCGGATGCCCTGGCGGTGGCGATCTGCCACGCCCATCATTGCGGCTCGGCCCGGGCCTTTGCCAGAACCGGGACCGGCCGATGATCGCCAAGCTCAAGGGACTGGTCGATAGCATTGGCGAGGATTCCCTGATCGTCGATGTGGGCGGGGTCGGCTATCTGGTTTACGCCTCGACCCGGACCCTCTCGCACCTCCCGGCGGTTGGCGAACCGGTGGAATTGCTGATCGAAACCCATGTCCGGGAGGACCATATCCACCTCTATGGGTTTCCCGCCGAAGGAGAGCTGAAGATGTTCCGCACCCTGCTCGGGGTCCAGGGGGTGGGGGTCAGGGTGGCTTTGGCGATCCTGACCATTCTGGATCCCGATGCCCTGCTGGCGGCGCTTGCCTCCGGCGACAAAACAGCGATCTCCCAGGCCGCGGGGGTTGGCCCGAAACTGGCCGCCCGGCTGATCAATGAACTGAAAGACAAGGTCGGCGGCTTTGTTGATGAGGGCATCGCCGCGCCCACCGCCGGGGCCGGCAGCCAGGAGTTTCAGGACGCCCTGTCGGCGCTGGTGCAACTGGGTTATAAACCGTCCCAGGCCCATCCGGCGCTGCTGGCCGCCAGAAGCAAGGCCGGTGAAGGGGCCGATGTCGGCGCCCTGGTCAAGGCCGGATTGAAGGAACTGAGCAAATGAACGCAACACCTGAACATATTTTGAGCGCTGGGATCAGAACCGAGGATGAGTTTGAGGTATCGCTCCGCCCGCAGGTCATGGATGAGTTTGTCGGCCAGACCCAGGTCTGCGAAAACCTGCTCATTTTTATCGCCGCCGCCAAAAAACGCAACAATGCGCTCGATCATGTTCTGTTTACCGGCCCGCCCGGTTTGGGCAAGACCACGCTGGCGCAGATTGTCGCCCGCGAGCTTGGGGTCGGTTTTCGCTCGACCTCGGGTCCGGTGATCTCAAAGGCCGGCGACCTGGCGGCGATCCTGACTAACCTGGAGCCCAGAGATGTTCTGTTCATTGATGAAATTCACCGCCTGAACCCGGCGGTCGAGGAAATCCTCTACCCGGCGATGGAGGATTATCAGCTCGATATCATTATCGGCGAGGGGCCGGCGGCGCGCTCGGTCAGGATCGACCTGCCGCCCTTCACGCTGATCGGCGCCACCACCCGAACCGGGCTGATCACCACTCCCTTGAGGGAGCGCTTCGGCATTCCCTTAAGGCTTGATTTTTATTCCGGCGAGGATTTGCTGGAGGTGGTTTTGCGCGGCGGCAAGCTTTTGAACATGCCGCTTTCGGAGGAAGGCGCGCTGGAGATCGCCAACCGCTCCAGGGGAACCCCGAGAATCGCCGGCAGGCTGTTAAGGCGGGTCTGTGACTTCGCCCTGGTGGATGAAAAAACCAGCATCGATGCAGGCGTAGCCGATGCCGCGCTGACCCGCCTTGAAGTCGACAAAATTGGCCTTGATGCTATGGACCACAAATACCTGAAAATAATCGCTGAAATGTATTCCGGCGGGCCGGTGGGGATAGAAACGCTGGCCGCGGCGATGTCGGAACCCAGAGACGCGCTGGAGGATATCGTCGAGCCGTTTCTGATGCAAAAAGGGCTGGTGATGCGGACCTCGCGGGGCCGGGTTCTGGCCGCGGCCGGGTTCAGGCATATAGGCCTGACCGCGCCGAAAAGCCTGAAAGGCCTGGAACAGGACCAACTGGATTTGATCAGGGATGAAAAGGAAGATGAATAAAGCCGGACAGGACGTGCCGACCTCGGGTTATATGAAGGATGGGGATCATTACCTGCCGCTCCGGGTTTATTACGAGGACACCGATGCCGGCGGCTTTGTCTATCATGCCAATTTCCTGAAATACATGGAACGCGGGCGGACCGAATTTTTGCGCTGCTACGGGGTCGAGCATTCCGATTTGTTTTCGCTGGAGCGCGGCTTCAAGTTCGCGGTCGCCACCTTTACCCTGAAATATTACTCACCGGGATTTCTGGACGATGCCTTGATGGTGGTCTCGAAGCCGATCGCCATGAAGGGCGCCACCTTTCACATCGACCAGCAGGTCCTGCGCGGTGATGAGGTTCTGGCCTCAGCCTCGGTCAGGGTGGCGTGTCTCGATGACAACAACCGCCCGCGGCGCATCCCCGAGGATCTGCGCGAGAAGTTTCTCCCGCTCTACCAATAGCGGCAAATTTTATTTACTTTTAAGGAAGGCAGTATGGAAGACCAAATCATTGAAACAGAATTCGGAAGCCAAGTTCCCGATTTTACGCTGTGGGGTATGTTTTCCCAGGCCGATATTGTGGTCCAGTTTGTCATGGTCGTCCTGGTCGCAGCCTCGATCTGGAGCTGGGCGATCATCTTCCACAAGTTCCGGCTGATGCGCACCATCAAAAAAAGCGCCGATGTGTTCGAGGAAACCTTCTGGTCCGGCAATTCACTGGATGATATCCTGGGAAAGGTCGGGCGCAACCCCGACAACCCGCTGGCCAAGGTGTTCGTGGCGGCGATGAACGAATGGCAAAAGTCGATGTCCAGCAAAGGCTCGGTTCTGGACCGCATGAGCATTCAGGAACGCCTCCACAAGGTCATGCGGGTGGCTTTAAACCGTGAAATGGTGGCGATCGAGCGCCATACCAGTTATCTCGCCTCGGTTGGTTCGGTATCCCCTTTCGTTGGGCTGTTCGGCACCGTCTGGGGAATTATGAATGCCTTCCAGGCGATCGCGCAGGCCTCCAATACCTCACTGGCGGTGGTGGCGCCGGGCATTGCCGAGGCGCTGCTGGCGACTGCGCTGGGCTTGGGAGCGGCGATCCCGGCGGTGATTTTCTACAACCGCATTATCAATGAAATAAACCGGTTTGCGGTCCGCCTGGAAGGCTTTACCGATGAATTTTCCGCCTTCCTGTCGCGCCAGCTGGATGAAAGGACTTAAAAAATGACAATAGCAACCGGCGGTCACTCAAGCCGCAGAAAATATCAGCCGATGTCCGAGATTAACATCACCCCGATGGTCGATGTGATGCTGGTGCTGCTGATCGTTTTCATGGTCACGGCCCCGCTTTTAACCCAGGGGGTGGCGGTCGACCTGCCGGAAAGCGCCGCCCGGACGCTTCCCAGCGACATCAAGCCGATCGAGATCACGATCAATCAAAATGGCGCCATATTTATAGGCGATACAGAGATTAGCGATAGAGAGCTGATTGTCCGCCTGAAGGCAATCACCGCCACCCGCAGGGATGCCCGCATCTACGTACGCGGCGACAAGGCAAATTCCTACGGCAGGATCATGGAAGTGATCGGGGCGATAAACAGCGCCGGTTTCAGGAAGGTCGCCCTGGTGACGGAGCGGCCCTGAATTAAGCAACTGACAGGATTAACGTGGGCGATATCAAACTAGGTCTGATGGTCTCGGTTTTGTTCCACGCGGCGGTCATATATGTGGCCTCGGTGGGCTTGCCGGGGCTTAAGCGCGATTTCCCCACTCCGCCGCGCCCGATCCCGGTGGAGCTGATCGATATCGAAGAGTTCACCCGCCAGAAGGAGCCTGAGAAACAGGCTCAGCCGCCAGAGCAAAAAACCTCTCCCGCCCCGGCCCGGCGGCTTGGCCAGACCCGGCCGGATGATGCCGTGCCGATGCCCGGCGCAACCCCGAAGGAAAAACCCGACCAGGAGCTGATCAAACGCAGGGCTCTGATCGCAACCGTGACCCCCAATATCAAACCGCGCCCGCCCTCTACCTTCGATACCAGCAAAATCGCCGCCCTGATCGACCGATCGATCAAGGAAACCACACCTGAGGCGGACCCGGCCCGGGAAAAGCTCCTGGAGGAGGCGGTGGCGGACTCCCAGGTTCAGGATATCGACGCCCGGGTCAGGACGGCCTCGTATGAGGATTACATCCGTGGCAAAATGCTGGGGTGCTGGAGCGTCCCGGCCGGCGCCCTCGATGCCGCCGATATGGAGGTCACGCTGGTGTTCTCGCTAACCCCGGAGGGAAAGATTATCGGCGCGCCGAGGATCCGGGAACAAAACAGGTTGTTCCGGCCGGGCAATGAATATTACAAAATATTCGCCGAAAGCGCGGCCCGGGCGATTCGCCTGTGCGAACCTTATGGCAACCTGCCAAAGCAGTACTATAATGAATGGAAGGACTGGGAATTAATCTTTAGCCCGCGGGAAATGCTGGGTTGACCAACCAAGGAAAGAAAGCAATGACAAAAATGAAACACGCCGCAAACCCTTTATGTATGGTCCTGCTGATTTTGGCGTTCCTGGTCCCGGGTACGGCACAAGCGGTCGTCACCGTCGACATCAACCAGGGCAACGTCGATCCGCTGCCGATCGCCATTCCAAAGTTTATCAGCGCCGGGGCGGCCGACACCAACGCCGGTTCGATCGAGGAGCTGAGCATCAATATCGGCCGGATCATCGAGGCCGACCTGGAACGGTCCGGCCTGTTCGCCCCGATCACCCATGACGCCTTTATTTCCGTACCGGCTAATTCCGATATCCGGCCGCGGTTCGCCAACTGGCGCCCGATCGGCGCCCAGGCGCTGGTGGTCGGCAAGGTTACGCCTGAGCCGGACGGCCGCATCAGCGTTGAGTTCCGGCTGTGGGATATCTTCGCCGAGAGCTACATGACCGGGACCCGCTATACCGGAACGCCGTCCAGTTGGCGGCGCCTGGCGCACCTGATCGCCGACAAGATTTACGAACGCCTGACCGGCGAGAAAGGCTATTTTGACTCACGCATTGTCTATATCGCCGAAACCGGCCCGAAGTCCGACCGCACCAAGCGCCTGGCGATGATGGACCAGGACGGCGCCAACCACCGGTTTTTATCGGATGGCGAATACCTGGTGCTGACCCCGAGATTCTCCCCCAACAAGCAGGAGATTACCTACTTTTCCTATTTCCTCGACACCCCCAGGGTTTACCTTTACGACATCGACACCGCCAGGCACGAGATATTGGGCGAATTTCCCGGCATGACCTTCGCGCCGCGGTTTTCGCCCGATGGCAA
The DNA here is from genome assembly GCA_022566215.1 of Pseudomonadota bacterium. Lineage (GTDB taxonomy): Bacteria > Pseudomonadota > Alphaproteobacteria > Sphingomonadales > SMXR01 > SMXR01. The sequence continues at coordinate 6,165 of JADFJJ010000042.1, read as the reverse complement.
TTACGTGGCGATTACCTTCGCCGAGAACGGCAATTCCGACATTTATATCATGGATCTGAGGACCCGGGCGGTGCAGCGCCTGACCACCCACCCGGGGATCGATACCTCCCCGTCGTTTTCGCCTGACGGAAATTATATTGTTTTCAATTCCAACCGCGGCGGGTCGCAGCAGCTCTACGTCATGAACCGCGACGGCTCCAACATCAAACGTATTTCGTTTGGTGATGGCCGCTACGCCACGCCGGTGTGGTCGCCCCGAGGTGATTTGATCGCCTTTACCAAAATCGGCGATGGCAAATTCCGGATTGGCGTCATGCGCCCCAGCGGCGAGGGCGAGCGGTTGCTTACCGACAGCTGGCAGGATGAGGGGCCGACCTGGTCGCCCAATGGCCGGGTGATCATGTTTTTCCGGCAGAACAAATATACCGCAACCGGCGCCGGCGGCGAGGTCTCGATCTGGTCGGTAGACCTGACCGGTTATAACGAGCGGCAGATTCCGACCCCGTTTGAAGCCTCCGACCCGGCCTGGTCGCCGCCTTTGAGGTAGTTTTTTGGTCTTTTTGATAAATTTTTGGTGAAAACAGCGCCATCGCGCTTGATTGATCGGGATTGCCATTTTATAGTCTTTGACATCGTCTAGCGGAGATGAGCAAATTCGGAGTTTTTTCCCCCCCGGAAATTTGGGGAGATGCCGGGGGATTAGGCGAGCCAAAAGAGAACACATACTTTAAAGAGGAAGGGATCATTAAATGCAGTCGAATGGCACTTTCAGAAAAATTTTGGTGGGCCTGATACTGGGCCTGTTCGCGGCCTCCTGTGCTAAGGAGCCGCCGCCGCCACCGCCGCCTCCGCCAGTAGTAGAGGAAGAGGTTGCGCCTCCGGTTGATACCGGGCCGACCTATCAAGAGGGTTCGCTGGAGCACATGGTGGCCCTGGCTGGCGCCGACCGGGTCTTTTTCGCCTATGACAGCGACGAGCTGGTCAATGCCGCCCGGGAGACCTTGAGAGCCCAGGCCGAATGGCTGAACGCCTACCGCTATGTCACGGTCACCATCGAAGGCCATGCCGATGAGCGCGGCACCCGTGAGTATAACCTGGCGCTCGGCGACCGCCGTGCGGTAGCGGTCAGGAATTACCTGGTAGCGCTCGGGGTTTCGCCGTCACGGATAAGCATTATCTCATACGGCAAGGAAAAGCCGGTTTCGTTCTGCAGCAACGAAAGCTGCTGGAGCCAGAACCGCCGCGGCGTGATGGTCCTTAACTAGGGGCTGAACTCAAGGGTTAAAAACCCCGCTTCCCGTTTGCCGGACTTTCGTTTGGCATCCAGGGTGCGGGGTTTTCCTTTTGGTCTTAATTTGGTCGCACTGGACGATTAAACGAAAAAACATGATGAAAAAGATTTTTAATTTTAATCCGCTATTGCTGCTGCTGTTGTTTGGCGCGGGACTGCTGGCCATGGCCAATCCCGCTTTTTCCCAATCCTCAGGGGATTATGACCGGCTTTTGGAGCGGGTGGGGCAAATTGAAAAGGAACTCCGCGCCCTGCAAAGGTCGGCTGCCCGGGGGCGCATGGCCTCTTCCTCCGGTGAGCCCCAAATGCTCAGCCCCAATCAATCGGCCCTGCTGGCGGACATGGAGGTGCGGATCGGCCAACTGGCGCGCGAGCTGAGGGAGCTGACCGGGGCAATCGAGCAGATCATCTACACCCAGAACCGGCTTGGGCGGGAGCTGGATTTGTTCCGCAAAGAGGTCGAGTTCCGCTTCCAGAATCTCGGCAGCGGCGTGGCTGAGGGCGCCGCGCAAGTGGCTGCAACACCAACGGTAACCCCGGCGATAGTCCTTCCTGAAGGTACGCCTAAGGAGCAGTACGACTTTGCCTTTAACTTTGTGCAAAAAGGCGATTTTTCTAGCGCTGAGGCGGCTTTTAGCGCTTTTCTGGAACAGCATCCCGATCATTCCCTGGCCGGCAATGCCCAGTATTGGCTGGGCGAGACCTTTTATGTCCGCAAGAATTTTCCCAAGGCCGCCGAGGCGTTCCTGAAGGGGTTCCAGAGCTACGGCGACAGCATTAAGGGGCCGGACAGCCTGTTCAAACTGGCGATGACGCTGGGCGCCATGGGCAAACCGGCTGAAGCGTGCGCCGCGCTGGCCGAGCTGGAAGCCCGCTATCCGGACGCCAACCCCGCTATCCAGGCCCAAACCAGCGCCCAGAAGGTGCGCCTGGCCTGTTAACGTCATGACCGGCCCCCTGACATCAAAGGATTTCGCCGGCATTATGACTGGCCTCGGCCTGTCGCCAAAGGACGGGCGGTTCGCGGTGGCGACCTCCGGCGGGCCCGACAGCATGGCGCTCGCGATTTTGTTCAAGGATTGGGGCGAAGCGACCTTTCTCACCTTCGACCATCGCCTTCGTAAAGAGTCAAAGGCCGAAGCGCTGCAGGTAAAAGCTTGGCTGGCGGCCAGGGGGTTAAGTTGTGAAATTCTTAGCTGGCAGGGTGAAAAGCCCGCCACCGGCATCCAGGCGGCGGCGCGCCAGGCCCGCTATCAGGCGCTCGAGGGCTGGTGCCGGAAGCATGGCGTAAAATATCTGTTTTTGGCCCACACCCGCGGCGACCAGGCGGAAACCTTCCTGATCCGGCTGATCCGCGGCTCGGGCGTCGACGGGCTGGCGGCGATGGCGCCGCTCAGTTCACCGGTCACCGGCCCGGGCGGGCCCAGGCTGGTGCGCCCGCTGCTGGACGTTACTAAAGCCGCCCTGATTGAAACCCTGAAGGCGGCCGGCCAGGAATGGATTGAGGATCCCAGCAATGAAAACCCGGATTTTCTCAGGGTCCAGGTGCGTCAATTGCTGCGGAAAAGTAAAATCGAGGGCTTTGATGTCAATACCCTGGCCAAAACCGCCGCGCGCATGGCTCGGGTCCGGGGCGTTCTGGAGGGGCTGACACGCGATCTTCTGGGGCAATGCCTTGAGGTCTACAAAGAAGGTTATGGCAAGATTACCCTGAGTACATTTATGGCGGCCCCGGAAGAAATTGGCTTGCGCGCCTTATCCAGGCTGCTGGGGTTTTTCGGGGCGGGCGGATATCCCCCCCGGCTTGAGCGCCTTGAGCGGCTTTACCGCGCCCTTGGCGGGAATGATTTTTCCGGGGCGACCCTGGCCGGGTGCCGGGTTTTTCCCGGCAAGGCCGGACAGGATGAGGTTTGTTTTTGCCGCGAGGCGGCGGATGTCCGGGAAACCCTGACCCTGAAAGCGGGGGAGACCGCGCTGTGGGACGGGCGGTTTGAAATGCATCTCAAAAAAAGAACCAAAAGCGGTCAACTTAAAGCGCTGGGTGAAGATGGCTGGCGGGCGCTTTGCACAGAGCACCCGGAACTGAAAGAAAGCCCCGTTCCCTATCCCGCCAAATTGAGCCTGCCGGCGCTGTTCCGGGGCGGCAAGGTGGCCGAGGTGCCGCACCTGAAACACCCGCAAAAAGGGGCTGGGCTGGCGGTTCGTTTTGACACATCGGGAATAATTGCCTAAAAGCGGGCGCGCGGTTGCATTTTGGACACGTGGGCTTATTTAGAGAGTGACGGAAACAAGATAACCGGGTTTTCATGAGAATTTGTACTTTTTTGTGCTAAACTCATAAAAATAAACCGAAATAACTTGTAAAAAGGACTGCATCCTTTGGGCATATTTGGCAAAAATCTGATGATCTGGCTGGGAATTATGTTCCTGGTGGCGCTGGTTTTCAACACCTTTAACGATTCTGCCGGGACCGTCCAGAACGACAAAATAAATTATTCCACTTTCCTGGCGGAAGTTGATAACGGGAATGTCAGTGACCTGGTGATTGAAGGCGATACAATTACCGGGCACCTGAGAAGCGGCGATAAATTCTACACTATAAAGCCCGATGATCATCCCGAACTGATCGCCAAGCTGAGCGAGAAAAATGTCAGCTTCGAGGTCCGGGAGGAGACCACCAGCATCTGGTCCTATATCTTCAGTTTCCTGCCTTTCCTGCTGCTGATCGCAGTGTGGATATTCTTCATGAACCGGATGCAGGGCGGGGGCCGCGGCGCCATGAGCTTTGGCCGCTCCCGCGCCCGCCTTGTAAGTGACGCCCAGGGCAAGGTCACCTTTGATGATGTCGCCGGCATCGAGGAAGCCAAGGAAGAGGTTGAAGAGATCATCGATTTCCTCAAAGAGCCCCACCGGTTCCAGCGCTTAGGGGGCAAAATCCCCAAGGGTGCGCTTCTGGTCGGCCCTACCGGGACCGGCAAGACCCTGCTGGCGCGGGCCATCGCCGGGGAAGCAAATGTGCCGTTCTTTACCATTTCCGGATCGGACTTTGTCGAAATGTTCGTCGGGGTCGGCGCCTCCAGGGTGCGCGATATGTTCGAACAGGCCAAAAAACAAGCCCCGTGCATTATTTTTATCGATGAAATTGATGCGGTCGGCCGTCACCGCGGCGCCGGTCTGGGGGGCGGCAATGATGAGCGCGAACAAACCCTTAATCAGCTGCTGGTGGAAATGGACGGGTTCGAAAGCAATGAGGGCGTTATCCTGATCGCCGCCACCAACCGGCCCGACGTCCTGGATCCGGCGCTGCTGCGCCCGGGCCGTTTCGACCGCCAGATAGTAGTTCCGCTGCCGGACATTATCGGCCGTGAAAAAATCCTCGAGGTGCACATCAAAAAGGTGCCGCTGGCGCCCGACTTTAACCCGCGCATTATTGCCCGCGGCACCCCGGGCTTTTCCGGCGCCGATCTGGCCAATCTTGTGAATGAAGCGGCTCTGCTGGCCGCCCGCAAGGGCAAGCGCCTGGTCTCAGCGGCGGAATTTGAAGAAGCCAAGGACAAGGTCATGATGGGCGCCGAACGGCGCTCGATGGTGATGACCGAAGAGGAACGCAAGCTGACCGCTTTTCACGAAGCCGGGCATGCCCTGGTGGCGATGTTCTGCCCGGCGGCCGATCCGATCCACAAGGCCACCATTATCCCGCGCGGCCGGGCTTTGGGTATGGTTATGCGCCTGCCCGAACGTGACCAGTATTCAATCAGCCGGGAGAAAATGCATGACAACCTTGCCATCTTCATGGGCGGGCGGGTTGCCGAGGAAATTGTCTTTGGCTACGACAAGGTCACCTCCGGGGCGGCCACTGACATCCAGCAAGCCACCAACCTGGCGCGCCACATGGTTGCCCAATACGGTATGTCGGATAAGTTAGGGCCGCTGCTCTACCATGAAAACGAGGAAGAGGTTTTCCTCGGCCATTCGGTCACCCGCCAGCAGAATGTGTCGGAGGAGACCGCCAATCTGATCGATGCGGAGATCAAACGGTTTGTCGAGGATGCCTACAAAAGGGCCGAGAAGATCATCAAGACCCACCGCAAGAAGCTCGACCGGATCGGCAATGCCCTGCTGGAGTATGAAACCCTGACCGGGGAGGAGATCGAGGCGCTGATCAAGAACAAGAAAATTGACCGCGAACCACCGGAAACCCGGGAAAATACAGAGGCTAAGAAAAAGGTCAGGGCTTCTGTCCCCTCCGCCGGGCACAAGAAGGCGGGCTCCAAGAAGGACAAGGAATTCGGCGCTGAACCCCAGCCCGAGGGTTAGGTTTCAAACCCTGGAAATTTTATTGTGGGGGCGAACTTTTCTGAAGATACCAAGCTCTATTTAACGCCCTCTGGCCTGACATTTGACCGGAGGGCCTCGCTGTCATTTCCGCTGGCCGGGGGCTCCTTGAATTTCGGTGCGCTTGAAGTGGTGCTCCGAAGCGCTAAAAAAACAATCTATCAGGCGACCTTTCCAATCGCCAGCCTGAACGCTCTCAAGGAACAATTGCCTACGTCCCTTCATGCTAAATTCAATGCCACGTTAAAGCGCCTGACTGCCCCCAGGAAGCCCCTGGACCTTCCCGGCGGCGCGGTTCTTTCCTTTGCCAAGCCGCTGGTGATGGGGGTCCTGAACCTGACTCCGGACAGTTTTTCCGACGGCGGACTTTATATGAACCCCGGCTTGGCCGCGGAGCGGGCCGGTGCGCTTTTCGATGAGGGCGCGGATATTGTCGATATCGGGGGAGAATCGACCCGCCCGGGAGCGAAGGAAGTCCCGCCAGAGGAAGAAATACAGCGCCTGGCCCCGGTCTTTGATATCATCAAGGAGCTTCCCGG
>JADFJJ010000041.1 GCA_022566215.1 Pseudomonadota bacterium | reverse complement strand
ATCCTCGACGGGGTGTCAGCAACCTTGAAAAGGGCCTTGGTGGCTTTATTGACCCCGACATCGGTGGCCTGGGCCGACAGGACAACCGCCACCAGCAGCGTAAACTCATTGGTATAGTCCAGCTCTCCCTTGGGATTGGGGTTGGCCTTTTGCATGCGCTGCAAAAACTCTTCAACCTTCACCTTGTTCATTCGCGGGTCCTTTAAATTTTCATCACGTCTTTCAGGGTATAAAAGCCGGGTTGTTTACCGATCAGCCAATCGGCTGCCAGCAGGCCGCCGCGGGCGAACAGCCGCCGGTCCCTGGCCCGGTGGATAATCTCGATCTGCTCCCCCGGGCCGGAAAACAGGATATGGTGTTCACCAATAACCTTCCCCTCACGGCGGGAGGTATATTTGATGTCCTTTTTATCGCGCCCCGAGGCCGCCCCCAGCAGCAGCGCCGTGCCCGAGGGCTTGTCCTTCTTTTCAGCATGGTGAATGTCGGTAATCTCAAGATGGAAATCCGGACCCAAAGCCCGGGACAGGCCGCCAACTGCTTTTGCCAGGGCAGTGATGGCGAACGACATGTTATAGGACAGCAAAACAGGGGCTTTTTCAGCGTATGCCCTGATTTGCTCCAACTGGTCTTCTGTAAACCCGGTGGTGCCGATCACCAGCGCCGCACCCGTTTGAGCAGCGGCCTTGGCGTTTTCCACGCTGGCTTTAGGGGTCGTAAAATCGATCACAACGTCAGAGGCGCCAAACACCGCCAGCCGGTCATCGGAATAATTTTGTCCGGTTCCAACTTTCGTTTCGGGAAACAGAACCGGGGCGCCGACCAGCTTGTCGCCAGGCCGGACCAAAACCCCGGACAGGGCAATGTCCCCGTCCCGGTATATTTCCATCAGGGTCATCTGGCCCATGCGGCCGAGCCCCCCGGAGATCGCTATTCTTTTTTTCGCCATGGCTTTACGCGCGCCTCCTAACACAGTTCCACCCGGTAGCTAAATTCAGACTCTAATCGGTCAGGCCGTCCCACAGCTCCTTGATTTTGGAAAAGAATTTCGAGGATTCGGGGCTCCACGACGCATCGCCTTCGGCGGCGAAGTTCTTGATATGCTCTTTTTGGGCGCGGGTAAGGTTAACCGGAGTCTCGACCCTGGTCTCGATGATCATGTCGCCAACCCGCCCGGTGTTCAGGATCGGCATGCCCTTGCCGCGAAGCCGGAATTGCTTGCCGCTTTGGGTGCCGGCGGGAATTTTGACCCGGGCCTTTTTCCCATCGAGGGTTGGAACCACAATCTCGCCGCTAAGGATGGCATCGGTCACCGGAATTGGAACCTGGCAGTACAGGGTGCTGCCCTCCCGTGTGAACAGGGGGTGCGGCTTGATCGAAATAAAGAGGTATAAATCGCCCGCCGGGCCGCCGCGGATCCCGGCCTCACCTTCTCCGGACAGGCGGATCCGGGTGCCTTCCTCGACCCCCGCCGGAATTTTAACCGATAGCGATTTTTTCTTTTGCACCCGGCCCGAGCCCGAACAGGGGCGGCACGGATCGGAGATCACCTGACCGGCGCCTTGGCAGGCAGAACAGGTCCGCTCGACCATGAAAAAGCCTTGCTGCAGACGGGTCCGTCCGGTTCCTTTGCAGTCCGGGCAGGTTTGCGGCTGGCTGCCCTTATGGGCGCCCGAACCGCCACACTCTCCGCACTGGGCGGTGGCGTTGACGTCCAAGCTCTGGTCCTTGCCGGAAAAGGCTTCATCCAGGGAAATGGCCAGATTATACCTGAGGTCAGCGCCTCTGCGGGCGGCGCTGCGCCTTTGACGCTGGCGGCCGCCCATGAAATCACCAAACAGGTCTTCAAAAACGTCGTGAAAGCTGTCTGCTCCGGGCTGGGCCCTGCGCCCGAACCCGCTGGCCCCAAAGCCGCCCTGGCCGAAACCGCCGCCCTCAAAGGCGGCATGCCCGAATTGATTATAAGCGGCTCTTTTTTGCGGGTCTTTCAGGACATCGTAGGCTTCGTTAATTTCCTTGAACTTTTGTTCGGCTGCGGCGTCGCCCGGGTTCTTGTCCGGGTGATACTTCATGGCCAGCTTGCGATAAGCTAACTTGAACGCGGCCTCATCCGCGCCCCTGTCGACGCCAAGCGTGGAATAATAGTCCTGTTTCGCCATTACCCATCCCCGGGTTGCCGGTTTGCCGTTGAAAAAGAGACAGCCAGGTTTTGATAACACACCTGGCTGCATCCCATAACTCAAGACCCTTAAAGCTTACTTCTTTTTCTTCTTCTGGTCCTTTTCGTCGTCAACTTCCTCAAACTCGGCGTCGACGACTTTTTCATCCTTCGCGGTTTCGCCGGCGGCCCCCTCAGCGCCTTCAGCCGGAGCAGCCTCAGCCTGCTGGGCCTTGTAAATTTCCTCGCCCAGTTTCATCGCCGCCTCGGCCAGCGCTTGTGACTTGGCTTTGATATCCTCGACATCATCGCCTTCCAGCGCCGGTTTCAGAGCGGCGATGGCATCGGCAATCACCGTCTTGGTGGCGTCATCCAGCTTGTCACCGTGTTCCTTGAGATTTTTCTCGGTGCCATGAATCAGCGCTTCGCCTTGGTTGCGGGCCTCGACCAATTTGCGTTTTTTCTTGTCGTCCTCAGCATGGGATTCGGCGTCCTTGACCATACCTTCGATCTCATCATCGGAAAGGCCGCCGGAGGCCTGAATGCGGATCTGGTGCTCTTTGCCGGTGCCCTTGTCCTTGGCATGGACGTTGACGATGCCATTGGCGTCAATATCAAACGAAACTTCGATCTGCGGCACACCGCGCGGGGAAGGCGGTATTCCAATCAGGTCGAACTGGCCCAGCAGTTTATTGTCGCTGGCCATTTCACGCTCGCCCTGGAAGACCCGGATGGTCACCGCGTTCTGATTGTCTTCGGCGGTGGAAAAGACCTGGCTTTTCTTGGTCGGGATAGTGGTGTTGCGGTCAATCAGCCGGGTAAAGACACCGCCCAGGGTCTCGATCCCAAGCGACAGCGGGGTCACGTCCAGCAGCAATACGTCCTTGACGTCGCCCTGCAAGACCCCGGCCTGGATAGCGGCGCCCATAGCCACCACTTCATCCGGGTTGACGCCCTTGTGGGGCTCGCGGCCAAAGAAGTTTTTCACGATTTCGTTAATTTTCGGCATCCGGGTCATGCCGCCCACCAGGATCACGTCCTTGATTTCGCCTTTGGCGATGCCAGCGTCCTTGAGCGCTTTTTCACAAGGCGCCAGGGTACGGCTTATCAGGTCATCGACCAGGCTTTCCAGTTTGGCGCGGCTGAGTTTCATGGTCAGGTGCTTCGGCCCTGACTGGTCGGCGGTGATAAAGGGCAGGTTCACTTCGGTTTCAGTGGCGCTTGAGAGCTCAATCTTGGCTTTTTCAGCGGCTTCTTTCAGGCGCTGCAGGGCCAGCTTGTCTCCGCGCAGGTCAATGCCGTTTTCCTTTTTAAACTCATTGGCCAGATATTCCACCAGTTTCATGTCGAAATCCTCGCCGCCGAGGAAGGTATCGCCATTGGTGGATTTCACCTCAAACACGCCGTCGCCAATTTCAAGGATGGAAATATCGAAAGTCCCGCCGCCCAGGTCATAAATGGCAATTGTGTGCGGCTCGCCCTTGTCCAGCCCGTAGGCCAGCGAGGCCGCGGTCGGTTCGTTGATGATGCGCAGGACTTCCAGCCCGGCAATCTTGCCGGCGTCCTTGGTGGCCTGGCGCTGGGCGTCGTTAAAATAAGCCGGGACCGTGATCACCGCCTGGGTGACTTTTTCGCCCAGGTAATTTTCTGCTGTTTCCTTCATCTTTTGCAGGATGAAGGCGCTAATCTGGCTCGGGCTATACTGTTTGCCCTGGGCTTCGACCCAGGCATCGCCGCCCTTGGCCTTGATAATCTTGTAGGGCACCATTTTGATGTCTTTTTGCGTGGTTTTGTCGTCAAACCGGCGGCCGATCAGGCGCTTGATGGCAAAAAGCGTGTTTTCCGGGTTGGTTACCGCCTGGCGCTTGGCCGACTGCCCGACCAGACGCTCACCCTTGTCGGTGAAGGCGACTATAGATGGGGTGGTGCGGCCCCCTTCGGAATTTTCTAATACCTTGGGTTTAGATCCTTCCATAATGGCGACGCACGAATTAGTGGTCCCAAGATCAATGCCAATAACTTTACTCATTCTTTCCTCATTTCTTTTTGGTTCGGCCCCCGCGCCGAGGGGCGCATGATGGGCGACCGTTTGTTTGTCACTCTGATTCTGGCCCAAAAGGCGCCAAAATCGCTCTGCTAACGGGTTTTATATAGGAGGGGAAAAATTCTCTACAAGGTTTCCAAACAAGAATTTTTCCCTCTAAGCCCCTCCTTTTAAACCCGAATTTATTCCTTGTTAGCCCCCTCTTCCGGCTTTTCTTCTTTTTGTGGCGCCTCTTTTGGCTGGGGCGCTTTGGCGATCCCGACCATTGCCGGGCGCAATAACCTGTCCTTGAGGACGTATCCGTCCTGAACCACCTGGACAATGGTGCCGGGAGCAACATCCCCGGTTTCCACCTCGAACACGGCCTGGTGCAGGTTATGGTCGAAGGCCTCTCCCTTGGGAGAGATTTTGCGGATGCCGTGGCGGTCAAAAATGTTCAAAAGCTCGCGCTCGGTCACCTCAACACCATCGACAAAGCCCTTGAAAGCCTCGTTATTTTTCATATCTTCCGGCAAATGTGCCAGCGCCCGGCGCAAATTGTCTTGCACGGTCAGCATTTCCCGGGCGAACAATGTAATGGAATAAACCCGGGTGTCATCAATCTCGCGCTGGGCGCGGCGGCGGGTGTTTTCCACTTCGGCCAGAGCGCGCAAGACCCGGTCATTAAGGGCTTTGATCTCCTCGCTGTGCTTTTTGATTTGCCCGGCTCTTGCGTTTGCCGGTTTTTTCACAGGTCGAGACTTTTTAGCTGCAGGTTTTGGTTTCTGGACCGGTTTTTTCTTACCCGTTATCATAATGTTTCCTCACGAATCGAAATTTACGACCCTCTAAATAAGGTTTGGGGCAATTAAATCAAGCGGCTAATGACCTGTGCAGTGTAATCCACCAGCGGGATGATGCGGGCATAATTCAGCCGGGTTGGGCCAATCACACCAATCGCGCCGACGATTTTCCCGGTGTCATTCTTGTAGGGAGAGACAATCAGGCTGGACCCGGTCAGTGAAAACAACTTGTTTTCGGCGCCGATGAAAATCCGCACTCCTTCCCCTTCCTTGGCGGTTTCCAGCAGGGAAAGCAGCTCTTTTTTCTGCTCCAGATCATTAAACAGCTGGCGGATCCGCTCAAGGTTCTGGACCACGGTTTCATCTTCCAGAAGATTAGACCGGCCCCTGACAATCAGCGTATCGGGGGCCGCCTCAGCCCCGGACCAGGTGGCCAGACCTTCCGAGATAATTTGTTTGGTGAGCGTATCCAACTCACGCTGTTCCGACTTTAATTCTTTGGCGATCAGGGTTTTGGCCTGCTCAAGGGTTTTGCCGTCAATTCTGGCATTCAGGTAATTTGCCGCCCGGACCAGGGCCGAGGGCGGCAATCCCGCCGGGATAGCAATGACCCGGTTTTCCACCGATCCGTCCTGGAAAACCAGGATCGCCAATCCCCTCAGGTTACCCAGATTGACAAACTCCATGTGTTGCAGAGGCGAAGTTTGTTTGGGAACTGAAACCACCCCGGCGCAGTGCGACAGGCCCGACAAGATATTGGTAGCTTCTTCCAGAACCGCGCCCGGGCCAAGCCCTTTGGGTTTGCACCTGGCCTTGATTTTCCGCTGCTCCTCCTTGGTCGGGTTGCCCATTTCCAACAGCCCGTCGACAAATAGGCGCAAACCCTGTTCGGTCGGCAGCCGTCCGGCGGAGGTGTGCGGAGAGTACAGAAGCCCAGCCTCTTCCAGTTCGGCCATAACGTTACGGATGCTGGCGGGGGACAAGTTAAACAGACCTTCTTTTGCGATAGTGGTGGACCCCACCGGCTGGCCGGAATCAAGGAAGGTTTCGACAATCTGGTGCAAAATAGCCAGCGAGCGGGTATTATAATCTTCTCTTAGCAAAGGGCATCCTTAAGAATTTCAATTAAACCTTTCAATTAGGTATACTTTTTTTGCCATAAACCTCAAGCGTCCGTTGAATTTTTGCCAAATGTCTGGACGGGTGATGCCGGGGGCGATAAAACCGGGGCAACCTTTCAAGGAGAACGCCATGCGCCCATCGGGCCGCTCACAGGACGCCATCCGCCCGGTCAGTTTCGAGACCGGCTTTACCAAGCATGCCGAAGGCTCGGTGCTGGCAAAGTTTGGCGATACCCATGTTTTATGCACCGCCTCCTTGGAGGACCGCCCGCCATCTTGGTTGCGTGAAAACGGGCGTGGCTGGGTCACCGCTGAATACGGCATGCTGCCCCGCGCCACCCACCGGCGCACTGCCCGGGAAGCAGCAAAAGGCAAACAATCCGGCCGCACCCAGGAAATCCAGCGCCTGATCGGCCGTTCGTTGCGCGCCGTGACTGACCTGAATGGTTTCGGCGAACGCCAGATCCGCCTTGATTGCGATGTCCTTCAGGCCGATGGCGGCACCCGGACAGCGGCAATATCAGGGGCCTATATCGCGCTTCATTTATGTTTCCAGAAAATGCTTGAAGACAACCTGATTGAGGCAATTCCGCTGAACGACCAGGTTGCCGCGGTTTCGTGCGGGATTTTTGAGGGAGCCCCGGTTCTCGATCTTGACTATGCCGAAGACCGCGCGGCTGAGACAGATGCGAACTTTGTCCTGACCCACAAGGGCGGGATTGTCGAGATTCAGGCCACGGCGGAACAGGCCCCCTATTCAGAAGAGGATTTCCTCCGGCTCCTGAGACTGGCCAAAATCGGCTGCGATGAAATTTTCAAAATACAAACCAAAGCCCTCAAGGGCTAACCGGAAAAGGATTTTAAAATGGATCAGAATAAAACAATTTTGGGCGTTTTGATCGCGGTACTGATTTTAGCCGCGGCCTATTTTTTCTATTTTAGATCCGCCCCGGAAGCAACCATCCCGGCCCCTGAGGATGTCACCGCAATCCCGACCGGCGCCACCATAACCGAAGACGGTATTGGCATCCGGTTTCTGCAGCAAGGTGACGGCGAGAACTTTCCGACGCTAGCGGATGAAATCACTATCCATTACACCGGCTGGCAGACCGATGGGGTTATGTTTGACAGCTCACGCCTTCGCGGTGAGCCCAGCACCTTCCCGCTGGGCGGGTTGATCGCGGGCTGGGAATTGTCGGTTCCCCTGATGTCCAAGGGCAGCCGGGCATTAATCTGGATTCCGGGAGATCTCGCCTACGACAACCGCCCGGACCGGCCCGATGCCCCCAAGGGCATGCTGGTTTTTGATATCGAGTTGATTGATATCATCGCGGCCGGCGGCTCAACCCGGTAAACAAATATGGCCCGCCGGTTATCCGAAAATAAACTGGTGGTGGCCAGCCACAACCCCGGCAAGGTCAGGGAAATTTCCGCGCTTCTGAAGCCGCATGGCTTTTCGCTGATCTCCGCCGCGGACCTGAACTTGCCGGAACCTATCGAGACCGGAACAACCTTTGCCGAAAATGCCCGGTTGAAGGCTTTGGCCGCAGCCACCGGAGCGAACCTCCCTGCGGTGGCCGATGATTCCGGGCTGGTGGTCCCGGCGCTGGACGGCGCGCCGGGTATTTATTCCGCCCGCTGGGCCGGGCCGGGCAAGGATTTCAAACCGGCCATGAAAAAGGTCATGGATAAGCTGGGGAAAAAAGACCGGTCCGCTTATTTCTTTTGTGCTCTGGCGGTCGCCTGGCCCGATCGCCATGTGGAGGTTTTTGAGGGCCGGGTGGAGGGCGCCCTGACCTGGCCGATGCGTGGTGATAAGGGGTTTGGCTACGACCCGATTTTTGTGCCCAAAGGCCATGACATGACCTTCGGTGAAATGGAGCCGGTTAAAAAACACGCTATCAGTCATCGCGCTGAGGCGTTTAAGAAATTCATTGCAGCTTGCTTGGCATGACAGTTCAGGAAAATCATTTAAGTCTTTATGTCCACTGGCCGTTTTGCGAGGCCAAGTGCCCCTATTGCGATTTCAACAGCCATGTGCGCGAACGCGTGGATACAGGGGCGTATAGAAAAGCGTTGCTTGCCGAGCTGGATTTCTTCGCCGAGTTGACAAAAGGAAAACGCCTCACCAGTATTTTCTTCGGCGGCGGGACACCCTCCCTGATGCCCCCTGAAATCGTCGCGGCGGTGATTGAAAAGGCGAAAGAATTCTGGGACTTGTCTTCGAATATCGAGATTACTCTGGAGGCCAATCCCGGCAGTTCCGAGGCGAAAAAGTTCGCCGCTTTTCGCACCGCCGGGGTCAATCGTTTGTCGCTTGGGGTGCAGTCGTTTGATGACCAGGCGCTAAAATTCCTGGGCCGCATCCATAACGCCCAGGAAGCCGAAGCGGCGATTGAAATTGCCAGGGACACCTTTCCCCGTTTCAGTTTTGATTTGATTTACGCCCTTCCCGGGCAAACCAATCAGGCCTGGCGGGAAGAGCTGGGAACCGCTCTCACCCTGGCCCAGGGCCATCTTTCGCTTTACCAGCTGACGCTCGAGCGCGACACCGCCTTTTACCGCCAGCACCGGCGCGGCAAGTTTTTCCTTCCCCGAGAAGAGGAGGCGGCAGATCTGTTCACCCTGACCAGAGAGGTGTGTGAACAAGCAGGACTAAAGGCTTATGAAACCTCGAACTTTGCCGTCCCCGGCGAGGAAAGCCGCCATAACCTGAACTATTGGCAAGGCGGTTGTTATGTCGGGATCGGGCCGGGCGCCCACAGCCGGATTTTTGCGGACGGCGCATGGCGGGCGGTTTCCACTTTGAAGATTCCCGAACAGTGGCTTGAAAAGGTTGAACAAAATGGCGCCGGCCTGGCCGAGGATGTCCTCTTGACAGCGCGCCAGCGGGGCGAGGAGATTGTCATGACGGCGCTGCGCCTGAAGGACGGGCTGGATAAAAAGAACTTTGCAAGAAACTCCGGTATCCCCTTGAAAAACCTGATCAATCAAGACGCGCTTGACGCCCTGAAGGAGCAGAACCTGGTGGTTGAAAGCGAAACCCGGCTGGCCGCCACCCGCGACGGGGCGCTGCTGGTTAATGCTATTCTGGGTGAGTTGCTGGCGTAACTGTCAGGGGACATCCTGAAATGAGCTGGGGGCCGGAGAGACCACAAAAAAGCCTTGCCGCCTGATCTCAAGAATGGCGAACCTGCGCTCAGAAGTGCCGTCGCCGCGGAACCTGAAAATCCCGTCAAGGCCTTCAAAACCATTGGCGTTCTGCAGGGTTTTATCGCTGAATCTAGCCCTTTTGAACTCGATCCGGGCCAGTGTCGCCACCAGCGAGATCGCATCATAGGAGAGCGTTACGATACGCGGCGGGCGGTAACCGTAAAGCCCCTCGAAGCGGGCCATGAAATCTTCCACTTTTGCCGGATCGGGACCGGCGAACCAGGCGCCTTCAAGCGTCGGCTCACCCGGCAGGGTCGGGTCGTACCACAGCCCGGTGCCGAGGAACTGCACTTTCAGCGGATCGACCTCAAAAAAGGGCAGTAAAGGGACCAAAGAGCGCAAAAACTGACCGCCTTCGGGCACTAAAACGGCAGAAAAAGGCGGTTCACCCAGAGTTTCGAACGGTTCCAGCTTTTTCAGGATTTCTTTCGCCAGATCATCGTCGCCGAGCGCCTCCAGAAACCGTTCTTCATCCAGATAGGCCCCGCGCCGCTGGTCATAATTTGCCAGCCGCCGGACCGGGTCAAAAACCGTCTGGGTGTCGCGCTCGTAAATTTCCAGCCCGGTGATCGCCTTGCCGGACAAAAACACCGATCTGGAAAATCCCTCCAGGGCGGCGGCGCCGTACGGGGAATCGGGAATCAGGGCGGCGAACTGGTCATGCCCCTGTGCGGCGGCGTAGGCGATCACCCGCTCGACCTCCTGCGAGGGCAGAAAGCTCAACAGATAAACCCCGTCCCCGGCCACCTCCCGGTTATTGGAAAAGCCGATCATGTTAAGACCCGCGGCGCGGACAATCGGCGCCGCGGCGGCGATCGATGCCGCAAACAGCGGGCCGATCACGATATCCGGGTCATTGCCGACGGCCTCCCGGGCCGCCCGCCGCGCCCCTTCCGGGGTGCCGCCGGTGTCGTAGGGGAAAAGCTGCAGGCGCGGGTCGTACGATTCGAACAGGGCCATCGCCGCGGCATCCAGAAAGGCATTGCCGGTGCTTTCCCCGGGGCCGCTGAGCGGCAGCAGCAGGGCGATCCGGATCTCCTCTTCCTGGAAACGCCCGAACAAATCCTCCAGCGAGGGCACTTGCCGCTCCACCGTGCTCGGCAAGCTGGGCAGCGCCCCGCCGAGCGGCGTCCGGGCAAACGGGGTGCGCTCCCGGGCCGCCCGATCACCGGCGCCAGGCGAGGTGCAAGCCCCGGCCAACAGACCGAGCAGCAACAGGAGAGAAAAGAATTTTATCAAGGAACCGTTCATTCTGTCCGATATCAGGTTGTTTGCTCCGGTATAACACCGAAGGATCAGGGTTTCCATTTTAATGCGCCAGCCCGGGCCTGAGCCTAACTTTTTGTTGCAACTTTCCTTAAGGCCGCCCTTAATGGCGGGACTTTGGCATTTAATCAGGTGAGAAACTGTGGCTTTGAAATTTGGCCTTTATGTGACCGCGACCCCGATCGGCAACCTCGGCGACATTACACTGCGCGCCCTCGAGGTGCTCAAGGGGGCCGACGCCATCCTGTGCGAGGACACCCGCATCACATCCAGGCTTTTAAACCGCTATGACATTAAAAAGCCCCTGATCGCCTATCATGAGCACAATGCCGAAAAGGTCCGCCCGGGAATAATCCGGCGGCTTGAAAACAAGGAAATCCTGGCGCTGGTCAGTGACGCCGGCAGCCCGCTGATCTCCGATCCCGGTTATAAACTGGTGCGCGCGGCCCAGGACGAGAAAATACCGGTTTACCCGATCCCCGGGCCGGCCGCTCCGATCGCCGCCCTGATGGCCGCCGGCCTGCCCACCGATAAATTTTATTTTGCCGGCTTCCTGCCCAGCAAACAAGGGGCCAGGTTAAAGGCGCTGGAAGCCTTGAAAAACCTCCCCGCGACCCTGGTATTTTTCGAAAGCCCGCGGCGCGTGGTCAAAACCTTGGGCGCAATGGTGGAGGTGTTCGGCCCTGGGCGGGAGGCGGCGCTGTGCCGTGAAATGACCAAGATTTATGAGGAGGTCATCCGCCTGCCGCTGGGGGATCTTTTGAAAAACCTCGAGACCCGCGCCAGCATCAAGGGTGAAATTGTCCTGCTGGTCGGACCGCCGCAGGCGAATGATGTCGGCATCGATGCGGGCAAGATCGACCAGGCTCTGAAGGTGGCGCTGAAAACCATGTCCATCAAAGAGGCTGCGGCGGTTATTGCCACGCTGACTGGAAAGCCGAGGAAAGAACTCTATACCAGGGCGCTTGAGCTCAAGAGAAAATCCTGATGCCCCGGGACAAAAAATCCCGCAAGAAGGCTTACGCCCGGGGCCACAAGGGCGAGGGGCGGGCGGCGCTCTATCTGCGCCTCAAGGGCTACCGGATTTTGGAGCGGCGCTACCAGACGCCGGTTGGCGAGGTCGACCTGATCGCCCGAAGGGGCCGGACGCTGGCTTTTGTCGAGGTCAAGGCGCGTCAGAGTTATCATGACGGCGTGGAGGCGATTACCCGCCGCCAGCAATTGCGCACCATAAGGGCGGCAAAATATTTTCTCTCATCCCACCCCGGAATGGCCTCGCTTGATCTTCGCTTCGACGCCATCATCGCCCTGCCGGGCTTTCAGTTGCGGCACCTCGAGGGCGCCTGGCAGACTTGAGTAAGGGCGCTAATCGCTTGTCTTGGGCCGGGAAGCCGCCATATAGTAATCGCTTAAGGAATTAGGAATTTTGATGGCGAAAAAAGCTTTACAGGTTGCGGTGCAAATGGATCCCCTGGAGGGGATCGATATCGATGCCGATTCTACCTTCGCCCTGATGCTCGAGGCCCAGGCCCGGGGGCATACGCTTTATCAATATCAACCGAAGGACTTGTCTTTCAACAACGGCAAGGTCACGGCGTTCGCGTGTCCGGTCGAGGTGCGGCGGAAGCAGGGCGATCATTTTACCTGCGCCGCCGCCGCCCCGCTCGACCTGAAAAAGATGGATGTGGTGCTGCTGCGCCAGGACCCGCCGTTCGACATGGCCTACATCACCACCACCCACATCCTGGAGCACCTGCAGCCAAAAACCCTGGTGGTCAATGATCCGGCCGCGGTCCGGAACGCGCCGGAAAAACTGTTCGTCACCCACTTTCCCGGCCTGATGCCGCCGACCCTGATCGCCCACCGCCGGGAAGACATTCTTGAGTTCAGGGCCGAGCACAAGGACATCATCATCAAGCCGCTCTACGGCGGCGGCGGGGCCGGGGTTTTCCACGTCACTCCGGAAGATGAAAACCTCGCCGCACTTTTGGAAATGTTCACCGATTTTTACCGCGAACCGGCGATCATCCAGAAATACCTGCCCGAGGTGCGGCAGGGCGACAAGCGCATCATCCTGGTCGACGGCGTCGCCGTGGGCGCCCTGAACCGCATTCCCGCCGAGGGCGAGAGCCGGGCCAACCTTCATGTCGGCGCCACCGCGGTGAAAACCGGCCTGACCGCCAGGGAAATCGAGATTTGCGCGGCGATCGGCCCTGAGTTGAAAAAACGCGGCCTGATTTTTGTCGGCATCGATGTGATCGGCGGCTATCTGACCGAGATCAATGTCACCTCGCCGACCGGCATTCAGGAGATCGACCGCTTCAACGGCACCAACACGCCCGGGCTGATCTGGGATGCGATCGAGGGGCGTTTGAAATGACCGCCAAAAAGCTCGGGGATATTTTTTCCGGCATATCTGAGCCGTTTACCCCGGTGCCGCTGATGGCCGGCAAGGGCATCACCGCCCATGCCGTCCTGGTCAAGGGCGCGTTTTACTGGCACCGCCATGACAGCGCCGATGAACTGTTCGTGGTCCGTTCAGGCAAGCTGACCATCCACTACCAGGACCGGGAGGTCACATTGGGGCCGGATGAGTTTCATGTCGTACCCAGGGGGGCGGTCCACAAAACATCCTCAAAGGATGGCGCCGAGGTCCTGTTCGTCGGCCCCGACGACTGGATCAAGGTTTAATTCATACTTCGCCACATAGTTAGAAAGACTCAAATGCTCGACAACCGCAAAGCAGTGGGGCAATATATGGTCATGCGATACCTACAAATGCTTTGGAAAGCGGTCGGGGGTAAGATGATAGTTATCCCAACCACCGTTGCTACTTTGCTCGGGGTATTTGGCCTCTCATTTGATGGGCAGTTCGCCAATCCTTTGTTTTGGTATGTCGTAGCAACACCAATCGTAATTTGGGCTGTTTTTGGTTTAGTTCATATAGCGGTAAAACAAAAAGATCAGCTTGATCTTGATCCCGAAGATGATATTTCAGTTCGTTTTGCTTTCCAGCACCTTATTGTGGATTCAAAATGGGTGCTAGGAAAGAGACCCCCT
>JADFJJ010000091.1 GCA_022566215.1 Pseudomonadota bacterium | reverse complement strand
CCTTGGGCGCTTCGCCCGGGTCGCGGTCGCGCCAGCGCCCGTCATAGCCCATCGGCCGGCCGGCGGCGCGCGCTTTCCGGCGCATCTGATCCAATTCTTCCGGGGTGGTGTAACACTTGTAGGCCTTGCCCAGCCGCAGCAGGGTTTCGGCCACCTCCCGGTGGCGCTGATCGAACCGGGACTGGAAATAAACCTCATCGTCCCAGTCGATCCCGAGCCAGGTCAGCCCGCCGATGATCGCCTCAATGGCCCCTTTGGTGGAGCGTTTTTTATCGGTATCCTCGATTCGCAGCAAAAATTTGCCACCCCGGCCTCTGGTGAACAGCCAGTTAAACAGCGCCGTCCGGGCCCCGCCGATATGCAAAAAACCGGAAGGCGACGGGGCAAAACGGGTGACGATCTTATGATTTTTATTTGCCATAATTAATTCTTAACTAGCATAAGCGCCGGTGCGAAACAAAGGCTTATGAACCCCCTCCGGGTAAAATTTATATACCCTTCCCGGCTGGTGGGCTAATGTCTCCGGGTTAAGGGGGGCATGACGGTTTGGAAAAGTTCAGAATATTTCTGGCGGAACTTTTTGAGCTGGAAAAAGAGGCGCTGTTTTACTGGAGCGCGGTTCTCTATGGAACCGGCGTTGGAATTTATTTCTCGCTTTCATTTGAACCGCCGCTGGCCCCGGTCATCCTGGGCCTGGCGGTCCTGTTTCTGGTTCAGTATTTTGTCCGGGCCCGGGCCGCCCTTTTGCTTGGCTTAAGGGCGTTGCTGATCTTATTGGCGGGGTTTGGCGCTGGCGCCTTGAGAACCAGCCTGGTGGACACCACAACCCTTTCCCGGGAAACCTGGGCGATTGCCCTGGAAGGGGTGGTCAGTGTCGCCGAACAGCGCATTGAAGACGGCCTGCGCCTGACCCTGAAGGGGGTAAGCTATCCCGATAATCCCGGCCAGACGCTGCCAGACAAGATCCGCATTGTGGTGCGCACCCAAGCCCCGGAACTGGGCCCGGGAGATGTCATCAGGACCCGGGCGGTTTTAATGCCCCTGCCGGGGCCGGTTCTGCCGGGCGGGTATGATTTCGGCCGTCAGTTGTGGTTCCGGGGGCTTGGAGCTGTCGGATTCGCGGTGGCCCCGGTGGAAGCGGTCTCGAGGCCGGAGAGAATTCTGGAAGAAAAAATAGGCGCGTTCCGGCAAAAAATGTGGCTCCGGATCACGACCGCCGTCCCGGGCGAAGACGGGGCGGTGGCGGCCGCCCTGATCACCGGCATTCGTGACGGCATTCCCGAACGGGTTTCGAATAATATGCGGATTGCCGGACTGGCGCACCTGCTGGCCATTTCCGGCCTCCATATGGCGCTGATCACCGGGGTTCTGTTTTTCGCCCTGAGGGCCGGCATGGCCTTTTTCCCGAAGCTGGCGCTGAAACACCCGATCCGGAAATACGCCGCCATCGGCGCCTTTATCGGGGCCAGCGGGTATCTGGTCCTGAGCGGCGCCAGTATCTCCACCCAGCGGGCCTTTATCATGGTCAGCATTGTGCTGCTGGCGGTCCTGACCGACCGCAAGGCGATTTCCATGCGCTCGGTGACGCTGGCTGCGGTCGCGATCCTGACGTTTACCCCGGAAGCCGTGCTGCACCCCAGTTTCCAGATGTCTTTCGCCGCCGTCACCGGGCTGGTGGCCGGCTATTCCTGGGCCCAGCCGCGCTTAAGCCGCCTGTTCCACGCCAACCCCGGGTTTCTGGCCAGGGCCCGGCTTTATATGCTGGGGGTGCTGATCTCCACGCTGATCGCCGAGATCAGCATCGGACCGGTCGCCTTCTATCACTTCGGGCGCTTTTCCGCCTTTGGCCTGCTGGCCAATATGGCGGCGGTCCCGGTTATGGCCTTTTGGGTGATGCCGATGGGCCTGGTGGGCATGGTGTTAACCCCGCTCGGGCTTGATTTGTGGGCCTGGAAGGGAATGGCCGCCGGGACCGGTTTAATTCTGGATGTGGCGGAACAGATCGCCGCCCTGCCGGGGGCTGATTTCTGGGCGCCGGAATTTCCCTTTTCCTCCTTCCTGCTGCTGGTGTTGGCCGGTCTGTGGCTGTGCCTGTGGCAGGGAAAGCGTCTCCGCCTGCTGTTTGTGGCGCCGCTGGGCCTGGCTTTGGTTATTTACTTCAGTCACGATCTGCCGGAGGTGGTGATCAATACCGAGGGCGACCTGGTGGCCCTCAAGGGTCCGGACGGGAGGTTTTATTTCAACACGCTCTCCAGAAGCCGCTTTGACCGGGGCATCTGGCAGCGGCATTTTGCCGAAAAAGAAGCCTTAAGTTTCAGGGATTTCCCGGAAGGCGGCGGGCTGGCCTGTGATCCGCTCGGCTGCCTTTACCAAACCCGGTCCGGGAAAACGGTCGCCATATCCACTCAGCCGGAGGCGTTTGCCGCCGATTGCTTCCGCGCCGATGTGATTATCACCGCGCATTACGCGCCGTTTCCCTGCAAGGACAGTAAAATCGTCATTGATAAAACCCGGCTGCGGCGCGGCGGCGCCCATACCCTGAGCTTCGATCGGGAGGGGGTGATTATCCGCTCGGTCACCGGCGAGCGCGGAATGCGCCCGTGGAGTGAAGTTTCCGAATAGCGGGGTATTTCATTTTACCACCCCCTCACCCCACCCCTCTCTTCATTATCGCTCACGCCAAATGACCTCCGGTCATTGCTCTAGCTAAGGGCGGCGGACGACCGCCGCGCCAACGATTGTTGACGTTAAGTATTTTTCTAACCCCCTCACCCCAACCCTCTCCCACGGCCTGTCCGCCATAGCCCCTGCCCTTCGTAGCCTTGGCGTAGTGGGGTTGGCGACGGCGGAAGGGGAGAGGGAGTTTAGGAAGTGCTCTGCCGTTATCCCCTCTCCCTTGATGGGAGAGGGTAGGGTGAGGGTGGAATAATAATAAATTGTCATACCGGAGAAGCCCGGTATCCGG
>JADFJJ010000040.1 GCA_022566215.1 Pseudomonadota bacterium | reverse complement strand
AACTTCTCGCCGGCGGCGATCCTCAGCATTTCCTCGACCAGGTCCAGGCCGGTCACTTCCTCGGTCACCGGGTGCTCGACCTGCAGCCGGGTATTCATTTCCAGAAAAAAGAAATTCTTCGATTGATCGACGATAAATTCCACCGTCCCGGCGCTGTGGTAGTCCACCGCCTGGGCCAGCGCCACCGCCTGGGCGCCCATCTCAGCCCGCATTTTTTCATCGACAAACGGGGATGGGGCCTCCTCGATCACTTTCTGGTGGCGGCGCTGGATCGAGCATTCGCGCTCGCCGAGATGAATGATATTTCCATGCTTGTCGCCCAGCACCTGAATTTCGATATGGCGCGGCTGCTCGATATATTTTTCGATAAACAGCCGGTCATCGCCGAACGAGGATTTGGCCTCGTTTTTGGCTGACCGGAACCCCTCCTCCACTTCCCCGGCATCCCTTGCGATGCGCATGCCCTTGCCGCCGCCCCCGGCCGAGGCCTTGATCATTACCGGATAGCCGATCTCGCCGGCGATTTTGAGCGCTTCGGCGGCGTCCCTGATCACCCCTAAATGGCCGGGTATGGTGGCGACCCCTGCCTTTGCCGCCAGTTTCTTCGATGCGATTTTATCGCCCATCGCCGAAATGGCTTTGACTCCTGGCCCGATGAAGGTCAGCCCCGCCGCCTCGACCTTTTTGACGAAGCCGGGGTTCTCGCTGAGAAACCCGTAGCCGGGGTGGATCGCCTCAGCGCCGGTCTGCCTGGCGGCGGCGATGATCTTGGCCCCCAAAAGGTAACTCTCAGCCGCCGGCGGGGGGCCGATCAGGATCTGCTGGTCGGCCAGATCGACGTGCTTGGCATCGGCATCGGCCTCGGAATAGATAGCCACCGTGGCGATCCCCAACCGCTTCGCGGTTTTGATAATACGGCAGGCGATCTCGCCCCGGTTGGCAATCAGGATTTTTTTGAACATGCCCCTTTTTGGCAGGAAACAGGGGCATTATCCACTGAGAAGTTATTTTTTGACCCCCTCACCTATTTTTTTGTCGCTCACGCCAGTGAGCGTTGCTCACGGCTCCGCGGGGGCGCGCAACGATGCGCGGGGGCCGGGTGGCCCCGGTCGGTGCTAAGGCGCACCTCCAGTTTATTTCACCCTCATCCTGCCCTTTCCCATTCCGCCTCCGCGTAGCCAGGGTGGCGAAGGGGGATGCGGGTATCCGGCAAAGATGACCAGCGCCTTCGGGAAGTTGTTAGGAGTAAACAATGGGAGATTTAGCAATATCTGTAGCTGTAGTAGATACAGATATTTATTATTTCGCCATTGCTGGTATTCTTCGGCCTGAAATCTGACCACAAAAGGCCTGATCTATAAACAAAACCCGGATGCCCGAATAAATCGGGCATGACAGTGTGAGTGTGTTGTCACTCCCGTTGTTTTCCCTTGTCACCCCCGCGAAGGCGGGGGTCTGGCCTTTTGTGTTTTTCATTCCTGCACAAGCAGGAATCCATAGTGGGCTCTAAATTTACTACAAAAACGTGGATACCCGCTTTCGCGAGTATGACGACAAAGAAAAAAACCCGGATGCCCGAATAAATCGGGCATGACAAAATAGGAGGCTCTCTCCTATTTTTTTGTCGCTCACGCCACTTTTCCTTGTCACCCCCGCCATTTTTCCTTGTCACCCCCGCGAAGGCGGGGGTCTGGTCATGTTTCCGCAAGTTCTATTGGCAGCCCATAAGCCCTCCATCAGGCTTGCCGGATACCGGCCTGAAGCCGGTATGACAGTTAATCTTCACCTACCCGAACACCACCTCCGGAAGCCAGGTGGCGAGGGCCGGGAAGACCGCCAGCAGGATGAGCGCCAGAACCTGGATGGCGATAAAGGGGATGACGCCCTTGTAGATGTGCGAGGTCTTGATCTCCGGCGGCGCGACCCCGCGCAGGTAAAAAAGCGCGAAGCCGAACGGCGGGGTGAGAAAAGAGGTCTGCAAATTGACCGCGATCATCACCCCCAGCCACAGCGGGTCGACCCCCATGATCATCAGCACCGGTGCGACGATCGGCACCACCACGAAAATGATCTCGATAAAATCCAGGAAAAAGCCCAGGATGAACATCACCACCATCACCAGGATCATGGCCGCGATCACGCCGCCCGGCAGGCCGGTCAGGAAACTTTCAATATAGCCGTCGCCGCCGAACGCCCGGAACACCAGCGAGAACATCGCCGCCGCCAGCAGGATGGTGAAAATCATCGTCGAGGTCTTGAGGGTCGCGGTCATCACCTCCCGCAAGACCCCGGTTTTCCAGGCCGAGATCAGGCTTTCCGCGAACCCCCAGGAGAACAGAGCCAGGAACAGCCACCCGGCGTAAGCTGGAAAGACCCCCGCCCCCGCCTGTATCAGCAAGCCGACCAGCCCGGCCGCCGACAGGGTAATGCGCTTCCATTTGTCCGGGGCCAGTTTCAGGCCGCCCAGCAGGATCGCGCCGACCGCCCCGACCGAAGCGGCCTCGGTCGGGGTGGCGATGCCGGCCAGGATCGACCCGAGCACCGCCACGATCAGGGCGATCGGGACCACCAGCGCCCGGAACAACCTCAAAATAAATTTGCCGTCGATAATCTGGTCCGCGCCGCGCGGCATCGCGGGCGAGCTTTCGGGGCGGAACCACGCCATCCCCGCCTGGTAGAGAATGTACAGGAGAACCAGCCCGAGGCCGGGAATGAAGGCGCCGGCGAAGAGGTCGCCGACGGTTACCGTATCGGGCGAGAAAATCCCCATCTCGCGCTGCGCCACCTGGTAGGAGGAGGACAAAACATCACCCAGCAGCACCAGCACGATCGAAGGCGGGATGATCTGGCCCAGGGTGCCGACGGCGGCGATCGAGCCCGCCGCCAGCGCCGGGTCATAGCCCCGCTTCAACATGGTGGGAAGGCTCAAGAGCCCCATCGTCACCACGGTCGCGCCGACAATCCCGGTCGAGGCCGCCAGCAGCGCGCCGACAATCGTAATCGAAATGCCCAGGCCGCCGCGCAAGCCCCCGAACAGGGCCGCCATCGTCTCCAGCAAATCCTCTGCCACCTTGGATTTTTCCAGCATCACCCCCATCGCGATAAACAGCGGCACCGCCAGCAAAACCTCGTTGGTCATGATGCCGTAAATCCGCTCGGTCAGCAGCGAAATGGTGCCAAAATCAAGGGCGCCGACCGGAACCCCGCTGATATTCTGGATCAGCAGGCCCAAAAAGGCGAACAGAAGCGCGGTCCCGGCCAGGGTGAAAGCGACCGGATAGCCCCTAATTAAAAGAAAGCCGAGGCTGATCACCATCAGGACGAACAATATCAGCGAAATGTCCATCGCCTATCCCTTTTGCCGCCACGCCGCCCAGGAGCGCACGGCCAGGGAAACGCCCTGAATGCTGAGGGTGAAGGCGAACAGCAAAATAAACGATTTCAGGATATAGACGATCGGCAGCCCCGAGGTCTCAAACGAGGCCTCGAGGTTCCTCCAGCTGGTAAAAACATACGGGATAGCGATCACCCAGACGAAAACCAGGAAGGGAAAGAGCAAAAACAGCGTGCCAGCGAGATTGATTTTCGCTTTTTTCCGCTCCGGCGCATCGCGGTAAAAAACATCGACCCGGACGTGAGCGTCCTTCAAAAGGGTATAGCCGGCCGCGCCCAGGAACATCAGGCTGTTGATGTAAAGCAAGCTCTCCTGCAGCTTGATTGAACCAACATGAAAAACCCCCGACATGATCACCAGCGCGAACTGGACCAGCACCAGGACGATGACCAGCGGGCCGAGCGCCTTGCCGAGCGCCTCGTTGAGGGCATCCAGCCGGTCCGCGATCCTCATTAATTTTTGCATCAGGATTATTTTTCGCCCAGCATGCGGGCCCGCCTAAAGGCCCGCTCGGACACTTCGCCATAGAAGCTTTGCCGCTCAAGACTGGCTTTGAAGCTGTTATAAACCCGGCCGGTGAGGTCGTCCTCGGCGGCGGTTTCCTTCAGGACCTGGCGGGAAATTTTAAGCATCTCACGCAAAATATCATCGCTAAAGCGTCTCAGCTTGACGCCATGCTGATTGACCAAAAGATCAAGCGCGCGGGCGTTCATGGCGTTGAACTCGGCCCACATGTAGCTGTTTTCCGATTCCGCGGCAGTGCGGATAACGGTCTGCTCCCACGCCGACAACTCGTTCCATAAATCAAGGTTCAGGCCCAGGCTTAAAACCGTGCCCGGTTCGTGGATGCCGGGGAAATAATAATAGTCGGCGATGGTGTGAAACCCGAACGCCATGTCATTCCACGGGCCGATCCATTCCGCGGCGTCGATATTACCCTGGCTGAGAGCCAGGAAAATCTCGCCGCCCGGCTTGGTCACCGGGGTCGCGCCCAGGCGCCGGAACACCTCACCGCCAAGGCCGGGAATGCGAATCCGCAAGCCCTGCAAGTCCTCCAGGGTATTAATCTCCTTCCGGAACCAGCCGCCCGCCTGGCAGCCGGAATTGCCGCACATCATCGGCTTGATATTGAACCCCGCGGACAGTTCGTCCCACAGCTGCTGCCCGCCGTCATGGTGGATCCAGGCATTGATCTCGGTGGCGGTCATGCCGAACGGGACCGCCGCGAAAAAGTTAAAAGCCCTGGATCTGCCCTGCCAGTAGTATTCGGCCCCGTGGTACATGTCCGCCTTGCCGCCGGAGACCGCATCAAAAGCGCTGAGCGCCGGCGCCAGTTCGCCGGCGGCATAAACATGGATATTGATGGCCCGCTCGCTCAGCTCTCCGACCCGCCGGGCGAAACGCTCAGCCCCGGTGCCGATGCCGGGGAAGTTCTTCGGCCAGGTGGTGACCATCTTGAGGTTACGCTGTTTTTTCGGAACTGTTCCATCGCCCGAGGCCGGTTCGCTGCCCTGGCCACAGCCAGCCAGCAGCGCCGCCGCGCTTAAGCCCGCGGCCTTGAGGATGGTGCGGCGGCCAACCGGATGGCCCTGTTTGTTTTTTTTCTTAAGCATGGATTTCCCTGAATTCAGTGTTTCGGAGAATTGACCCAGTCATCACCGCTCAAAAATTCCAGCGGCTGGAAACGGGCCTTGTAAGCCATGGTTTTGCTGTCCTTGACCCAATAGCCAAGGTAGAGATAGCTAAGCCCGGCGGCCCGGGCTTTTTGAATATGGTCGAGGATAATAAACGTGCCCAGCCCGGAAGCGGCCTTGTCAGTTTTGAAAAAACTGTAAACCAGCGACAGGCCATCCGACATGATATCGGTCAGGGCGACCCCGGCCAGGCTGCCGCTCCGGTGTTTGGCGCCCTCTGGCTCCATCTCCCGGTATTCGATCAGGCGGGTCATGACCGGGCTGCTCTCGACCATTTCCGAAAATTCGAATTCATCCATTTCGGCCATGCCCCCGCCGGCATGGCGGGCCGTAAGGTAAGATTTCAACAAATTAAACTGCTCAAAACTGGCATAGGGAACCTGGTCTTCAACGGCCAGGCCGTGGAATTTTCTTACCGTGCGCGCCATTGTTTTGCTGGGCTTAAAATCCTGGACCCGGACCCGCACGGAAATGCATTTTTTGCAGTCCTCGCAGGCCGGGCGGTAAACGATATTCTGGGACCTTCTAAATCCCATGTGGCTGAGTGCTTCATGGCGCCGGGCCGGGTCGGACCCGGACAGGACGGTAAAAACCTTGCGCTCCATTTTATCCTTCAGGTAAGGGCAAGGGGTTGGGGCGGTGATATAGAATTTTGGAAGTTTCAGACTTTGATCGTTCATGTTTTATAAAACCCCATGCCGTTCAAGTCAGATTATAATACCAGGAAGCGAACACTGTAAACGTCCCCCACATAAGAAAAATCAGAATAATTCCGGCCCGGGCGAAATCGCTGAAACGGTAATGGCCCGGCGCCATTACCAGCAAATTTGTCTGATAACCTATCGGCGAGGCGAAAGAACAATTGGCCGCCAGCACCACCGCAATGACGAAGATCTTGGGATCGGCCCCGACCCCGGCCGCCAGCGATATGGCGATCGGGGTAAACAGCACCGCGGTGGCGTTGTTGGAAAGAACATTGGTGATGATGGCGACCAGCAGGAAAAACGCCGACAGGGTGACCAGCGCGCCTCGCCCCTCGGTCAGGATGACCAGCTGGTGGGCCAGGAATTCCGCCCCGCCGGTGGCTGAAAGCGCCGCCCCCATTGCCAGCGCCGCACCAATCAGCAGGACAATCCTGCGGTCCACCGCGCGCCCGGCCTGGCGTATGTTCAAACAGCCCCCGCCAATCATGAAGGAAACTCCAATCAGGGCGGCCACCACAATCGGCACCGCCCCGAGCGCCGCCAGCGCCACCACCCCGGTGAAAATGCCGGTCGCCATTTTGGAATGATGGGCCAGCGGCAAATCCTCGGTCGACCATTCCAGCAGCACCACGTCCTTGTTGGCTCTCAAGGCCATGATGTCATCGGGCAGACCCATGATCAGCAACACGTCTCCGGATTCCAGCCGGGTGCTGTGGAGGTCCGCTCTCAGCATGCGTGAGCGCCGCTGGATACCGAGGACGATGCAATTGGTCAGGTTGTGAAAACCGGCCTGTTTCAAGGTCCGTCCGAACATTTTTGAGGCTGGCGCAATCATTGCCTCAGCCAGCATCTGCCCGGCCCGGGCGGTTCCGGGCGGCTCAGCTTTCCCGGCCGGGCTTTCTTCGACAATGCCACGCAACAATTCGGGCGATTTCTTCAAGACCCTGGTCAGGGCCTTGCGGGTTCCGGCAATCACCAGGATATCGCCCGGCTTCAGGGTGATATCCTCGTACGGGGGCAGGTATGAGGTTTCACCCCGCTGGACCATGCGGATGGTCAGGTCTTTTAAATCGGGAAACATCCCGGCCCGGGTTTTCATCCCGGCCAGGAAACCGCCCGGTATCACCTCGGCCTGGACCAGAAACTGTTTGCCGCTTTCCCGGATATAGCTTCCGGCCAGGCTGGAGCGGTCTTTCAGCAGCCGTGGGGCGGCGAAAATGATGTAGATAAAACCAACCCCGGCCAAGACCGCCCCGGGAACGGTAAAATCAAAAAATCCCAAACCGGTGCCGGTGGCGCTCTCGAGAGCGCCCGAGACCAGCAGGTTGGTGGATGAACCGATCAGGGTCAGCGATCCGCCCAGGATTGCCGCGTAAGACAACGGGATCATGACATGGCTGAGGCTTTTGCCGAGCCGCGCCGCCAGCGCGCTCAGGATCGGGATAAACATCACCACCACCGGGGTGTTGTTCATGATCGCGCTCAACAGCAGCACCAGCGCCAGCACCACATAGATAATCAGGCGCGGGAATTTTATCCCCCTGGTCAGCAGCACCCGGACGACCTCATCCAAAGCGCCCGATTGCACCATTCCCTGGCCGATCACCAACAGGCACAAGACCGCAATCAGCGCCGGGTCGGCAAACCCGGCCAGTAATCTCCGGGTGGTCAGGAGGTCGATGCCGGCGGAATCCTGGAGGGGGAAAATGAAGAAAAAAACCAGCAGGGAACCGATCACCCCAAGCGAGGTAATCTCAAGCGAGAGTTTCTCCGTCACGTAAAAGCCGATGGCGATGGCGATAATGCCAAAGGTAGCCCACATGTGTATTTGTATTTGCGGATCGATCAAAAACACCGGCGTTTCCTCCCCTCAAGGCCAATATTCGGCCTTTACTTAAATGCCCGCCCAGCATACTCAGATTAAAGCATAAACAGAAGGGTTTTAGCGAATTAAGGGGGAAGGAATGACTGAAAACGTTGCATTTCTGGGACTTGGCGTCATGGGCTATCCGATCGCCGGGCATCTGGCGGAGGCCCGGTACAAGGTCACGGTTTACAACCGCACCGGGGGACGCGCGCGCGGCTGGCTGCGGGAATACGGCGCCACCGGCAAGGGCGGCCACAAGGCGGCTGAAACTCCCCGGGAAGCAGCTTTGGGTGCGGATATCGTCTTTGCCTGTGTCGGCGCCGACAAGGATGTCAGGAGCGTCACAATCGGCCTGGAGGGGGCGTTTTCCAGCATCAAGGAGGGGGCTGTGTTCGTCGATCACACCACCACCTCGGCGGAATTGGCGAAAGAGCTGGCGATCGAGGCTGAAAAACGCGGCTTCGGGTTTGTCGACGCCCCGCTCTCGGGCGGTCAGGCAGGGGCGGTTGCGGGTCAGCTGACGGTCATGGCCGGGGGGGCTGAGGGGGCCTTTGGGAAAGTCGAGGGGGCGATCGGATGTTACGCAAAAATGGTTCGCCTGCTGGGTCCCGCCGGGGCCGGACAGACCGCCAAGATGGTCAACCAGATTTGTATCGCCGGGATTGTCCAGGGGCTTTCGGAAGCGCTCCATTTCGGGCTCGAAGCCGGGCTCGATATGGAAGCGGTGGTGGCTGTAATCTCGAACGGCGCGGCCCAGTCATGGCAGATGGATAACCGCGCGGCCACCATGATCCGGGGCGAATTTGATTTCGGTTTCGCGGTGGACTGGATGCGCAAGGATCTCGGCATCGTCCTGGGGGAGGCGGAGCGGCTGGGGATCGACCTGCCGCTGACCAAACTGGTCGATGGATTTTACGCCGAAGTGCAGGCCCTCGGCGGGGCTCGCCAGGACACTTCATCCCTGATCCGGAGATTTCGGGAGTAGCCCCAATTCCTGTTGACACTTCAGCCGCAAAAGGGTAATTCCCTCCCAACATTAACGAATGGCTGCCGGGAAGTACGCGGCAGCCGCGCGGGCAAACCGGTCATATGACCCCGTCCGTGGCGCTTAAAGTGAAAAGGAGCGATTCATGACGAAGCGTATCCAAGCCAAGCACAAACTCGACCGCCGTATGGGCGAGAACATCTGGGGCCGGCCCAAAAGCCCCGTAAACATCCGTGAATACGGTCCCGGCCAGCATGGCCAGCGGCGCCGCGGCAAAATTTCCGATTACGGCATCCAGCTGCGCGCCAAGCAAAAACTCAAAGGCTATTACGGCAACATCCAGGAAAAGCATTTCCGCAACCTTTACAAAATGGCCGCCCAGCAAAAGGGCGATACCGGTGAAAACCTGATCGGTTTGCTGGAATCCCGGATTGACGCGATCATTTATCGCGCCAAGTTTGTGCCGACCGTGTTTGCCGCCCGGCAGTTTCTCAACCACGGACACATACTGCTGAACGGCAAAAAACACACCATCCCCTCGGCCCGCCTGCAGCCCGGCGACGTGGTGGAAATCCGGCACAAGTCGCGTGAAATCCCGATGGTGATCGAGGCCCTGAACAGCCCCGAGCGCGACGTTCCGGAATATGTCGCCCGGGAAGGCTATAAGGCTACATTTGTCCGTGTTCCGCACCTCGATGAGGTTCCCTATCCGGTGATTATGGAACCGCATCTGGTGGTGGAATTTTATTCGCGCTAATGAAAGGGTGTTGGCCCTTATCAAAGGATCCCGATGACGGAAACCGACCAGCAGATTGCTGAACTTTACGAGCGGGC
This sequence comes from Pseudomonadota bacterium, assembly GCA_022566215.1. Taxonomy (GTDB): domain Bacteria; phylum Pseudomonadota; class Alphaproteobacteria; order Sphingomonadales; family SMXR01; genus SMXR01. The sequence goes on along the minus strand of JADFJJ010000040.1, from coordinate 4,310 downwards.
TGAACAGTTGCGCCAGGCCGACGCCTGGGAAAAGATTGTCACGGTTTGCCATCAAATTCTGGCGCTGGACCCAAACTCCACCCAGGCGTTGCAGTTTCTGGGCAACTGGCATCTCGGCCGGGATGAATATGGCGATGCCGCCACCTACCTGAGGCTCTATAACGACCTGATCCCGAACCAGGAGCAAATGATGCTGCCCCTGGCGGTGGCGCTGGAGGAAATTGGGGAATACCAGGAGGCCTGCAAGGTTTTGCGCCGGGCCTTGAAGGTCAATGAAAATAATTTTTTCAGCTACATTTATCTCGGTTCCACTCTTGAAAAAATGGGCGACAAGCAAAAGGCCGCCTGGGCCTATTCCTTCGCGGTTGATTTGAACCCCTCACTGAAAACCCTGTTCAGGGATGAGACCCTGCCCAAGGCCACCCGGATCAGAATTACCCGCTGTAACGATTTCCTGACGAAAATTGGCCAGGCCCTGCATAAGGGGGCCGTGGCCGAGGCCAGGAAAAAGTTCCCCAAGGGTGATTTCAAGCGGATTAAGAAAGCCATCTGGCGCAAGCTGCACCACGCCCGGATCGGCATCACCAATCCGCTCCAGAGGCCGTTGAGCTTTTTTATCCCGGGCCTGGACCGGGCCGCCTGGTTCGAGCGCGAAGAATTTCCCTGGGTGGAAGACTTTGAAAAGGAATTTCCCCACCTGCAAAAGGATGTCCTGGCGCATTTCCGCGGCGATGTGGACACGCTGCCGTATTTGCAGCTGGGCGGCTATGATGAAAAAGCCTGGGGCGACCTGGTCGGCAGCAAGGACTGGGCGGCAATCCATTTTTACGATGGCATGAACCGAAAAGAAAAGAACTGCGCACGCTTTCCGGAAGTGGCCCGGGCGGTGGACAGCCTGCCGCTGTTCAAAATCAACGGCAGACCGGTCGAGGCGCTGCTTTCAATCCTGAAACCAAAGATGAAAATCCCGCCCCATTACGGCACCTCCAACGCCCGCCTGACAGTCCATATGCCGCTGGTGGTGGCGGGCGACTGTTTTGTCCGCGCCGGCGAGGAAACACGCAAGATCAAGGCCGGCCAGGTAATCTTTTTCGATGACAGTTTTGACCATGAGGCCTGGAACGAAACCGACCAGGTCAGGATTGTCCTGATCGTCGAAGTTTGGCATCCGGACCTGAGCGAGGAAGAGCGGGCCGCGGTTGAAGCCAGCTATATAGCCTACGAGGCCTGGATGAAGGGCCGCGACCACGACGCCCTTCTGGATGGCTGACTTAACGGACATCGCCATCCGTGAGGCCGTCGATGGCGATGCCCGGGGCCTGATCACCCTGATCGGCGAAATATTTTCAGACTATGACAATTGTGTTCTGGACCTGGAGCGGCTGGACCGGGAATTGCTGGCGATTGACACCTGCATCAAGGCTCTGGGCGGAAAATTCTGGGTCGCCGAATATCAGGGTAAAATTGTCGCCTCAATCGGCTACGCCCCAAAGGGTGGGGGCGTGGTGGAGCTGAAACGCCTCTATGTGGCCAGGGCCTGGCGGCGGCGCGGTTTGGCGGGCCGGCTGACCGGCTTGATTTATCAGGCGGCAAAGGATTTGAGGGCCACGGCGATCGAGCTTTGGAGCGACACCCGCTTTGTCGAGGCCCATGCTTTTTATCTCAAACACGGGTTTGAGGAATTACCGGAAACGAGAGACCTGAACGACCCCTCAAATTCGACCGAATATCACTTCATCAAGAAGCTTTAATACCCTTTTCATCAAACAGCGTCTCCAGCTCGCCATCGCTGAACATTTCGCGGATGATATCACAGCCGCCGATGAACTCTCCCTTGACGTAAAGCTGGGGGATGGTCGGCCAGTCGCTGAATTCCTTGATGCCTTCCCGGAGATCTGGATCGGGCAGGACGTCGTAGGTTTTGAACGGGACGCCTAAGTGGGTCAGGATATCAACCACGGTGGCGGAAAAACCGCATTGGGGAAAATTGGGATTGCCCTTCATGAAAAGGACAACATCATCGGCCTTGACGGCCTTATCAATAACGGCATGTGCGGGGTTGTCGGTCATCTTTCAAGTCTCACTTTCTGTATCCGATGTTCTTAAGGCCAGGGCGTGAAGCTGACCGCCCATGCGGCCTTCCAGCGCCTGGTAGACAATCTGGTGCTGCTTGACTCTGGATAAGCCCTTGAACCCTTCAAAAACCACGTGGGCTGAATAATGATCGCCGTCACCGGCCAGGTCGGTAATGGTCACCTTGGCGCCGGGCAGGGCTCCGGTGATCAGCTTTTCAATTTCCTGGGCTTGCATTGCCATAAGGTTATGTCCTAACGCACCTTGGTCATGTAATCTTCAAACCAGCCCTCATGGGCGGTCCTCATCCTATCACAGGAGATGTTTATCTTATCGCCTATTTTCAAGACGCTGCCGCCGGTGGTTCCGATATTTTCGATTATAATCCCGGATTTTTTTGCTTTTTCCAGGATTTTACCGGCTTTGCCGGCGGGCAGGGCGATCAGGTAACGGGCCTGATCCTCGCCGAACAGCAGCGCGTGGGCCGGGATATTTTCTTTTGAATAGCTGACATCCGCCCCGATTTTTCCGGCCAGGCACATCTCCGCCAGGGCGCACACCAGCCCGCCGTCCGAGAGGTCGTGGCAGGTATCGACCTCACCCGCCTCGATCAGGGCGCGGACAAAGTCGCCGTTTTTCTTTTCCAGCCCAAGGTTCACCGGCGGCGGCGCGCCCTCTTCGCGGCCGATCACTTCTTTGAGGAAAATCGAGGCGCCGAGATGGCCTTTGGTCTTCCCTATGAGAAAAATCACATCACCCTTGCGCTTGAAATCCAGGCTCGCCCGCCGGGTCGCATCCTTTAGAATCCCGACCCCGCCGATCCCCGGGGTCGGCTTGACCGCATGGCCGTTGGTTTCGTTGTAAAAGCTCACGTTGCCGGAAACCACCGGATAACTAAGCGCGCTGCAGGCCTCGGCGATGCCGTCGACCGCTTGCTTGAACTGGCCCATAATGCGCGGTTTTTCCGGGTTGCCGAAATTCAGGCAGTCGGTGATCGCCAGCGGGGCGCCGCCCACCGCGGTGATATTGCGCCAGGTCTCGGTGACCGCCTGCTTGGCGCCTTCGTGCGCGTCGGCCTCACAGTATCTCGGGGTGCAATCGGTGGCGATCGCCAGCGCTTTATTGGTCCCGTGGACCCGGACCACCGCGGCGTCGCCGCCCGGCCGGCCGATCGTGTCGGCCATCACCATGTGGTCGTACTGCTCCCAGATCCAGCGCCGTGACGACATATTGGGCCCGCCGATCAATTTCAGCAGACTTTGATTCAGATCGTTGGGCTCGGGGACCTCCGATGCTGAAAGGGTGGGGCGTTTTTTGCCCTCCTCGAACGGCCGGTGGTAAGCCGGGGCGTCTTCGGTGAGGCTGCTGATCGGGATATCGGCCGCCAGCTCACCCTTGAAATAAATCTGTAAGTGATTGGAATTATTGATCTTTCCAATCACCGCAAAGTCCAGGCCCCATTTGCTGAAAATGTCCCCGGCCATTTTCTCGGCGCCCGGCCTCAACACCATCAGCATCCGCTCCTGGGATTCTGACAGCATCATTTCGTACGGCGTCATGCCCTCTTCGCGCTGCGGCACCAGATCCAAATTCATTTCGAAACCGACCCCGCCCTTCGAGGCCATCTCAACCGCTGAAGAGGTCAGGCCGGCCGCTCCCATGTCCTGGATGGCGACGATCGCGTCACCGGCCATCAGCTCGAGACAGGCCTCGATCAGCAGTTTTTCGGTGAACGGATCGCCGACCTGGACGGTCGGGCGCTTTTCATCCGCGTCCTCGGAAAATTCCGCCGAGGCCATGGTCGCCCCGTGGATGCCGTCGCGCCCGGTCTTGGAGCCGACGTAAACCACCGGATTGCCGATCCCGGCGGCGGCCGAATAGAAAATCTTGTCCTGATCGGCGATCCCCACCGTCATGGCGTTGACCAGGATATTGCCGTTGTAGCTTTCATCAAAAGTGGTTTCCCCGCCGACCGTCGGGACCCCGACGCAGTTGCCATAGCCGCCGATGCCGGCGACCACGCCTGAGACCAGATGCCGGGTCTTGCGGTGGCGGGGATCGCCGAAGCGCAGCGCGTTCATGTTGGCGACCGGCCGGGCGCCCATGGTGAAAACATCACGCAAGATCCCGCCGACCCCGGTGGCGGCGCCCTGGTAGGGCTCGATATAGCTCGGGTGGTTATGGCTTTCCATCTTGAAGACCGCCGCCTGGCCATCGCCGATATCGATGATGCCGGC
>JADFJJ010000039.1 GCA_022566215.1 Pseudomonadota bacterium | reverse complement strand
CCGGCATCGATCGCAACCGAGACGGTGTGGGCCCGGTCATGCGCTGAAATCCCGGTCGAAACGCCCTCTTTGGCCTCGATCGAGATGGTAAAGGCGGTCCCCTGGCGGGACAGGTTCTCGCGGCTCATGAGGGGCAAATCCAGCTCCTTGACCCGCCTGGAGGTCAGCGTCAGGCAGATCAGGCCGCGCCCGTGCTTGGCCATGAAATTGATCGCTTCAGGGGTGGCCATTTGCGCCGGGATGATCAGATCGCCCTCGTTTTCACGGTCTTCCTCATCGATCAGGATGAACATGCGGCCATTGCGGGCGTCCTCGACCACTTCCTCGATGGTCGACAGGAAAGCCGCCGGCAGGTCGCCGGGGCGAACTTTGTTGGCGGGTTTTGACATCACCGGTTTCCCTTCAGCTCTTGGAGGCGCGCACTATAGCGGGCAAAAACATCCGCTTCCACATTTACTTTATCTCCGGCTTTCAGGTCCCCGAAGGTGGTCACGGCCCCGGTATGGGGGATAAGGACGACGCTAAAGGTGTCTTTTCCTGTCCCGTTAACGGTCAGCGACACGCCATCCAGCGCGATACTGCCCTTTTCCGCCACCAGATGGGCGATCGCACCGGGCAGCGTCAGGGTCACGGCCTGGCCGCCCTCAATCGGCTCGATTGCGGTGATTTCGCTAACCCCATCGACATGGCCCATGACCATATGGCCGCCCAGTTCGTCGCCGGCTTTCAGCGGCCGCTCCAGGTTAACCGGGACGCCGGCGGCCCAGGCGCCAAGCGTGGTGCGTTCAAGCGTTTCCTGTGAGGCTTCGAAGGAGAGCGTCTTTTGCCCCTTTCCGGTGACCGTCAGGCAGATGCCGTTGCAGGCGAGAGACGCGCCGATCGCCACGTCATCGGTGGCAAACGGGACGGACAGGGTCAGTTTTGCGCCATTTTCCCGTGAAATCGCCTGAACTTCGCCAACCGCTGATATGATCCCGGTAAACATGGGGCTAGCCTTAATCCAATCGCTCAAGGATTTCCACTATATCCTTCCCTAATCCCTCTTCGCTGGATTTTTTATAGTTGGGTAAATCTTTGGGTTCTGTAATATCCAAATCACGGAACGCCGGCACCCCGCCCGCGCCGATGGTCAGATGCGGTGCCGTAAACCAGTAAATATCATCAACAAGACCACTTTTCAGAAAAGAGGCATTTACCCCACTACCGCCCTCTACAAGCAATCTTGTAATTCCTTTTTGTGCAATTAATTCAAGAACTTGTTTAATATTTTTAATGTTGCCTAAAGACACTATTTCAACGCCTTTACCGGCCAATTCGGGGGGAATTTCAGTCTGCTCTGTCACCACCCAGACAGGAACTTTATTTGCGCTTTGAACCAGGCGTGAGGCAACCGGAATCCGCAGGTTCGTATCCAGCACGATACGCACCGGTGAGGTGACATCCTTGTCCGGCAGGCGGCATGTCAAATCGGGGTCATCGGCAAGAACCGTGCCGATACCCACCAGGATGGCGTCGTGGCTGGCGCGCAAATGGTGGGAATATTCCCGTGCCTGCCGGCCGGTGATGCGGGTTTCCACCCCTTCCCGTTCGGCAATTTTGCCATCCCTGGAGGTCGCCAGTTTCATAGTAACAAGGGGGCGCCCCTCGGTTTGTTTCAGGAAATATCCCTTATTCAGGGTCTTTGCTTCCTCCTCGAGTAGGCCATAATCCACCTGAACCCCTGCTTTTTTCAGGATTTCCGCGCCTTTCCCGGCGGTCCGGGGGTCGGGATCGGAGACCGAATAAACCACCCGCTTCACCCCCGCCCCGGCCAGCAATCTGGCGCACGACCGGGTTTCTCCTTCATGGGCGCAGGGCTCCAGCGTCACATAAGCTGTCGCCCCTTTGGCTTTGGCCCCAGCCATTTGCAGGGCTTCGAACTCTGCATGGGGCCGCCCGCCGGGCTGGGTCCAGCCCCGGCCCACGGTTTTATCATCCTTGATAATAAGGCAGCCCACCGCGGGGTTGGGCCAAACCCGGCCAAGGCAAACGCCCGCCAGCCGCAAGGCCGCCGCCATGAAATTCTTATCCTGTTTTGAGAATGCCCGGGACAGCTTACTTGTCCTTATTCCCGGGCCCTTCCATTTCACCGACAAAAGCCCCGAAATCCGCCGCTTCCCGGAAGTTTTTGTACACGCTGGCGAAGCGCACGTAAGCCACGGTGTCAATCCGCTCCAGCCCTTCCATCACCAGCTTGCCGATGATCTCGGAAGAGATTTCGCTCTCACCCATGCTTTCCAGCTGGCGCACCAGGCCGCTCACCAGGCGCTCGATGCGCTCCGGCTCGACCGGGCGTTTGCGGAGCGCGATATTGACCGAACGCTCCAGTTTTTCCCGGGAAAACGGGATCCGCCGGCCGCTTTTCTTGATCACCGTCAGCTCCCGCAATTGGACCCTCTCGAAGGTCGTGAAGCGGGCCCCGCAGGAGGCGCACAGCCTTCTCCGGCGGATCGCCGTGTTGTCCTCGGAAGGCCGAGAATCCTTGACTTGGGTATCTTCACCGGCACAAAATGGGCAGCGCATATCCCTGTTCCTCTCTCGTTGTTAATTCAATTCTATAAATCCGGATAAATCGGAAACTTCCGGCACAACTCGACAACCCTGTTCTTTACCGATTGCTCAATCCCGGCATTGCCTTCGGGGTTAGCCGCCAGGCCGTCCAGGACCTCGGTCATCATGCCGCCGATCAGTTCAAATTCCGCCACCCCGAAGCCCCGGGTGGTCCCGGCCGGCGATCCGACCCTGATCCCGGAGGCGATAAAGGGCTTTTCCGGATCAAACGGGACGGCGTTCCGGTTGCAGGTAATGCTCGAGCGTTCCAGCGCCTCATCGGCAGCCTTGCCGGTCAGGCCCTTGGGGCGCAGATCAATCAGCGACAGATGGGTATCGGTCCCGCCCGAGACCACATCAAAACCGTTGGCCTTCAATTTGGCCGCCAGCGCCTTGGAATTGGCCACCACGGCTTTAGCATATTGCTTGAATTCGGGGCGCAGGTTTTCGCCAAAGCCGACCGCCTTGGCGGCGATCGCATGCATCAGCGGACCGCCTTGCAGCCCCGGGAAAACCGCCGAATTTATTTTCTTTCCGAGATCAATATCGTTGCTCAGGATCATCCCGCCGCGCGGTCCCCGCAAGGTCTTGTGGGTGGTGGTGGTGACAATATGAGCATGGGGCAGCGGGCTGGGGTGGATGTTTGCCGCGACCAGCCCCGCGAAATGCGCCATATCGACCATCAGGGTGGCGCCAATATCATCAGAAATTTCGCGGAAGCGTTTGAAATCGATCTCCCTGGGATAGGCCGAGCCGCCGGCGATGATCAGCTTTGGCCGGTGTTTTTTCGCCAGTGCCTCGACCTCGTCAAAATCGATCAGGTGATCATCGCGCCGGACCCCGTACTGGATGGCGTTGAACCATTTTCCCGATTGCGCCGGGGGGGCGCCGTGGGTCAAATGCCCGCCCGCCGCCAATGACATCCCGAGGATGGTATCGCCGGGGGTCAGCAGCGCCATCATCACCGCGCCATTGGCCTGGGCCCCGGAATGCGGCTGGACGTTGACATAAGCGCACTGAAACAGGGTCTTGGCGCGCTCGATCGCCAGGTTTTCCGCAATATCGACGCTTTCGCAGCCCTGGTAGTAGCGCCGTCCCGGGTACCCTTCCGCATATTTGTTGGTGAGCGGGCTGCCGAGCGCCTCCAGCACCGCTTTGGAGACGATGTTTTCCGAGGCGATCAGCTCAATCTGCTCCTGTTCCCGGGTAATCTCGCCCTTGATGGCGGCATACACCTCGGGGTCGCTGGCCTCAAGGCCGTCACTGAAAAATCGTTGTTCAAGCGATGCCACGTCCTGTCCTGTTTCCCTCTGTCCCATTCCCCTGGCCATTTAAATCTTTTCCACCCGCGCTGCATGACGTCCCCCTTCAAACGGGGTGTTCAAAAATTCCTCCAGGCAGTCCAGCGCGGTCTCGACGCCGATGATGCGCCCGCCCAGCGCCAGAACATTGGCGTCATTGTGAGCCCGGGCCAGCCTGGCCATCAGGCCCGAAGTGCAAACCGCCGCGCGGACCGCGGGATGGCGGTTGGCGGCCAGGCTGATGCCGATCCCGGTGCCGCAGACAATCACCCCGCGGGTTGCTTTACCCTCTTCAATCAATTTGGCCACGGCATGGCCAAAATCAGGGTAATCAACCGAAGCGCCGGAATTGGCGCCAACATCAAGAACCGTATAGCCCTTTTTCTCAAGCGCTTCCTTAAGGACGGATTTCAGCTTGAAACCGCCATGATCGCAGCCAAGTGCAATGGTTTTGCCGGGCATAGCCGTCTTTCCAATCCCAAAAAAACAGGGTCAAACCCTGCCCTAATACCGCCCGGATCAGCCTTTCTGAAATTGATCAGCCGCAACACCCCCGGCGTTTAATGCATTTTTCTCCTTACCACATGTGGCTTGCCTGAGCCAAGCACATACAATGGATTGTGCAAAATAAATTTTAAGCTGGCCGAAAGTCATAAACCTCTTTAAAATTCACAATGACAAAAAATTTCAAAAAAATTGTTAATTTATCTAACATAATTTAACAAAAATTAAGGTTTAAGCTCCATATATAGGTTTACATACCAAAATACATTTTAGCGGACAGGGGCCATGAATTTAAATCCAATTTCCACCGAACCTGCCGCCAGCGGAAAAAGTAATGACACTTTCCTCAGGCTGGCGACCGAAATCGTTTCCGGCTATGTCATGAAAAATTTGATAAATTCGGAAGATCTCCCGAAACTTATCCGGGTGGTTCACCGCACCCTTCTGGATCTGGCCCAGATGGAAGGAGCCAAGTCCCTGAGCCAGACCCCGGCCGTACCGACCGAAAAATCAGTGACCAGGGAATACATCATTTGCCTGGAAGACGGTAAAAAGCTGAAAATGCTGAAGCGCCACCTGCGTTCCAAATTCGGGCTGACCCCGGACCAGTACCGGGCCAAATGGAACCTGCCCCACAGCTACCCGATGGTGGCGCCGGGCTATGCCGACAAGCGCTCCAAACTGGCCAAGGAAATCGGCCTGGGCCGCAAGCCCACCTATCTTACCCGGAAAAAGTTTTTAAAATAGTTGGCTTCAAGCAGCCCGGCGCAGCTTCAGGCGCTCCCAGATCACGGTCAGGGCATTGACCAGATCATCCATCATTTCATCGTTATGAAGCGGGCCAGGGGTCAGGCGCAGGCGTTCTGTTCCCTTGGGCACGGTCGGATAGTTGATCGGCTGGACGTAGATATTGAACTCCTCCAGAAGCGTATCGCAGACCTGTTTGCACAAAACCGGATCGCCCACCAGAAGGGGGACGATGTGGCTGTCGGATGGCATGATAGGAAGGTTGCGGTCTTTCAGCATTTGTTTCAGCTGAACCACCCTTTTGTGCATTTTCTTGCGCTCGGTGGAACTTTTCCTCAGGTGCCGGACGCTGGCCAGGGCGCCGGCTGCCAGCACCGGGGAGATTGAGGTTGTGAAGATAAACCCGGGGGAGAAGGAGCGCACGGTATCAATCAGCATCCGTGAGCCGGTGATATATCCCCCCATAACGCCAAACGCCTTGGCCAGGGTCCCTTCAAGCACCGTAATCCGGTCCATACACCCGAGCTGATCGGCAATCCCGCCGCCGCCCGGGCCATAGAGGCCGACCGCGTGCACTTCATCCATATAGGTAATGGCCCCAAACTCATCGGCCAGGTCACAAAATTCCTCGATCGGGGCAATATCGCCGTCCATCGAATAGACCGATTCAAAAGCGATGATTTTCGGAACATCGCGCGGGGTTTGCTCAAGCAGGATGCGCAAGTGTTTCGGGTCGTTATGGCGGAAAATATGGCGCACTGCCTTGGATCCCCGGATCCCCTGGATCATCGAGGCATGGTTGAGGGCATCGGAAAACACCACACAGCCAGGCAAAGTCATCGCCAGGGTCGAGAGGGTCGCGGCGTTGGAAATATAGCCAGACGTGAACAAAAGCCCGGCCTCCTTGCCGTGCAGGCTGGCCAGCTCCCGCTCCAGCAGCACATGATAATGGTTGGTGCCGGCAATATTGCGGGTGCCGCCAGAGCCGGCGCCGCATTCGTCCAGCGCCTTGTGCATCGCCTCCAGAACCTTGGGGTGCTGGGCCATGCCGAGGTAGTCGTTGGAGCACCAGACCGTGACCCGTCTTTCCTTCTCGCCGCTAAAGTGGCGGGCGCGGGGAAAATCCCCGCAGTTTCGTTTGATGTCATTGAAAACGCGGTAGCGGCCCTCGGCCTTGATCGAGGAAATGGCCTCTGTAAGATATTTGTCATAATCAAAGGTCATGGCATTATTTCCTGCTGGTTCCCCCAAGCATAGCGCTTAAAGGCGCGTCTGTTCCTTGATTTAAATCAATTAAACCTGTGCCGCCGGGCCTTAAGGCCGAGACTTAGCGCCAAAACCCTTCAAGAACAATACAAAAGTGTTCCGGGCGCCGTTTTAATGGATTGGAAATATCTAGAATCTTGGTTTCCTGTGTTCCATCAGTTCCTGGGCCCAGAACTGGTCCCAGATCCTCAAGACCTCTCCGGCCTTTTTGATCTCTTGGTATTCCAGCGGGCAGGTGCTCAGGATCTTGTGAATGTTGTCTTCATAGAGGTCTTCGATAATTTTTCTCACCTTATGGCCCTGGCTGGTCAGGGAGACCTGGGTGGCCCTTTTATCGTGCCGGGACGGAACCTGGCGGACATAGCCCAGCTTGACCAGTTTTTTCAGGTTATAGGAAACGTTCGAGCCGAGATAAAACCCTCTGGTTTTCAGCTCGCTAACCATGATTTCATACTCGCCCAGGTTATATATCAGCAGCGCCTGGACCGCGCTAACTTCACCCACATCGAATTCTTCCAGCACCAGGTTTAGCAGATCATGCAGCTTCTGGTGCAACCTCTCAATCAGGGTGATCGAGGAATTAAATTCGTGCCTGGCGTCGTTCGGATCAACTTTTTTGTCTATCTTTATTGCCGGCTGTTCGGCTTTTCCCATTTGGTTTTCCCTGAGGCAGCATTAATGATGTCGTTGTTTTGTGGCGCAATTGTATCCCAAAAAGCAATGAACATTAAGCGCAAAACGGTAAAAAAAACAAAAATTTCCGTAAATACAACTTGGGGGATATAAACTTTGGCGGCAAATAGAAGAAAATTTAAAATTTTTCAATTTTATTAAAGGTCGTTATCCAGCATTTTAAAAATTCCCGAAAAATCCAGACCCCCGTGCCCCCCTTTCGAGAGCTCCGCGTACAGCTCCTCGGAATGTTTTCCAAGCGGAGTCATGGCCCCGGTCTCAATCGCCGCCGCCTGGGCCAGGCGCAAATCCTTGAGCATCATGTCGGCGGTAAAGCCGGCCTGGTAGCCCCGGTTGGCGGGTGAGGTTGGCACCGGTCCCGGCACCGGGCAATAGGTGTCCAGCGACCAGCAGCGTCCGGATGAGGTTGAGGCGACATCGAACAGAGCCTGGTCTTCAAGGCCCAGCCGCCGTCCCAGCGCAAACGCTTCCGAGACCCCGATCATCGAGATCGCCAGCAGCATATTGTTGACAATCTTGACCGCCTCGCCGTTGCCTGCCGCCCCGCAATGGAAAATCTTGCCGGCCATCGGCTCCAGCACCGGCTTGGCGCGCTGATAGGCCGCCCCGCTGCCGCCCACCATAAACGTCAGGGTGGCGCCTTCGGCCCCGCCGACCCCGCCGGATACCGGGGCATCGACCATATCGAAGCCGGCTTTCTCCGCCACCTCATGGATGATGCGCGAGGTTGCGACATCGATGGTCGAACAATCGATCAGCAGGGTTCCCTTACCGGCATGGGCAAGAATGCCGTCATCACCCAGGAATACCGCGCGGGAATGTTTGCCCTCCGGCACCATGGCGATCACCACCTCAACCCCCTGGGCGGTCCCGGCAATGCCGGAAGCTGCTTCAACACCCCTCTCGCCGGCCGCCTTGATGGCCTCTGGATAGAGGTCGAACCCCTTGACCTGATGGCCCGCCTTGACAAGATTCCCGGCCATCGGAAGCCCCATGTGACCCAGCCCGATAAATCCTATTTTCGCCATTTTACCTCTCCTTTCATATTGATTAATCAAACCTCAGTTCATCTGCGCCCAAGTCCTCGAAATGGGCGGCGACCGCCGCCTTTGAGACCTCTTCCAAGGAGGCCGGCCGCCAGCGCGGGTGGTTGTCCTTGTCGAGCAAGATCGCCCGCACCCCTTCATAAAAATCATGTCCCTCGATGATGCGGTTGACGATCCGGTATTCCATTTTCATATTATCGCGGAAGTTTTGTATCACTTTGCCCTTGCGCATCTGCTGATAGGTCAGCTTCATGCTGGTCGGGGATTTTTTCATCAGCCGCTTGTGCCAGCCTTTGGCCCAGTCAGATCTGCCGCCGCCCAGGGCCGCGACAATATCCTCGACACTGCCGCCGGAAAAAAATGTCTGTATCGCCGCTTTATGGGGCAATAATTTGCTGGCCTCAGCCTGTTCCGAGTGGCGGGCGATAACCCCGCCCACATCATCGGCATTTTTCGCCAGCGCGGCAATCAGGTCCCCGGTCTGGCCGCTTGGACAAAACGATTGGGTTATCCCCAGATCGCAGGTTTCCGCAGCCCCCAGGCGATCGCCGGTGAGCGCCAGATACATCCCCATTTCATCCTCGAGGCGCGGCAGGAACCAGCCCCCGCCGACTTCCGGGATCAGGCCCAGCCCGGTCTCCGGCATGGCCAACAGGGTGCGCTCGGTGGCGATCCGGTACCCCCCGTGAACTGAAATGCCGACACCGCCGCCCATGGTGATGCCGTCGAGGATCGCAATATAGGGTTTCGGAAATTCCTTGATCGCCACGTTCATGCGGTATTCTTCGGTGAAAAAGCGCCGCCACCCGAGTGAAGTTTTATCCCCGTCGCGGTACGCCATGCCGCTTTTGTATAATGAGACCACATCCCCCCCGGCGCAAAACGCCTTGCCGCCGGCGCCCCGGACCACCACCGCCTTGACCCCCTCATCAGACGCCCATTGGCCGAGTTTCAGGCGTACGCCCAGGCACATACCGGCGTTCAGCGCATTCAGCGCCTTGGGCCTATTGAGGGTAATCAGGCCAATCTGCCCGCGCACCTCGAATAGGATGTCTTGGTTTTCCATTAGTCCTTCAGAAGATGTTTTGAGATCACCACCCGCATGATCTCGTTGGTGCCCTCGAGGATCTGGTGAACCCGCAGGTCGCGCAAGATCCGCTCGATCGGATAATCCTTGAAATACCCGTAACCGCCGTGCAGCTGCAGCGCTTCGTTAGTCACGCGAAAGCCGATATCGGTGGCGAAGCGCTTGGCCATCGCCGCGGCCATTGTGGCGTCGTGAGCCCCCTCCTCTACCTTGACCGCGGCCGCATAAAGCAGCAGCCGGGCCGCCTCCAGCTCGGTCGCCATGTCGGCCAGCTTGAACCGGGTGACCTGGAAATCGGCGATTCGTTTTCCAAACTGCTTGCGTTCCTTGACGTAGGCCAGCGCGGTATCGAAGGCGAACTGGGCTCCGCCCAGCGAACAGGCGCCGATATTGAGCCGCCCGCCGTCCAGCCCCTGCATGGCGATCTTGAAGCCGATCCCCTCATCGCCGAGGCGGTTTTCAACCGGCACCCGGCAGTCATCAAAATTGACCGCGGTGGTCGGCTGGGAATTCCAGCCCATCTTTCGCTCCCGGGCGCCGAACGAGAGGCCCTTCATCCCCTTCTCGACAATCATGCACGAAATCCCTTTCGGCCCGTCCCCGCCGGTGCGGCACATGACCAGGTAAATATCCGATTCCCCGCCGCCCGAGACAAACGCCTTGGAGCCGTTCATGAGGTAATTTCCGTTGTCCTTTTTCGCCCTGGTTGTCAGGGCGGCGGCGTCGGACCCGGATGAAGATTCGGTCAGGCAATAGCTGGCGATCAGCTCCATGGTGGCCAGCTTGGGAAGATACTTTTTCCTTTGCTGCTGGCTGCCGAAAGCGTCGATCATCCACGCGCACATGTTGTGGATCGAGATAAAGGCGGCGGTCGAGGGGCAGCCGTAGGCCAGTTGTTCCATGATCAATGCGGCGTCAAGACGGCTCAGGCCGACCCCGCCGTGATCGGGCGAGACATAAATGGCGGCAAAGCCAAGGCCCGCAGCTTTCCTCAGCACATCGCGCGGGAAGATTTTTTTCTCATCCCACTCGGCGGCATGGGGCAGCATCTCGTCGACGCTGAATTTTTTCGCCATGTCGCGGATCGCCCGCTGTTCATCGGTCAGGAAAAAAGCCATAAATCAGACACCCTTCTCATCGGTTTATATGGCACAGAACCAAATCCCCGCTCAAGCCAAATCGCTCCCTAAAAACACGCCCTTAAACCTTTCATTTGTATTTTTTCTCAAATCGATTATGCTCACCAGTGGAGATTGCGACTTTTTGTTAAGCCGCTGGGGAGGTGAGGGGTCTCATCTCTTGACACTTTAACACCTTTTGGAGGGTTCGGACCAATGACCAATAAACTTTTAATTACGGTAGCTGCGTCTGCCATTTCTCTTCTCGCCCTGAGCGGCTGCGATAACGCATCCGACGAGGAAGCCGCCACGGAAGAAGCGGTGGAAGAAGCCGCTGATGACATGATGGATGCCGCTGATGATGCGATGGATGCCGCTGAAGACATGATGGAAGAAGCCGAAGGCATGATGGAAGAAATGGCCGACGAAGCTGACGACGGCGATGACGGCAACGGCGATGACGGCGATGACGGCGATGACGGCAACGGCGATGACGGCGATGACGGCGATGACGGCAACGGCGATGACGGCGATGACGGCGATGACGGCAACGGCGATGACGGCGATGACGGCAACGGCGATGACGGCGATGACGGCTAAATCTTAGTTTTCAAATTATTATTGAAAAAAGTCAGCTGTCGCTGACAGCTGGCTTTTTTACATGAAAAAACGGGAGGTCGGCTGGACCGCCGGCCCCCGCTGGTTGCGGAATCACGTTAAAATTTTCCAGGTTCTGAATAGCCCGGCTTTTTTAGTCCCCCCGTTAGGTAAGATTAATGATGGCCAGAACGACCAGCATGATAACAATCAAGATCATAAGTTTTTTCGATAAAGGTGTCATTTGATATTCTCCTTTTGCTCATACCCTTGCCAAGCGTCCGAAGCGGCAGTGTGCTGAAAAAAGGTTAATAAATCAACCTACAAGTTGGCTTTATTTTCACCCTCACCCTATCCCTCTCCCATCAAGGGAGAGGGGATTGTAAAAGAATGTCATGCCCGTTTTCCAGGCTACGCCGGAGCGGAGCTTCAGCTACGCCCAGGCGAGAAGCAGGTATCCACACATAAAAAAACAACATGGATTCCCGTTTACACGGGAATGACCACCACACATTTTGTCATGCCCGATTTATTCGGGCATCCGGATTTTTCTTTTGTTTTAAAGACAGACGATTTGCATCAGAATTTCCCGGATACCCGCTCGTGGGCGGGTATGACAATTGGGAAAGTCCTCTCCCCTTCCGCCGTCGCCGAAGGCTATGGCGGACAGGCCGTGGGAGAGGATTTAGGTGAGGGGGTGATAAAAAAAACTTAACGCCAACAAGCGTTGGCGCGGCGGTCGTCCGCCGCCCTCGCGGGCCTACTCCGCCGAAGCAGCCGCCTTGGCTGCGAAGGCTGGAAGCCGTGAGCAAAGCTCACTTGCGTGAGCGATAAAGAAGAGAGGATTTAGGTGAGGGGGTTTTTCAAATAAATTGCGGCCCGTTGTCTCTTTTATTTCAGCGTCGGGATCAGGAAGTCGGCCCCGGGGGTAATCAGGCTCGGCCATCGGGAGGTCACGGTCTTGATCTTGGTCCAGAACCGCACCCCTTCCAGGCCGTGCTGGTTAATGCCGCCAAAGGCGCTATCCTTCCAGCCGCCGAAGGTATGAAAGCTGAGCGGCACCGGGATCGGCACATTGATGCCGACCATGCCGGCCTGGACCTTGTCGGCGAACTCGCGGGCCGCATCGCCGTCGGCGGTAAAGATCGAGGCGCCGTTGCCGTAGCGGTGGAGCGAGGGCAAGCGGATCGCCTGCTCAAAATCATCGGCGCGCATGACCTGCAGGACGGGTCCGAAAATTTCATCCTGGTAGGATTTCATATCAGCGGTGACCTGGTCGAACAGCGACCCGGCCATGAAAAATCCGTTCTCGTAGCCCTGGATATTTACCTCGCGCCCGTCGACCACCAGCTCGGCCCCTTCCTTGACGCCGAGATCGATGTAGCCCTTGACCTTCTCCCAGTGGGCGCGGGTCACCAGCGGGCCCATTTCGCTGGCCGGATCCATCGACGGCCCGACCTTGATCTCCTCGACCCGGGGTTTCAGCATCTCAACCAGCTTGTCGCCGACGTCGCCGACCGCGACCGCGACCGAGATCGCCATACAGCGCTCCCCGGCCGAGCCGTAGGCGGAGCCGATCAGGGCGTCGACGGTCTTATTCAGGTCGGCATCGGGCATGACAATCATGTGGTTCTTGGCGCCGCCCATCGCCTGGCAGCGTTTGCCGTTGGCGGCTGAGGCGGCGTAGATATATTTGGCGATACCGGTGGAGCCGACGAACGAGACCGCCTGAACCCGCGCATCACCCAGAATGGCGTCGACTGCTTGCTTATCGCCGTTGACCACATTGAGCACGCCCTTGGGCAGCCCCGCCTGCTCGAACAGCTCAGCCAGCCGGAGCGGCACTGAGGGGTCTTTTTCGGAGGGTTTCAGGATGAAGGTATTGCCGCACGCGATCGCCATAACATACATCCACATCGGCACCATCACCGGGAAATTAAAGGGCGTAATGCCGGCGCAAACGCCCAAGGGTTTGCGCATTGAATACATATCGATGCCGGTCGCGACGTTATCGGAAAACTCACCCTTCATGGCGTGCGATATGCCGATCGCGAACTCGATCACCTCGATGCCCCGCTGGACCGAGCCTTTGGCGTCCTCGAAGACCTTGCCGTGCTCAGCGGACAGAAGCTTAGCCAGCTCGTCCTGGTGGGCGTTGCACAGCTCCAGATACTTCATCATGATGCGCGAACGCCTGACCACGGAGGTTTGCGACCAGCCCGGGAATGCCTGCTCAGCGACAGTGATGGCGGCTTCCATTTCGGATTTTGAGGCGAGCGGGCATTGGCCTGAAACCTCGCCGGTGGTCGGGTTGAAAACGTCGCCAAAGCGCCCCGATTTGCCCTTCACGTGCTGGCCGCCGATATAGTGGGTGTGCTCTTTTGCCATCGAATAAAATCCTTGAATTCCTGATTTGAAATTATGAAAACCTTATAGGCAGATATTATAAAACGTTCAACCGGGACTTGGAAGAACGCATTTCATTTGCCCCGCCCCCTGCCCTTTGCTAAAGGTTCTGGGGAAGGAGAGATTATGCCGAAGCGCCGATCAAGCCACGCCAATTTTCCGCTTACCCGTATGCGGCGGACACGCACGGCCGACTGGTCGCGGCGGCTGGTGAGGGAAAATGAGCTTTCCGTCAACGACCTGATCTGGCCGCTGTTCGTGCGCGAGGGGAAGAAAATTTCCGAACCGATCCCTTCGATGCCCGGGGTCGAGCGCCATTCGATTGATCACATCGCGATCAAGGCGGCCGAGGCGGTTGAGCTGGGCATCCCGGCGGTCGCCCTCTTTCCCAAAACTCCAGCTGACAAAAAAACCGATGACGGCAAGGAGGCGCTCAACCCCGACAACCTGGTCAACCGGGCGATCCGCACCATCAAGGCGGCGGCGCCGGAGATCGGCGTGATCGTCGACGTCGCGCTCGACCCCTATACCTCCCACGGCCACGACGGGCTGATGAAAGACGGCGTGATCC
>JADFJJ010000038.1 GCA_022566215.1 Pseudomonadota bacterium | reverse complement strand
AATCATGAAGGCCTATGACGTCAGCTTCTCATTGGGCGACGGCCTCCGCCCGGGCTCGAACGCCGACGCCAACGACGAGGCCCAGTTCGCTGAACTTAAAACCCTCGGCGAGCTGACGAGAATCGCCTGGAAGCACAACGTCCAGACCATGGTCGAAGGCCCCGGCCACGTGCCGATGGACAAAATCCGCGTCAACATGACCAGGCAGCTGGAAGACTGCGATGAAGCGCCGTTCTATACCCTCGGGCCGCTCACCACCGACATTGCGCCCGGCTACGACCACATCACATCAGCCATCGGCGCCGCCATGATCGGCTGGTTCGGCTGCGCGATGCTGTGCTACGTGACGCCCAAGGAGCATCTCGGCCTGCCCAACCGCGATGACGTCAAGCAAGGGGTGATCACCTATAAAATCGCCGCCCACGCCGCCGATCTGGCCAAGGGCCACCCGGCCGCCAAGGCGCGCGATGACGCGCTCTCCCGGGCGCGCTTTGATTTCCGCTGGCAGGATCAGTTCAACCTGTCGCTCGACCCCGATACCGCGCGCTCCTACCACGATGAGACGCTGCCCAAGGAAGCCCACAAGGTGGCGCACTTCTGTTCGATGTGCGGGCCGAAATTCTGCTCGATGAAAATATCCCACGAAATCCGCGACTTCGCCGCCGAGAAAGAGGCCAAGGAGGGGATGGCTGAGATGAGCAAAAAATTCCGGGAACAGGGTTCGGAGATTTACCACGAGGTCGAACCGGCCGAATAATGAAACTGAATACCCCCTTAACGAAAGGCGTTCTGGTTGAACGCTACAAGCGTTTTTTTGCCGATGTCAGGCTGGCCGACGGCCGCGTTGTCACCGCCCACTGCGCCAATTCCGGATCAATGATGAACGTCAAGGAGCCGGGCTCCAGGGTGTGGCTGTCGGCCAACCAGAACCCCAAGGCCAAGCTCGACTGGCGCTGGGAGATGATCGAGGTCGACGGATCATTAGTCGGGATTAACACCATGCACCCCAACCGGATCGTCGAGGAGGCCATAAAGATCAGTAAAATCAAGGAATTAACGGGATATTCTTCGCTCCGCCGCGAGGTCAGATACGGCTCTGAAAACTCCCGCATTGACCTGCTTCTCGAGGACCCTGGTCTTTGCTATGTCGAGGTCAAGAACGTGACCCTGAAACGCGGAAACAAGGCCGAATTTCCCGACGCCGTCACGACCCGCGGCGCCAAGCATTTGCGCGAGCTTTCACTGATGGTCCGGGACGGCCACCGGGCGGTCATGGTGTACCTGGTGCAGCGCCCCGATTGTCAGGTCTTCACGATCGCCGGCGACATCGACCCGGCCTATGCCGAGGCGCTCGATCAAGCCATTAAAACCGGGGTCGAGGTGCTGTGTTACCAATGTGTCTTAAGCGAACAAGAGATCGTCCTCGATAGGCCGCTTAAAATAGAAATTTAATTTGTTTCAGACATAGGCCCAAAGGCTCCAAAACAGATTACTTTACAGAAGTATGTTTGGTGGATTCATTGACACGCGAAAAAGCCCCGATTCCGAACCATCTTCTTTTATTCGGCCTAGAATTTTAGATAATACGGCCCTTGGTGTAAGAAAGGCGGACGCCATGGCTGGACTTGTTTAGGCAAAAAAGCTTGATTTTCTCGCCTTTTTTTGAGACCTTGGAATCTGTTTGGGGGAAAGATAGTATTATACAATTTACCGCGGCGGATTTAACAATAGGAAAAAAAATTAGAAGGGAAAAT
The DNA here is from genome assembly GCA_022566215.1 of Pseudomonadota bacterium. Taxonomy (GTDB): domain Bacteria; phylum Pseudomonadota; class Alphaproteobacteria; order Sphingomonadales; family SMXR01; genus SMXR01. The sequence goes on along the minus strand of JADFJJ010000038.1, from coordinate 12,510 downwards.
ATTGTTTCAATTTTTATTTAAAACGAAGCAGGTTTTCTTTTGCTTAGCGTTTTGCCTTCTGGGAGCCGGGCCAGGATTGGCTGGCACTGATGTAGCCACGGTTTTAATATCATTTGACGTCGAAAAATATGATGATTTTGACTTGCTGGACCAAATGAATTTGGACGTTCCTACAACTTATTTCATAACTGGTGAACTTGCTGAAATGTTGCCGGACCGGGTTGGGGGATTGGCCGTTCCTGGTAACACCATTGGATCGCACAGCTTTCTTCATATAGACCTGACCAAACTTCCAGACGACGAAGTAAAGGAACAGCTCGAAACATCAAAGGTGCTTCTTGAAAACCTTGCCAATGGCCAACCTGTTCTGTGGTATCGCGCCCCGTTTTTAGAAAACGATCAGCGCATCATAAATATTGCAATTCAACTGGGTTATAAATTTACGTCTTCATCCTTTGAAAGTCAGCAGGAACTAGAGGGTATAGATAGTATTCCTATTTCCATTGGCTCTTGGTATCTTGAAGCGGTCGATTATGTTTGGTTTACAGAGTTTAATTTGGAAAACGAGCTGGCGCTCGACTACCTCATCAATTCTTTTGAACGGAGCAAGGTAATTGAACGCCCGTTGGTGATATTATTGCATCCCTCGATCATTTCCGAACACAAGGAAGTGCTTTGGGATTTTATCAAGTATGCAAGGGAAAATAATGGGGTTTTTCTTTCCTTTACCGATTACATGCAAACATTGCATTGAAGAATTCCACCACTGATCGTCTCCATAAAGAAACAGCCGCCCGGAGACGACCTAAAAAACCTGCAACGGGGTAGAAACACTTTCCGCACCTAGCGATTTAAATCTGCCTATGGCATCTTATTTCCACGTAAAAAGTGGAAGAAAAGCGGCGTGGAAGTTCCAGGATGCCAAGCTGTATTGTTGGAGGATGAAATCCGCTTCGACAAGCGGCTCAGGCTGGAACTTTGAAAGGCGCTAGAAGCGCCTCACCAGCCGCAGCCCACCGCCAACGAAGTAATAGTTGCTGACGTTGAGGTCAATGGCAGATCCCGAGCCGCCGATATAGGCCGACACGTTGGCTTTCACCATCCAGTCGCGGTGAAGTCCGTATGTGTACTCCATCGAAACCACGCCCGCAAACTTGAACCTGTCCATATTATTGTCCTTGATGACACCGGGCGAAACGGTCACACTTAGGCCGTCGTTGTCGTTGAACTTGAAGTAGAAGTAAATTGGAACGAAATAGCGCTGCATAAAACTCGGATCGTAGTAACCGTTCGGAAGGTCCTTATCGTAGCTGATCCATGTCCCGTTGAAGCCTAAATCTATGTTGACCTTGTCCCTCCGGATAATTTGGCGGATTACAGTCAATTCGCCGGTCCCCCCCTCGTTGGTGTCATTAAGCCAAAGGTAGCTACCCTTTGCCTCGATGTACCATTTCAGCCCAGGTGTCCACACCGTATTGATGAAGGCCTCGTTCTGCACAATGCCGAGCGACAGCGTGCGGGGACTGGTCATAAATAAATCCCGACTGTAGCCAAAGGTAACGGTCGTTTTATCATTTGCGCGGATATGCAGCTGCGTGTTGAGCTTGATATCATCCGGGCCAAAATCGGTGAACGTTTCGCCGACCAGCACCGAACCCCACACGTTGTCGCTGAGCGGTGCCTCAACCTCGACCCAGGCGGTGGATTTCACAATGCTGTCATTGTTGTCGTTACGATCAAGACCGCTCCCCGAAGGCGCGCTGAGATAGTAGCTTTCGCCCCCGACGCGGAAATAAGTGCCCGGTCTGGGAGCATAGGTTAGCGTCAAGCTGCCGCCGATGATGTCGATGTCATCCCGGTCTGTGCTCGCCATAAACCTGGCATCGGCATTGGAACGGCTGTCCGCCGTCAGGATGCGCCGCAGTTCCTTAGCTTCGGCGTTGGGGCCGGTGACCTGGTCGAGGTGATCGAGGGTTGCCTCCATTTCTTTAAAATCTCGCGCCCGCTGGTTTGCTATAGCGTTCGATATCAAAAGGTCTGGATCGTCTGGATTTTCCACTAGCGCGGGCGTCACAATCGCTTTTGAAGCATCGGGCCGGTCGGCCCAGGCGAGGTAAAGCGACTTTTCGCGGGCATAGTCGAGTTCGTCACCTCCAGCCTCTTTATAGTTTTCAATATACCCGATTGCGGTCACATAGTTGCCTCGATAGGAATAGAGCCTTGCTAAATTCAGAAATAAAACCTCGCCACCTCCATAGTGCTCAATCACCTCTTCCATAATCGCCGCACTTTCCTTAAGCTTGCCCTGCCATTGCTGTAGAGTGGCAAGTCTTACCAGGGTATCCTCATTCCGAGGAAGGCCGTTGGCAAAGGCGCGTTGCATGCTTTTTTCCGCGGCTACATAGTCGTCCAGCCAGGCCTCGAGAACGGAGCGCGAATTCCAGTATTCCGGGTTATTTGGTTCGATCTGGATAGCCCGGGTAATATAAGAAAACGCCTTCCTTGGCTGATCAGCGACCGAATAAGATGAGGCCGCTTCGACTTGCAGGTTGGCGTTGTCGGGCGCAAGGTCGGCCGCTCTTGCGAATGCTTCGGCCGCGTCCTCGTCACGGTCGCCCTGCTCGACGAGGATTTCGGCGAGCCGCTTCCACAGATCGGACCGGCCGGGTTCCTTCTCCAGCAACCGTCGGTAAAACACTTCCGCCGCCTTCCAGTAGCGCTGATCTTCCGTGGCCAGATCCTGCTCCTTCGATTCCTCATTATTCTGGGCCCAAGCCGGCATCACCAGCGAGGACACGGCCAAAATGGCGGCCCCCAGAAGCGCTGCTTTTATGCTTATTTTCGCCATCCGCGTCCTTCCTTTCCCCGGGGACGGGTCAAATCGGCAAAGAATTTACCCACCGTAAAGATGTCGGTAAAAATTGACATATAACGGATTGGCGTAATCAACAGCCCTTTGCCCATATACATCAATTTGTTTTCCTTGCCGAAAATCCCCAACAGGAGGGTAAAAAGAACGCTTTCGAACAAAATAGTATACCCCAGAATATCAAACCATCCGGCAATGATAAACAAAGCCATGATCAAAGGATAAGTGATCTTTTCAAACAGGGCGAAAAAAACCGCCCAGCCGATCGGGCGCCCGGATTCCTGGGCATACAGCCTGCCCAGAGGTTCCTGGTATGGAATGTAAACGTCATCGTCGAGGATATCCCTGGCCAACTCCCTGCGGGCCCGGCGCCGTTTCACGGCTTTAAAGGGACTGGTCAGAAGTTCCGGGAAATAATAGGAGCTTTGCAGCCAGGCCGAAGACCACAGATAAAGCTGTTTTGGCAGTTTTTGGACTTCCGGTTCCATGGAATGAACCACCACTTCCAGCACCTGGACGTTATGGTAACCCCGGTCAATAAAATTAAAACCAATGTAGATATCCTCGGACGCGGTCAGGTTGTCGCCCAGCGTCATCTCTGTTTCCCGGAATAAATCCAGCAGGTATTCGCGGCGGTAGGCCACCGCACACCCCAGCGGGTTGACCAGTGTTCCAAACAGGGCCAACTCACCCTGGTAAATAATATTCTGGACAAAATAGTAGAGCACATCGCGGTATAAGTTGGTTATCCCGCGGGAAATACTGCTCAATCTGGTATCGTCGTACATTATCTTGGTTTCGGGTCTTTGTTTAAGCAGTTTTTGAATTATTGGCCAGGATCTGGCCTTTTCCCGATCGATGGTGCGCAGCGGGTGCACAAAACCACACGAGGAGGCGCGGTTGGGAATCCGCATCAACTCAATCACAACCCGTTCAATATAATCGTCGGAAATCAGGACAGTATCACCATCCAGGACAAACAAGACATCAGCATCGCTGAACCTGGCGATCTGCTTCAGGGCTGGTGTTTTGCCCTGGTTTTCCCGCCGCTCAATCAAAACCAGGTCCAGCGCGTTCAAGGCGGTGAACGCCTTGACAACCTCGACCGTTTCATCGGTTGAGGCATCGTCAACCACAAACACCTTGCGCGGCTTCTTGGTTTGTTTTGTTAAAGAGCCCAGCGCCAGAGCAATAGTCCGTGCTTCATTGTGGGCCGGGATAACGACGTCAACCGTCACTTCGTCAAGCACCACCTCTTCCTGCTCAGCGGTCTCCTGGCTGCCGCGAAGCAGTCCGATCATACTCATAAACGTGAGCGGACTAATAATCAGATAAGGCGCTGCAGCCATACTCCCTCAACCCTTGGTGGCCTGCCGGTTATTCCGCAGGGATTCTTACTTGTTGCTTCTTTGTTTCCAAAGCAACCAGATCTTCAAGAGTATCCTCCAGTTTCCACTTGTTGGTGAAGGATATCCACTTGCGCAACTCGGTCAAATCCGGGCGGCGGTGGTCAACATCCTTAAAGGGACGCCCATAGGCCTCAGCATACTCAATAAACTTGATATTGGAAGTGCTTTCACTGATTTTCTTGACCAGTTTGGCCAGATCAAGGATAGAAATTTCGCGGTCGTTTCCAGCGTTCAGGATTTTACCGGCGGTCTTCTCATTTTGCGCCAACAGGCTGAGCATCTGGACCATATCCCTGACATCGCAAAAAGACCGGGTTTGGTTGCCATCGCCAAAGACGATAATGGAACGCCCGCTGACGGCCTGGCGCACGAAATTCGGAACCACCATTCCATAGGCGCCGGCTTGGCGCGGCCCGACCGTGTTGAAAAGCCTGACCGAAGTGACCGGGACATCGCGCTCCATGAAATAGGCCTGGGCCATAAACTCGTCCATCAACTTGGTGGCGGTGTAACACCAGCGGAAATGATCGTCGGAACGCATCACCAGATCATCGGTTTCGGCAAAGGAAGGTTTGGTGTTAAAACCATAAACTTCCGAGGAGGAAGCAATGATAACCCGGGGTTTCCATTTCAGCCTCGCGGCAGCTTCCAGGACTCTCTCGGTTCCGCCGCAGTTGGTTTTGATAACGTTAAGGGAATCCTCAAGAACCCGTTTGACGCCGACCACGGCCGCCATGTGAAACACCACATCGGCCCACTGGACCGCCTTTTCCAGGCCCTGCCAGGTGACAATATCCTGGTGATCAAACTTGAAATTCGGGTTTTTCATGGCTTGAGACAAATTTGCCCCGAACCCGGTCGACAAATCATCAATGGCGTGAACCTTGTGCCCCCGGGAGAGGTAAAGGTCCACCAGGTTTGAGCCTATAAAGCCCGCACCGCCGGTAATCAAAACATTCATCATTTCCACCTTAGTATTGATTTTAATAACAATTTTAAAGCTTTGCTCCGGTAAAGCTTAAAAATTCCCTGTTTTAACCTTTTGAAAACTTCTGTTGGTGTATGTTTACTTAAACATTTATCTTATGGTTTTCAAAGGTTACAATCCAATTTACTTGCGAAACCCTAAAGATTCGGTTAACGGGTTTCAAAGAACCCGAACCTTCGTTAATGAAAAGTTAACCAATGAATTACATCGCCGCAGAAAAAGCCTCAGGCATTGCCACTAACCTGGTAAAGATTCATGAGGAGAAAGACTTCGAAGGTATGCGCAAGGCCGGACGCCTGGCCGCGGAGGCGCTGGATTATATCACCCCCTTCGTCAAACCCGGCGTGACCACCGGCAAGCTTGACCAGCTGGCTTATGATTTTATTACCGGCCACGGCGCTTATCCCGCCCCATTGTATTACCGCGGTTTTCCAAAAACGATCTGCACCTCGGTCAATCATGTTATCTGCCACGGCATTCCCGGGGACAAGAAACTAAATGAGGGGGATACCCTGAACATTGACGTGACGGTGATCGTTGACAGCTGGCACGGAGACACCAGCCGGATGTTTTTTGCCGGCAAGGTTCCGGCCCGGGCCCAGCGCCTCTCCGAAATAACCAATCAGGCGCTGATGCTGGGAATTGAAGCGGCCCAGCCTGGCAATACCCTTGGCGATATTGGCCACGCGATCCAGACTTTCGCTGAGGGGATGCGCTGTTCGGTGGTCACCGATTTTTGCGGCCACGGGCTGGGCCGGGTGTTTCATGACGCCCCCAATGTCATGCACTATGGCCGGGCGGGCGCCGGAAAGGTCATCAAACCGGGAATGTTCTTCACCATTGAACCCATGATTAACCTTGGCCGGCCAGACGCCAAGGTGCTTTCCGACGGCTGGACCGCGGTCACCCGCGACCGTTCGCTGTCGATGCAATTTGAACATTCGATCGGCATTACCGTAAACGGGCCGGAAATTTTCACCCTCTCTCCCGGCGGTTTCCATAAACCGCCCTACAATGTATAATCCTGAAAAAATTAAAGGAAATACTGCGGCAATGACAGAAGAACCGCTTTACATTGGCCACCGCCAAAGACTGAAAGAACGATTCCTCAAGGGAGGTGAAAAGGCCTTGGCGGATTACGAATTGCTGGAGCTGTTGCTGTTCCTGGCGGTTTCCAGGCGCGATGTGAAGCCTATGTCCAAAGCACTGATGAAAAAGTTCGGCAGCTTTGCCGAGGTGATCAGCGCCGAGCCGGCGCGCCTTAAAGAGGTTTCCGGGGTTGGGGATAATGTCGTGATCGCCCTTAAAATGGTCCAGGAAGGGGCGCTGAAGCTGTCCCACGATCAAATTATCGACAAGCCGGTCATTTCCTCCTGGCATGCGCTGCTTGATTATTGCCGGGCCTCGATGGCCTATCACAAAAAAGAGCAGTTCCGGATCTTCTACCTGAACCGTAAAAACATCCTGATCGCTGATGAACTGCAACAGGAAGGGACCATCGACCACACCCCGGTCTACCCGCGGGAAGTGATCAAACGGGCCCTGGAGCTGGGGGCTTCCGCCCTGATCCTGGTTCACAACCACCCCTCGGGCGACCCGACGCCAAGCCGCGATGACATCGAAATGACCAAGGAGATCAAGGAGGCCGGCAAAAAACTGGGGGTAACCGTCCATGATCATGTGATTGTCGCCAAGGGCAGCTATTCATCCTTCAAGGCATTGGGGCTGCTGTAATGGGATTTTTGATAAAACTTTGGCGCGGTCGGGTCAGCCTTGGAATCACTTACTGGATTTTCGGCGCGCTGGTGGTGTTCATGTTCCAGATGCTGGAGTATGTCCCCATGGAGAACCCAGACCAGGCCGGGATACTTATCTTCATCTCAACCGCATATTACTTTTTCATCTCGATAGCGGTCTTTCGCAGTTCCATGCGCCATAACGGCTCCCGGCTGTTTATTGTTTATGCCCAGCTTTCGGTTGCCGCCCTGTTGATGATTGTGTTGTGGCGGATCATTGCCGCCGGCATTTTGGTTGGGGGGATCGCCCCCTAACCTCTTGTTCCGGTGTTGATTATCTGATAGATGAGCGTCTCCAAGTTCCTCAAGCTTAAGGAAATTGACATGATCGCGCGCTATTCCCGTCCCGAAATGACAAAAATCTGGGACCCTGAGACCAAATTCCAGATCTGGTTCGAGATTGAGGCCCACGCGCTCGACGCCATGGCCGATCTCGGCATTGTCCCCAGGGATGCCGCCAAGGCGGTTTGGGAGCGCGGCAAGTTCGATATCGGCCGGATTGATGAGATTGAGCGTGAGGTCAAACACGACGTCATCGCCTTTCTCACCAGCGTCGCCGAAAACGTCGGCGAGGAAGCGCGCTTCCTGCACCAGGGAATGACCTCATCCGACGTTGGAGATACCTGCTTTAGCGTCCAGCTGGTGCGCGCCGCCGATATTCTGCTTAAAGACCTGGACGGTCTGCTGGCGGTTCTGAAAGACCGCGCGCTAGAGCATAAGAACACCCTGTGCATCGGGCGTTCCCACGGGATTCATGCCGAGCCGACCACCTTCGGGCTCAAGCTGGCCAGGTTCTATGCCGAATTTACCCGCAACAAGGCGCGCCTGGAACGCGCCCGGGAAGAGATCGCCACCTGCCAGGTCTCCGGTGCGGTCGGCACCTTCGCCAATATCGACCCGAAAGTGGAACAACACGTCGCCAAAAAGATGGGACTGAGGGTTGAGCCGATCTCAACCCAGGTGATCCCCAGAGACCGCCATGCCATTTATTTCGCGACCCTGGGCGTGATCGCCTCCTCGGTCGAGCACCTGGCGACCGAAATCCGCCACCTGCAGCGCACCGAGGTGCTGGAAGTGGAAGAATTTTTCTCAAAAGGGCAAAAAGGCTCCTCCGCCATGCCCCACAAGCGCAACCCGATCCTGTCGGAAAACCTGACCGGCCTGGCCCGGCTGGTGCGCGGCTACGTCATGCCGGCGCTGGAGAACGTAGCGCTGTGGCACGAACGCGACATCTCGCATTCCAGCGTGGAGCGCAACATCGGCCCGGATGCCACGATAGCCCTGGATTTTGCCCTTGCCCGCCTGACCGGGGTTATCAAAAACCTGGTGATTTATCCTGACAACATGTTGAAAAATCTGAATAAATTGGGCGGGGTGGTCAATTCCCAGCGGGTCCTGCTGGCCCTGACCCAAGCCGGCCTCTCCCGCGAGGACGCCTACCGGATGGTCCAGGCCAGCGCCCTGAAGGTGTGGCAAAAGGGCGGCAATCTTCTCGATTACCTGAAGAAAGACAAAAAAGTCACCTCGGCGCTGCCGGCCAAGGAACTGGAGGGCCTTTTCGACATGGCCTACCACACCAAGCACGTCGATACCATTTTCAAGCGGGTGTTCGGGTAGGCCCGGACATGTCCTCCACCGGCGACAAGCAAAAAGCCTGGGACGCCCATTGGCGCAGCGGCAGTCTGTCATCGTTAAGCTCAGGTGACAAATCCACCGAAGCGCCCGAAGCGATCGCCGCCTGGAACGGGTTTTTCAGAAAACTTTCAGGGGGCGCCAAAATCCTTGATATCGCCACCGGCAACGGCATTGTCCCGGCCCATGCCCGGGCGTTCGCGCAGGAATTTCACACCACTTTCGAGATCACCGGCATCGACCGGGCGGATATTGATCCTCTGGCAACGGTGACGGAGCAAAGGAGCCTGCTGGAGGGCATTACGTTCCTGGCCGGGATCGCCGCGGAAGACCTGCCCTTCGAAGACGCCCTCTTCGATGCTGTCACCGGCCAGTATGCGATCGAATATACCAATATGGTTGAGACCGCCGGCGAGGTTGCCAGGGTGCTGAAGGCAGGCGGGCGGTTCCGTTTTGTCTGCCACGCCCGGGAGGGCGGGATCGTCACCTTTAATGCCCCCAAGGCCCAACAATGCGCCTGGCTTTTGAAGCAAAGCGGGGTGTTTGAATCCTTAAGCGCCGCGGCCCGGGCGGCCTTTGAAAATTCTCCGGAGCGCGAGGAAACCCGAACCCGCTTTCGGAAGCGCGCCGTGGATGCCCGTGGCAAGCTGGCCAAAATGGGGGAAAATCAAGAGGTTCAGGACCTTCTGAACAACCTGGTCCAGGTTTATATTGCCCGGGACCAGTTCGGCAATTACGCCGGTTTCGAGAAATGGCTTAAAGGGGTTTTTGAGGAGGTCGCCGGCCAGCTGCAAATGATCCAGGCGCTCGAAGAAGCCGCGCTTGATTTTGACGGCATAGACCGGTTGTCGGAAGTGCTGCAAAAGGCGGGATTTGACGAGATTGCCATCGCTGAACTTCACGCAGGCCCGAACAAGACCCTGCTGGCCTGGCAAATTGAAGGGGTTCGGGTCTAGCCGGTTTCCTCCATGATCTGGGTCATGGCTTGTTCCATCAGGTCTTCCATCGCTTTTCTGACCCGGTGTTCGGAAACATCCAGGTGCCGGGCGTCCAGGTCGCCCTTGACCTTGCGGTAAACGTCTTCCTCGCCCGGTTCCTTTAAATCCGCCTTTACCACCTCCAGCGCATAAGCCGCGGATGCTTCCTCTTCCAGGTCCAGCAGGTCAGCCGCCCACAGTCCCAGCAGTTTGTTGCGACGGGCATTGGCCCGGAATTTCAGCTCTTCATCGTGGGCGAATTTATCTTCGAACGCTTTTTTGCGGTCATTAAACTGTGTCACGGGGTTCATCCCTTCCTCTTTTTGCCTAAAAATTCTCCTGCTGACATAAATGCAGGGGGCCGCCAGATCAACATCTTATCACAAGATTTTTCCGGCCCCTCAAAAAAATTCGAAAATCGCTTTGTTGACCATTGTGCCTTCGGCGCTCTTCGGGTATGTTGCGGCCTTAATTTTGCTCAACACAACATAGAGCTTCAGCCCAAAATGACAAAACGCAGAAAACTATACGAAGGCAAGGCAAAAATTCTTTACCAGGGGCCTCAGCCTGGAACGCTGGTACAATATTTCAAGGACGACGCCACTGCCTTCAATGCCCAGAAAAAAGGCAACATCGCCGGCAAGGGCGTCCTCAACAACCTGATCTCGGAGAAGATTTTTTCCGGCCTTGAGGCGATCGGCATCCCGACCCATTTCATCAAGCGGGCCAATATGCGCGAGCAATTGATCAAAAAGGTCGAGATTATCCCGCTCGAGGTGATCATCCGCAACGTGGTCGCCGGTTCCATGGCCAAACGCCTGGGGCTTGAGGAAGGGATGGAGCTGGACCGTTCCATTATCGAATTTTCCTACAAGGACGATTCCCTGGGCGATCCCCTGGTGGCCGCCGAGCATGCGCTGGCGCTCGGCTGGGTGACAGATGACGAGCTGGACCAGATCACCGCCATGACGTTCCGCATCAACGATTTCATGTGCGGGCTGTTCGCCGGCATCGGCATCCGCCTGGTTGACTTCAAGCTGGAGTTCGGGCGCTATGTTGATGAGAACGGGGACGAGGTGATCATCCTGGCCGATGAGATCAGCCCCGATACCTGCCGCCTGTGGGATTTGAAAACCATGAAAAAACTCGACAAGGATCGTTTCCGGCGTGACCTCGGCGGGGTTGAAGAGGCCTACCAGGAAGTGGCGCGGCGCCTCGGGGTTTTGCCGAAAGGCGGGCTAGAGGGCGAATAATGAAGGCAAAGATTTATGTCACGCTGAAACCCGGGGTGCTGGACCCGCAGGGCAAAGCGGTCGCCCATTCGCTGCACGATCTCGGCTTTGATGACGTGGCAGACGTCCGCCAGGGCAAATACCTGGAGGTGGAGTTGACCACCCCGGACAAGAAAAAGGCCCGGGCCGACCTTGAGGAGATGTGCAAAAAACTGCTCGCCAATACCGTGATCGAAGACTACCGGATTGAGATTGAGTGATGAAATCCGCCGTTATCGTTTATCCCGGATCGAACTGCGACCGCGATATGCAGGTGGCGCTGCGCAAGATTACCGGTTCCGAGCCGCTGATGGTCTGGCACGGCGACAGTGATTTCGATAAAGTCGACCTGATCGCCATCCCGGGCGGGTTTGCTTACGGCGATTACCTGCGCTCCGGGGCGATCGCCGCCAGATCGCCGGTGATGCGCGAAGTGGTCAGGCGCGCCAATCAGGGAGTTTTTGTGCTGGGCGTTTGCAACGGCTTCCAGATCGTCGCCGAGGCCGGATTATTGCCCGGCGCATTGATGCGCAACCGCGACCTGAAATTTCTCTGCAAGGACGTTCACCTGCGGGTCGAGAACGCCAAAACCGCCTTTACCAGCCACTATGCCGGGGGCCAGGTGATCCGCGTTCCGGTCGCCCACTTTGACGGCAATTATTTCGCCTCTGATGATGAGTTGAAGGCGCTGGAAGACAATGGCCAGGTGGTGTTCCGCTATTGCACCGGGGATGGCGAGTTGACCGGGGAGGCCAACGTCAACGGATCGATGCACTCGATCGCCGGAATTATCAACAAACCGGGCAACGTGCTTGGCATGATGCCCCATCCTGAACGCCTGATCGAGGATATCCTGGGCGGCCGCGACGGGCGGGCATTGTTCAAGAGCCTGCTGAAAACGTTTCCGCTCGCGGCATAAAAATCACATGAGCAAACCTCACCGCCAGGATCAGGAAATCACCCCCGAATTGGTGGCCCAGCACGGCCTGACCGAAGAGGAATACGGGCGCGTCAAGGGTGCGCTCGGGCGTGAGCCGAACCTGACCGAGCTGGGCATTTATTCGGTCATGTGGTCGGAGCATTGCTCGTACAAATCCTCGCGCGTCCATCTGAAGCGGCTTCCCACCGAGGCCCCGTGGGTGATCTGCGGCCCTGGTGAGAACGCCGGCATCATCGACATCGGCGATGGCCAGGCGGCGGTCTTCAAGATGGAAAGCCATAACCACCCGAGCTATATCGAGCCCTATCAGGGCGCCGCCACCGGGGTCGGCGGGATCTTGCGTGATGTTTTCACCATGGGCGCCCGGCCGGTCGCCAACATGAATGCGCTGCGCTTCGGCGATCCCTGCCACCGCAAAACCCGGCATCTGGTCTCGGGCGTGGTCGCCGGCATCGGCGGCTACGGCAACTGCGTCGGGGTGCCGACGGTCGGCGGTGAAACCACTTTTGATGAAAGCTACAACGGCAACATTCTGGTCAACGCCATGACGGTCGGGATCGCCGACCAGGACAAAATTTTCTATTCGGCCGCCGCCGGGATCGGCAATCCGGTGGTTTACGTCGGCTCC
>JADFJJ010000090.1 GCA_022566215.1 Pseudomonadota bacterium | reverse complement strand
CCCTTAAGTCGAGCATCACAGATCCGACCCGGTGCCCCGGGCCGTGGTAGGTATATTCCCCGCCGCGGCCGGTCTGGTGGACCGGAAAGCGGGCTTCCTTAAGGCCGGTTGCACTGGCGCTGGTTCCGGCGGTATAGAGCGCCGGGTGCTCGAGCAGCCAGACCAGCTCAGGGGCGCTTCCGGCATGGAGGGCGGCGACATGCCGCTCCATGAAAGCGACCGCGCGCTGATAGTCCTCGGGACTTTGGCTCAGTTTCCATTCAAGGGTTTTCATCCCGCCTCAATAGCACATTCCAGGCTTGAACCCAGCCCCCTAAACTGCTAGGTCAGGCCAGCCAATTCTCGCGGCCGTGGCGGAACTGGTAGACGCGCAGCGTTGAGGTCGCTGTGGGATAATATCCCGTGGAAGTTCGAGTCTTCTCGGCCGCACCACCCTGCTTCGCCAAGGCTACGCAGGGCAAAGCCCTAAAGTAGCCTTGAATTGCAAGCAGGAGTGCCCTGCATAGCTTTAGCGACGCAGGGCTATGACAAGCCCGAAGCGTGCGAAACGGAATGCCTCGTCGAAGTGAAACGAAGACGGGCAGTTTCATATAAACCCGCAAGGCCGCCCCATGCGGGTTTCTCGTTGTTTGAAGCGTAATTTTAATCGCCCGCCGGGCGTTCGCCGTAAGGCACCATCAAGTGTTCATAGGGGGTATCTTTCCACATAATATAGGGGCCGTCCGCATAGGGGTCTGCAGGATATTGGTCATACAGGTCAGAATCCGGCAGCAACATCATCAGATGCGGCCCTTCAAGGATCCACTGGTTGTCTTCAGTGGCCCCGGTGGCGCTGGGGTCGATATTGCTAACCCCGCAATCGCCAACAATCATGTAAGAAATACCCATCTGGGTGACGGTTGGTTCTTCACCAGCCTGCACGGCGGCCATAAAGCTGTGCCAGGTGCTGTCCAGGCACATTGGGCACACTTCTCCCTTTTCCGCATTGGCCGGCATGGTCGGCAGGCAAGTCCAGCCGTTCGACCCCTCCCGCAGGGTCTGGTGCTGCCAATTATGCACGGTGGCATTTTCGGTAATGTAACTTGGACCCGCTGAAAGAGCCTCTTGGATAACAGCGTCTATATCATTTTTCTCCTCGGCTACAACACTCGCCGAGAATACCAAGAAACCCACCAATGAAAGCATAAATAATCTTTGCATTGTTCCCTCCCGTTTGAAATGAGCGGCAAGCGTACCACCAATCGGCGCTCTTGGCGATGAATAAGCTTATGAGGGGTTTTTTTGGGCGCATTTGGGGTTAATATGCTCTAGGATGCCGCCAGCATTAAGGCGGCCAATTTGGCGGGGGGCGGGGCATGAGCCTGGAGACACAAAACAAGGATATTCCGGACAAGCGGGTTGAGGGCGGCCATCCCTCGACCGATCTGGTGCGCGAATGCGAAAACTGCATCGAATGCGGTGACAAGGAACGGCTCCTGGAGCTTGCCCGGGAGCTCCATGCCGCTGATCTCGGCGCGCTGTTCGAACTGCTCAACAAAGAAGACCGGGTTGACCTGGCCGAGGCGATCAAGGGGGTGCTTGCGCCCGAGGTCCTGACCGAACTGGAGGGCGAGGCCTTTGATGATGTGATCGGCGTCCTGGAGCCTGAGGAACTGGCCGAGGCGCTGGGCGAGCTCGACACCGACGACGCGGTTCAGGTGCTGGAGGAAATTGAGGACGAGGATGAGCAGCGCGAGGTCTTAAGCCGGGTCGCGGCGGAAGAGCGGGTGGCGATTGAGGAAAGCCTGCGCTATCCGGAAGACAGCGCCGGGCGGCTGATGCAGCGCGACCTGGTTGCGGTTCCGCCCAACTGGACGGTCGGGCAAACCATCGATTTCATGCGCCGGGAGAAGGACTTGCCGGACGAATTTTATGAAATTTTCGTGGTCAATCCCAAACACCAGCCGATCGGAACGATCCCCTTGAGCCGCATGATGCAGACCCGGCGGCCGGTCCGGGTTTCCGAGATTATGACCGGGGAGCAAACCCTGATCCCGGTCGATGAGGACCAGGAAGAAACCGCCTACCGGTTCCGCCAGTATGATCTGATCTCGGCGGCGGTGGTGGATGCCGCCGGGCGGCTGGTCGGGGTTGTGACGGTCGATGATATTGTCGACGTTATCGATGAAGAGGCCGAGGAGGATATCCTGGCGCTGGCCGGGGTCAAGGAAGGCGACGTCAATGTTTCGGTGATGGATATCACTAAAACCCGCTTTAAATGGCTGTTGATCAATCTGGGGACTGCGATTGCCGCCTCGGGGGTGATTATCCTGTTTGAAGCCTCGATTGAAAAACTGGTGGCGCTGGCGGTGCTGATGCCGATTGTCGCCTCGATGGGCGGCAATGCCGGGGCCCAGACCATGACCATCGCGGTGCGGGCGATCGCCATGCACGAGCTGACCTCGGCCAACGTTGTCCGGGTCCTGACCAAGGAAATCCTCGGGTCCCTGATAAATGGCTCCCTGCTGGCGGTTATCATTGGCGTTCTGGCGGCGCTGTGGTTCGACAATAACCAGCTCGGCATGGTGATCGGGGCGGCGATGATCATCAACATTGTCATTGCCGCGTTTTCCGGCATTTTCATTCCGATGGCGCTGGACAGGTTCAGGATTGACCCGGCGGTGGCCTCCACCGTGGTGGTGACGACGATTACCGATGTGGTCGGCTTTTTCGTGTTTCTCGGGCTTGCCGCCGTGGTGCTTCTTTAGGGCGTATAAAAGGCCGTCATACCGGCGTAGGCCGGTATCCGGCAAATGCTGATGCAATTCTCCGGCCTTGAAAAAAACAAAAGGCCAGACCCCCGCCTCTCGCCTCGGCGAAGACTCCGGCGTAGCCCGGGTGGCGAAGGTGGATGCGGGTATTCATTTATAATTTGTCACCCTCACCCTACCCTCTCCCATCAAGGGAGAGGGGATTAGAAGAGTGCCCTGCTTTAACTCCCTCTCCCATCAAGGGAGAGGGGATTAGAAGAGTGCCCTGCTTTAACTCCCTCTCCCATCAAGGGAGAGGGGACTGTAGTGGGCGCTTCTTAAACTCCCTCTCCCCTCCGAGGGAGAGGGGTGGGGTGAG
>JADFJJ010000037.1 GCA_022566215.1 Pseudomonadota bacterium | reverse complement strand
TCCGGCTCTGGTTCGGGTTCCGGTGCAGGCTCCGGCTCGGGTACAGGTTCGGGCTCAGGTTCCTGCTCGGGTTCCGGCTCCGGTTTTGGTTCAGGTTCAGTTTTTATGACCGGCTTGGAGGCTTCTTTTTTGAGCTTCGCCTCTTTCCCGGGTTCAGGTTCAGGGGCCGGTTTTTGTTTCTTTTCCGGTTCCGGTTTTTCTTCCGGCTTCGGCGCTTCCTCTACTTTAGGCGCTTCCCCGGGGGTCAGCTTTTTTATGATTTTCTTGAGAAAGGTCTCTTTCCCGGGCGCTTTTTCTTCAACTTTTTCCGCCGGCGGAGCCTTAGCCGGCTGCTCCTTTTTAGGCGGGGCTTCCTTCTTCACCTCAACCTTTTTCGGTGGGGCTTCCCTCTTTACCTCCACCTTTTTAGGCGGGGCCTCTTTTTTTACCTCGGCTTTTTTTGGCGGAGCTTTTTTTTTCGGCTCTTCCTTTACCCCGATAAGGTCCTTGGCCTTTTCCTTGACCAGATTGAAAAACTTCTTGAACATCCCTTACGGCCTTCCCCACAAATTGCCGTCTGCGACCTTCTCCAGGTTTACCGGCAATATTGTCCCGGCGTCATAAATACCCTCAACAATGACGGTTGAGAAATCCTCGGCATGGCCAAGCGATACTTCCCGGCTGGAATCGTTCCTCTCAACCAGGACCGTGGCCTTCTCCCCCACCAGTTTTTCAAATAGCCGCAGGTCAGCTTCCTGGCCCTTTTCGCGAAGCCGGGCGGCGCGCTCTTTCCGGACATTGCCGGGAACCTGGGGCATTTTTGCCGCCGGCGTCCCTTTCCGGGCCGAATAAGGGAAAACATGCAGAAAATTGAGACCACACTCATCCACCAGATCGAGGGTCTTTTGAAACATGTCTTCGCTCTCGGTCGGAAAGCCGGCGATGAAATCCGCGCCGAACACCACCTCCGGGCGCCTTGATCTGACCCGGTTGGTAAATTCGATTGCATCCTCGCGGGTGTGGCGGCGCTTCATGCGCTTCAGGATCATATTATCCCCGGCCTGAAGGCTTAAGTGCAGGTGCGGCATGACGCGGGCATCCCCGGTGATGGCTTCAAACAGGGCGTCATCCACCTCTACCGCGTCAAGGGAGCTCAACCGCAGGCGCTTCAAATCAGGGATTTTGCCCAATATTTGCTGAACCAGATCTCCCAATTTCGGTTCCCCGGGAAGATCAGGGCCGTAAGAGGTGATATCAACCCCGGTCAGGACAACTTCCTTGTAGCCGCGCCTCACCAGAAGTTTGATCTGGCTGATAACCTCGCCAATGCCGACGCTCCGGGAATTGCCGCGGCCATAGGGGATAATGCAAAATGTACAGCGGTGATCGCAACCGTTCTGGACCTGGACAAAGGCGCGCGACTTGCCCTCAAAACCTTCAATCAGATGACCGGCGGTTTCTTTCACCGACATGATGTCATTGACCAGAATTTTTTCACAAGCATCAAGAGACTGATAGGTCTCAAACTTCATTTTTTCATCGTTGCCGATAACCTTGGCAACCCCCGGGATGTCGGCAAATTCTTTCGGGTTGATCTGGGCGGCGCAGCCGGTAACGATGATTTTCTTGGTGGGATTTTCACGGTGGGCGCGGCGGATCGCCTGGCGCGCCTGGCGCACCGCCTCACCGGTGACCGCGCAGGTATTGACGATAATCATATCCCGGTGTCCGGCCTTTTCGGCGTGTCCCCTGATGACCTCTGATTCAAAGGCATTGAGGCGGCAGCCAAAGGTTATAACCTCAAGCGCGCTCATGCCACGTGTTCCTCTTGGGACGCGGCCGGGATCTCCATTTTGCCGGAAAAACTGGTTTCTATTGCGCCGGAGAGAACGATCCGGTTATCCCCGCGCCATTCCACTGCCAGATTGCCGCCGTCCATCAGGATGGTTGCCTTGCGGCCTGTCAAATCCCGCCCTGCAGCGGCCACCAGGGTCGCACACGCCGCGGTTCCGCAGGCGAGCGTTATGCCGGTGCCGCGCTCCCACACCCGGAGGCGGATTTCATTCCTTGACCTGACCTCGGCGACGCTGACGTTAATGCGCTCGGGGAACAGAAAATAATTTTCGATCTTGGGGCCCAGGGTTTCAAGATTAATACTCCCGGAATCCTCAACAAAGAATACGATGTGGGGGTTGCCGACGCTTAAAGCCGCGGGGTCTTTAAGGGCGCCCATATTCAGGCCCAGGTGAAGCGTATCGCGTTGCTCGGACAGGGGGATTTTCCGCCAGTCGAAAATCGGCTCACCCATGTCGATGGCGATCCCGCCCGGCACCTTGTGGCATTTCAGAAGCCCGGAGCCGGTTTCAATAACAACCTCATCCTTGCCCACCTCGTTCATGATCAGGAAGGCGACACACCGGGTTCCGTTGCCGCATTGGGCGGCTTGTGACCCGTCAGCATTGTAAATGCGCATGAACGCATCCGCTTGTTTCGAAGCTTCAATCACCAACAGTTGGTCACAGCCAATTCCGGTGCGCCGGTTGGTCAGCGCCCGAATGGTTTTCCGGTCAAGGGAAAAGGAAGCGGTCCGCGCATCCAGGATGACAAAATCATTCCCGGTTCCATGCATTTTCAGGAACTTTTGCCGCCTTATCCGGTTTTTCTGGTTCATGTTCGGCCTTATATGGTTTCAATCGTCTAAAAGTCCACAATTTTCAGGCGTTTTTTAGGCAAGGCATTAAGTAAAAATCAGCGGCACCAAAGCATAGCACATGGTGCTTAAAACCAGTATTGCCGCAATGTTTACCCAGAACCCGGCTCGGGACATCTGGGGTATTGGCACTTTCCCGCTTGAAAAGACAATAGCGTTTGGCCCGGTCGCAACCGGCAACATAAAGGCGCAACTGGCTGCCAGCGCCATCGGCGCCGCTAGCAGGATTGGGTCCAGCCCGCTGGCAAAAGCGATCGCCCCCAGAACCGGGAGCAAAGCGGCTGTGGTTGCGGTGTTGCTGGTAAGTTCGGTTAAAAATACCACCAAGGTTACAAGGCCGCCAATCAGGAAAAACAGGTGGAACGTTGTTAGGCTAGACAAACTCTCGCCCAGCCACATTGAAAGACCAGTAGCCTCAATGGCTGCCGCCATGCTTAAACCCCCGCCAAACAGCAAAAGAACCCCCCAGGGCAATTTTACCGCCCAATCCCAATTTAAAAGAGTGGCTCCTTTTTTATCTTTTAACCCGGCCGGGATCAAAAACATTAACAGCGCTCCAAAAATTGCGATATTGGTATCGGAAAGGTTTTCGAAAAAACTAAAATCTGTAAACTCTTTAAAAAGCGGTCGGGTTATCCAGCTAAAGGCAATAAACCCGAACACCATTGCTATGCGTTTTTCAGGGGTGGTTATTGGCCCCATCTTTTCCAGTTCGTCGAGGATAAATTTTTTACCGTTTTTCCCGGAAAAGTTTTTCATCGGGAATACGAAACGGGTCAAAATGAACCAGGCAATGGGCAGCAACACGATGACCATGGGAACGCCCAAAAGCATCCAATCTGTAAAAGAAATCGTAATGTTATGGGTTAGCTCAAGATAACCGCGAACCATGGCATTGGGCGGAGTGCCTATAAGGGTTCCGAAGCCGCCAATGCTGGCGGCGTAAGCTAACCCCAGCAACAGCGCTATGGTAAATACGCGCCGGTTCTCCTTATCGGTAGAAACTGCCCTGGCCATGGAAATCGCGATTGGAACCATCATAATGGTCGTTGCGGTGTTTGAAATCCACATCGAAAGCATGGCCGCGGTGACCATAAAACCCCCAATTAAAGTTGCCGGCTGGTCCTTTGTTTTTGACAAAATTGTTAAGGCAATCCTGCGATGGAGGTTCCACCGTTGCAAAGCCATAGCCATAAGAAAACCACCAAGAAGAAGAAAGATTACACTGTGAGCAAAGGGGGCTGCGGCTTCTTGCATCGTCGTTATCCCCATGACCGGCAGAAACACCAGCGGGATCAGCGAGGTTGCCGGGACCGGGATTGCTTCGGTCGCCCACCAGGCCGCCATCCAAACGACCATCGCAACCACCCACCAGGCTTCCAGGGAAATCCCTTCGGCGGGGGGCAATACCAGCACCAAAGCGGCCAGAAAAGGCCCCAGGAAAAGGCCTATATTCTGGTATCTGGCGCGCGTTTTTTCCATATATCCCCCGTGAGCCCAGACCGTAACGGCTGCCCCCCTTGGGTTCAAGACCCCAAAACCGTTTGACTCTTGAGGGTTTTGTTTTTATAACCAGTTAATAGTATCAATATGATATATATAAACCATAGCCAACAAATATCACGGCAGGAGATTTTACGATGGCGGGGAAGGTTAAGAAATTTTTCAAATGGACCGGAATTACCTTAGGAGTGGCGATCGTCCTTGGAGGTTCTTTTGTTTATCATGAATGGAACGCCGACAAACCGTTCTTTGTCAACAATTTCTACGACAGGGCATTCCTGAAACTCATACTTGAAAACCCGGAGGCTTTAACCGCCATGGGCTTTTTGGAGCAAATTGGCATTGACGGCCATAACGCCGATTGGAGTGACGATACTCTGGCCGCTGGCGACAGGCGGTTTGAATATATGCAGGATGTCATGGCCTCAATGGCGCTTTATTCGGATGAAGAACTGGATGAGCAGGAACTGATTACCAAGAAAATTGTCATGGAACTTTTGGGCGACCCCGAGCAGGATTTGAAGTTCAGGTTCCATAACTACCCGGTAAACCAGCTTTTTGGCCTGCAGAACCAGATTCCGCGGTTCCTGGATAGCCTCCACCAGGTTAAGGATACGGATGATGCCGAACACTACATTTCACGCCTTTCCAAGATTGACACCAAGTTTGAACAAAATATGGAAGGCATTTTGAAGCGTGAAGAACTAGGAATCATTCCGCCGACTTTCGTGATCGATAAATCGCTTGAGATCATGCAGGATTTTGTCGACCAGCCGGCCGAGGAAAATGTTCTTTATGTTTCCTTCAAGGAAAAGCTGGAGAAGGCCGAAGATATCAGCGAAGAGGATCGCACCAGTTTCCTCCATCAAGCCGCCGATGAGATTAACAACACGGTCTATCCGGCTTACCAAAGCTATATCGATTATTTCACCGGCCTTCGCGCCAAATCCAACAACGATGCCGGGGTCTGGAAATTCCCCGATGGCGAGGAATATTACAATTATCAGCTGCGCAATTACACCACCACCAACATGACGGCTGATGAAATCCATGCCATCGGGCTAACAGAAGTTGACCGTATCCAGGCTGAAATGCTGGAGATATTTGATTCAGAGGGCTACGATACCTCCCTGGGCTTTACCGCTTTGATTAACGCACTGGCCGAAGAAGAGCGTTTCTATTATCCGGATACCGATGAAGGCCGTGCCCAGATTCTGGAAGATTACCGAGCCATTATTGAAGAGATCGAGGCTGGTCTGGATGAAGCCTTCAACATTCGTCCCAAAGCGGATGTGGTGGTAAAACGGGTGCCGGAATTTTCCGAAAAAACCGCTCCTGGCGCCTATTACCAGAGACCGGATATGAGCGGCAATCGTCCAGGGGTGTTTTTTGCCAATCTGTATGACATTAAAGCAACTCCGAAATATGGCATGCGTACCTTGGCCTACCATGAGGCGGTTCCCGGCCATCATTTCCAGATCGCGATCCAGAACGAACTGGAAGACGTCCCGGTGCTCAGGACCCAGGCCGGGTTCACCCCTTATGCCGAAGGCTGGGCGCTTTATTCAGAGCGCGTGGCCTGGGAGCTGGGTTTCCAGGATGATCCCTACGACAACATTGGCCGCCTGCAGGCCGAGCTGTTCCGCGCGGTTCGCCTCGTCGTTGATACCGGTATTCACGCCCAGCGCTGGACCCGTGAGGAAGCCATCACCTATATGCTGGACAATACCGGCATGGCGGAAACCGATATCGTGTCCGAGATCGAGCGCTACATCGTCATGCCCGGCCAGGCGACCGCCTACAAAGTTGGGATGATGGAGTTGTTGCGGCTTCGCGACGAAGCCCGTGAGGCGCTCGGCGATAAGTTTGATGTCCGCGATTTCCATGATGTGGTCCTGAAAAATGGCTCGGTTCCGCTTTATTTACTGCGCGAGATCATAATGGACTACATCGAGGATAAAAAAGCCTCGTAAGACCGGACGCTAAAAATTAAAAAGGGGCACTCTAATTATTGACAGGGTGCCCCTTTTTCCTTAAAGAGACCCCACATTCCCCAATTTAGGGAAAACCATAGCCGCGCCCGAGGGTGCACACCAGTCAGCGAGGGTTCGCCCACTGGTGCAAATGGCTTTTGGCCAAGCAATTGTGCCAAATAAATATGGAAAAGAAATGTTCGAAAACCTGACCGAAAAACTGAGCGGGATTTTTGACGGCCTGAAAAAACGCGGCGCGCTGAAGGAAGAGGACGTCAACGCCGCGCTTCGTGAGGTTCGCGTGGCCCTGCTTGAGGCTGACGTGGCCTTGCCCGTGGTCAAGGAATTCATCGCCTCGATCAGGGACCGGGCGGTCGGCCAGGAGGTTTTGAAAAGCGTCACCCCGGGCCAGCAGGTGATCAAGATCGTCCGCGACGGGATTGAGGAAATGCTGGGCGGCAAATCCGAGCCCTTGAACCTGAAAGCTGCTCCCCCGGTGCCGATCCTGATGATCGGCCTGCAAGGTTCCGGCAAGACCACCACCGCCGCCAAGATCGCCAAGCGCCTGAAGGAAAGGCAGAAAAAATCCGTTCTGCTGGCATCGCTCGACACCAACCGGCCGGCGGCGATGGAGCAGCTGCAAATTCTCGCCGAACAGGTCGGGGTCAACTTCCTGCCGATTGTCGAGGGCCAGATGCCGGTCGATATCGCAAAACGCGCCATGCAGGCGGCGAAGCTGCAAAACATCGACGTGGTGATCCTCGATACCGCTGGGCGCCTTCACATCAACCAGGCTCTGATGAGCGAGGCCGCCGCCGTCAAGGAAGCCACCAACCCCAAGGAAACCCTTCTGGTGGTCGATGCCCTGACCGGCCAGGACGCAGCGATTGTGGCGCGCGAGTTTGACAGCAAGATCGGGATTACCGGTGTTGTTCTGACCCGGCTGGACGGCGATGGCCGCGGCGGGGCCGCCCTTTCCATGCGCTCGATCACCGGCAAACCGATCAAGCTGATCGGCCACGGCGAGAAAATGGATGCCCTGGAAGAGTTCCACCCGGACCGCATGGCCAACCGGATTTTAGGCATGGGCGACGTGATCAGCCTGGTGGAAAAGGCCGCCGAGACCATCAAGGAGGAAGACGCCAAGAAAATCGCCAAAAAAATGGCCAAGGGCGAATTTGATCTGGAAGACCTGAAATCCCAGCTCCAGCAGATGAAAAAACTGGGCGGCATGAAGGGCATCCTCAAAATGCTGCCGGGGGTGGGCAAGCTCGGAAAACAGTTGAAAGATGCCAATCTGGATGACCGCCTGTTCGTGCATCAGGAAGCGATTATCGATTCCATGACCCCGGCGGAGCGTAAAAACGTCCGCCTGATGAACGCTTCCCGCAAAAAACGCATTGCCGCCGGGTCCGGCGCCACCGTTCAGGACATTAACAAACTTTTGAAAATGCACATGCAGATGGCGAAAATGATGAAGCGCATGGGTAAAATGGAAAAATCCGGAAGAATGCCTGACATGAGCCAGCTGCCGCCGGGCTTTGAAGACATGATCCCGAAAAAATAATTTTGAACCAACACTCCACTAACCAAAAGGAAGGAAGCCAAACATGGCACTATCAATCAGAATGTCCCGCGCGGGCGCCAAGAAACGTCCCTTTTACCGGATCGTGGTGGCGGACAGCCGCTCACCCCGTGACGGGCGGTTCATTGAAAAGCTCGGGACTTACAACCCGCTGCTTCCAAAGGACCACGAAGGGCGCCTCAAAATGGATATTGAACGCATCAAGCACTGGCTGGGGGAGGGAGCTCAGCCCTCTGACCGCATCAGCCGCTTTCTGGAAGCCGAAGGGGTGCTGAAGAAAAAGAAACGTTTCAATCCCGAGAAAGCGAAGCCAAAGGCCAAGACCCTGGAAAAACTGGCGGCCAGGGAAGAAGCCCTGAAAGCCAAGAAAAAGGCTGAAGCCGAAGCCAAAAAACAGGCCAAGGAAGCCGCCGCCGCTGAAGCCGCCGCTCCAGCGGAAGGGGCGCCTGCCGAAGAGGTAAAGGCTGAGGAAAAACCCGCTGAGGAAGCCAAGACCCAAGAAAAGCCGGCTGAAAAGGTAAAGGCAGAGGAAAAACCCGCCGAAGAGGTAAAGGCAGAGGAAGCTCCTGCTGAGGAAGCCAAGGCCGAAGAAAAACCCGCCAAAGAGGTAAAAGCAGAAGAAGTTCCGGCTGAGGAAGCCAAGGCTGAGGAAAAACCGGCTGAGGAAGCCAAGGCCGAGGAAAAGCCCGCTGAGGAAGCCAAAGAAAAGAAAGAGGATTAAACCCCTGAAAAACCTGATGCCGCCCGGACCAGAAAAAGGCCTCACTTGTGTTGGCCGGTTTTCGGACCCTTACGGGGTCAAGGGCGGCATCCGGCTGAAAAGTTTTACCGGACGCCTGGAAACCTTGAAGCAATATCAGGCTTTTTTTACCAAATCCGGTGAGATACTCCCCCTTTCCTTCGGCCAACAACTGAAGGATGGATTTGTGGTAACGCTCGAAGGGGTCACCACCCCCGAGCAGGCAAAAAGCTGGAAGGGCCAGGAGGTCTTTATTAACAAGGAACAGCTTAAAACGCTGCCGCCGGGGGAATATTATCACGCCGATCTGGTGAATTTAAGCGTTATCACCATGGCCGGCTGGAGAATTGGAAACATCACCGGAATTAATAATTTTGGCGCCGGGGATGTGATCGAAATAGAACTGGACAAGCCCCAAAAAGGGGTAGGGAAAACCCTGCTGGTGCCTTTCCGGGGTGAAGTGATAAAGGACATCGACCTTAAAAAAGGCGTCCTGATCATCGACCCCGAAGGCTGGCTGGAGGTTGAAGGAAATCCATGACTTTCAAGGCGCAAATATTAACCCTGTTCCCGGAACTGTTTCCCGGCCCGCTTGGCGTGTCGCTGGCCGGCAAAGCGCTTGAGGAAGGCAAATGGTCGGTTGAGGCCATCAATATCCGCGATTATGCCGAAGACCGGCACCGCACCGTTGACGATACACCCGCCGGCGGCGGCCCGGGAATGATCTTGCGGGCCGATGTGCTGGGCAAAGCCATTGATGCCGCCCGGGCCGGGGTAAAGAAAGACCGGCCGCTTATCTATCTTTCCCCGCGCGGCAAACTTTTCAACCAGGAAATGGCCGCCCGGTTCGCCCAGGGGGAAGGCATCACCCTGATCTGCGGGCGGTTTGAGGGGGTGGATGAAAGGGTCTTGAAGGCCCGTGAGGTTGAAGAGGTCAGTATCGGTGATTATGTGCTCTCAAGCGGCGAACCAGCGGCCTTTGTGGTTCTGGACAGTATTATCAGGCTGCTTCCCGGCGTCATTGGTGATGAAGAAAGCCTTAGGGAAGAAAGTTTTAGTTCTGGACTTTTGGAATATCCGCAGTATACACGTCCCCAAGTTTGGGAAGGTTTGGAAATTCCCAAAGTATTGACTTCAGGCCACCACGCAAAAATCAAGGCCTGGCAACTTGAAATGTCAGAAAATCTGACCAGGCAACGGCGCCCCGATTTGTGGAAACGCTACGTTGCTGGAATTAAAAACAAAAAGGTTAAGTCATGAATGCCATTGAAAAATATGAAAAAGAGCAAATTGCCAAACTTCTTGAAGGCAAGGAAATTCCGAAATTTGCACCGGGCGACAGCCTCCGGGTTGATGTAAAAATCAAGGAAGGCAGCCGCGAGCGCATTCAGGCCTTTGAAGGGGTGTGCATCGCCAAGACAAACAGGGGGATCAATTCTTCATTTACTGTCAGAAAACTGTCCTACGGTGAGGGGGTTGAGCGTGTTTTCCCGCTTTATTCGCCAATCATCGACAAAATTACAGTGTTGCGCCGGGGCAAGGTTCGCCGCGCCAAGCTCTATTATTTGAGGGGCAGGACCGGCAAGGCCGCCAGAATCGCCGAAAAGCAGGAAGCCCGCCCGGTCAAGACCAGGCAAAAAGCCGCTCCGGCAAAGGAAGCTGCTTCCAAGACTAAAGCTGAAAAGAAAGCCCCCAGGAAAACAACCACCAAAAAAGATTAGGTTCGGGCCCTGGCATCCAGAAATTGCCAAAATCCTGTGTGACTGTTATTTTCAGCCACGCAGGATTTTTTTATAAGGGCGCTTAAGAGGTAAAAAGCAAATGGGATATAAAGTCGCCATTGTCGGGGCCACCGGAAACGTCGGGCGGGAAATCCTGAACATCCTGACCGAGCGCCGGTTTGCCGCCGACCAGGTTATCGCCCTGGCTTCGGATAAATCCGAGGGGGTTGAGGTGGATTTTGGTGACAAGGGCCCGCTCCAAGTCCAGAAGCTCAAAGGTTTTGATTTCGCCGGCACCGACATTGCCTTTTTTGCCGCAGGATCCGAAATCTCGAAAAAATACGTGCCTCAGGCCGCCCGGGCCGGGGCGGTGGCGATTGACAATTCATCGCTTTTCCGGATGGACAAGGATGTCCCCCTGGTGGTTCCCGAGGTCAACGGGAGGACCCTGAAGGATTATTCCAAAAAGAACATTATCGCCAACCCCAACTGTTCCACCGCGCAACTGGCGGTGGCGCTGAAGCCCCTTCACGATGCCGCGACAGTGAAAAGAGTGGTGGTGGCCACCTATCAGTCGGTCTCCGGCGTTGGCAAAGGGGCGATGGATGAACTGTATCACCAAACCCGCTCAATCTTTGTCAGTGAGGTGACGGCGCCCAAGGTGTTCCCCAAACAGATCGCCTTTAACCTGATCCCGAAAATCGGTGATTTTGATAGCGGCGGGAATTCCGCCGAGGAAAACAAAATGGCCCGGGAGATGGCCAAAATTCTTGACCCCAAAATCAAGCTGACGGCCACTTGCGTCCGGGTTCCGGTGTTTATTGGCCACAGCGAGGCGGTCAACGTGGAATTTGAAAACCCATTGTCCGCAAACGACGCCAGAGAGATCCTGAAAAAATCCCCAGGGGTTATTGTCCACGATATTGAGGACGCTGAAGATTTTATAACGCCGGTGGAGTGCGTGGGCGAGTATGCCACTTTTATCAGCCGGGTTAGGCAAGACCCGACGGTAAAAAACGGGCTCAATTTCTGGGTGGTCAGCGATAACTTAAGAAAAGGCGCGGCGCTCAATGCCGTCCAGATCGCCGAACTTTTGATCAATACTTACCTTAAATAACAAGCTCCGGTTTTTGCCGTATCGCTCTTCGCTTGACTCATCGTGACCGTTAATGCTCAATTCCTGACGAGTTTTTATGCAGGCAAGTTTCATCGGACAGCAAGGAGATTATTATGAATAAAGTCAGCATCGGCGCGGTCGGCATTTTGTTGGGAGCGGCGGCCTACTGGGTGATTGACAATTATGCCGCCCGGGACGCGGCCTCGGAACCGACTGCGGAAACTGCGATGGCATTTATTTCCGAAACCGAAAACACATTCCAGGAATTGGGCGAATACGCAGGTCATGTTTTTTGGATTCAGGCCAACTTTTTCACTCATGATTCCAACTGGCTGGTGACTAAGGTCAGTGAAGAGTTTACCTCTCTCGGTGTAAAACTTTCCAAGGAAGCAAGCCGCTACAACGATGTGGAACTGGATTTTGACACCCGGCGCAAGATGGACAGCCTCCGCCGTGGACTGACCCTCCCGGCCCCGGATGATCCGGAAAAAATGGCTGAGTTGGCGGAAATTACCACCGGGCTGGAAAGCACATATGCCTTCGGTAAATACAACGGGCTGGCCGATGTTGATATTATCAAAATCATGGCGACTTCCCGCAACGAGGCCGAATTGAAGGATGTCTGGCAGGGCTGGCGCACTGTCTCGCCGCCGATGCGCGATGATTATGCCCGCATGGTGGAAATTGCCAACCAAGGATCGCAAGAGCTTGGCTTCGCCGACACCGGGGCTTTATGGCGCGAAGGCTATGATATGCCGGCGGATGAATTTACCGCCGAGGCCGACCGCCTCTGGGGTCAGGTTCAACCGCTTTATGAATCGCTCCATTGTTATGTCCGCGACCGGCTGGTTGATCAATATGGCGATGCCGCCGTGACCGGCAGCGGCATGATCCCGGCGCACCTTCTTGGCAATATCTGGGCCCAGCAATGGGGCAATGTTTTCCCGCTGGTGGCGGAAGGCGATGCCGATCCCGGTTATGACCTGACCCAGCTTCTGGTCGATGCCGGCTATGACGAAATACAGATGGTCAAAACCGGTGAGGCGTTCTTTACCTCGCTCGGGTTTGAGCCGCTGCCGGAAACCTTCTGGGAGCGTTCGCTGTTTACCAAGCCCCAGGACCGCATCGTCCAGTGTCATGCCAGCGCCTGGGATATTGACGATGAAGACTTCCGCATCAAGATGTGCATCGACATCACCGGGGAAGATTTCAATACAATCCATCATGAACTTGGCCATAATTTCTATCAGCGGGCGTATAAAATTCACGGTCCGATTTACCAGGGCGGCGCCAATGACGGTTTTCACGAGGCGATTGGCGATTTCATCGCTCTTTCGATTACCCCCAACTATCTGGTGCAGTTGGGATTGCTGGATGAAGAGCCGGATGCTTCCGCGGATATTGGCCTGCTTCTGTCCCAGGCTCTGGACAAGATTGCCTTCCTGCCCTTCAGCCTGGTGGTTGACCAGTGGCGCTGGAAAGTGTTCAGCGGTGAAATTTCGCCGGAAAACTACAATGCCGGATGGTGGGCGCTGCGTGAACAGTATCAGGGCGTAACCCCGCCGGTGGAACGCACCGAAGCCGATTTCGACCCCGGCGCCAAGTACCATATTCCGGGCAATGTCCCCTATATGCGCTACTTCCTGGCCCATATCCTGCAGTTCCAGTTCCACAAAGCGGCGTGCGACATGGCTGGCTGGCAGGGGCCGGTGCACCGCTGTACGATTTACGGCAACAGGGAAGTGGGTGACCGTCTGAACACGATGCTGGAAATGGGGTCGAGCAAGCCTTGGCCGGACGCGCTGGAAGCCTTTACCGGCACCAGGGAAATGGATGGCTCGGCGATTCTCGCCTACTTCGCACCCCTGAAAGATTGGCTGGATGAGAAAAACGCCGGCAAACAGTGTGGCTGGGATGCCGGATAAGTCTTTCCTAATTTAGTGTTTCTCTTTTAAGATACCCCTGCGCAAATAAACGCGCGGGGGTTCTTTTTGAAAGGAAATGTAATGGGCCAAATCACTCATCCCTTAAGAAGCGTGCTTTATGTTCCGGGTGAAAATACCCGGGCGCTGAAAAAGGTGAGCACCCTGGAGGCGGATGCCCTGATCCTGGATTTGGAAGACGGTGTTGCCCCGGCCAAAAAAAGGGAGGCCAGGGAAAATCTTAAGAGCTTTTTAAAATCCGCACCACCGGACAAGTATATTACTGTCCGCGTCAACGGATTGGGCACACAGTGGGTCGAGGATGATCTGAGGGCTTTTCGGGATGAAAAAATTGATGCCATTGTATTCCCGAAAATCGAAAGCCATGAAGATGCAATGGCCGCGGAAGGTTTGATTGAAGAAGCGGGCTTTGCTCCCAAAACCAGGCTTTGGTTTATGATCGAGACCCCGCTTGGGGTTCTCAATATTGCTCAAATCACACGTCAGCCCACCAGGCTGGAATGCCTGGTGATGGGAACAAATGATTTGGTGAAAGACCTGCATGCCCGTCACACACCCACCAGAGAGCCGATTTTATTCAGCCTTTCGCTGTGTCTGTTAGCGGCCCGGGCGGGCGGCCTTTCGGTTATTGACGGGGTCCATATCGACATCAAGGACCGCCAGGGGTTTTTGGCCGCTTGCCGCCAGGGGGCGGAGATGGGTTTTGATGGCAAAACGGTTATTCATCCAAGCCAGATCGAGGGGGCGAATGACGCCTATGCCCCTTCCCGGGATGAACTTGAAGAAGCCCGGAAAATAGTCTTAAGATTTGAAGAGGCGCAGCGCATGGGAAAAGCCGTGACCCTGGTCGGCGGGAAACTGGTCGAGGCGCTTCATGTCGAGAATGCCCAGCGCCTGTTGGCCCTGGCTGAAAAAATCAAACGATAAAGATCAACTCCCGATATTTTCTTTCAGGAATTTTTCAGCCTCTTTCAGAATTACGGCGCGGCCGACACCCTCCAAAGCGCCGTGCCCACCTTCTTTGATTTCAAAATACCGAACCGATTTTCCCGCCTTTTCCATTTTTTTAACGAAAGATGTGGATTGCTTATAATTGACAGTTGGATCATCACGATTGGCAATGACCAGGACCGGCATTTTTATTTTATCTATATTATAGATCGCTGACGTCTGCTTGTTTTGCTCTTTATCCTCCCCTATGTGGCGTTTCCAATATGAAGCGGCCCCTGTAAAATTACTATAATCATAAAGCATCGCCGGAAGGTCAGTCACACCGTTCACACTGATAGAGCATTTGTAAAGATCAGGCGTATTAAAGGTTGCTGTCAGGGCGACATATCCTCCATAGCTCCATCCCATGATGCATATACGATCAGGATCTGCGATACCCTGTTCAATCATCCAAAGGG
>JADFJJ010000036.1 GCA_022566215.1 Pseudomonadota bacterium | reverse complement strand
GGTTCAAAAAAGACTCTCATTTATTCCAATTCAAAGGGGGCCAATTATTGAAAAACATATTTAAAGACTTTCCGAGTGATTTTGAAAAAACACTCATAAAATTGGTCCAAGCTGGTAAGTTAGAAAATATAGATTTCGTTGTTGATATCCTTAGAAACTATGAGGGGGAACCTTTCTTAAAAGAGATTTGTAGAGAAATAGTCAAACATCTCCCAGAAGGAGATAGGAAGAGAATAGGGTCTGTTGCCAGTGTCCTTGACAGCACAGGGGTAGTCATGGGCGAGTTTGGTTTTGTTGAGGCATGGCAGAAACGTTACGACCAAATTGAAGATTGGCTTCAAGACCCCGATCCAAAGGTAAGAAATTTTGCCGAAAGGTATAGGGCTAACCTTTCTAACATGATTGAACAGGAAAGAAAAAGCGCCGAGGAAAAAATAGAACTTCGCAAACACAAATATGGCAAAGAAAATAAATAAAAGAAAAAATCCTAAAAATAACCGAAGCGGCGGGATTCAAATCCACCCGCCCCCGTCACCCATAAAGCACATCGATCAGCGGGCAGCCCGTGCGCCGGGTCCGGTCTTTTTCAAACCAACTCGGTTGGCTTTGGTGCATCCTGAATTCCTTTTGAGCCTGGTGAATAATCAAAAACGCGGAATGCGGGAACAAAGAGGCCAGAATGATGGCCACAACAATATCCGGCCACAAAAGATACTATTTATCGTCTAATAAAACAACTTTGGGTTACCCCTCCAGCCATTCAAGAATGGGCAGGGAAAGATAGGCGGCTATAAAGCCGATGGCCCAAAAGATAACCCCTGTCCAAAAAAAGCGCAGGTTCCACTTGTGGGCTTTGTCACATTGTTTGGCCAGAGCCGGGTCGATGGGACAGGCCCGGCCCGGGCGGTAGAGCAGCCACCCGGAAAGCGCCAGAAGCAAGCCGCTGCCGGTGAAAAACCACAGCTTGAATTTCGCCAGCGTCACCAGAAAGGGAAGATTGGAAAAAAGGGCGGCTGAGACCGCGCCCAGTCCTACCGTTACCAGCATAATGGGCAGGGCGCAGCAAACCAGCGTCGTAGTGGTGGCGAAAAGAACCAGCCACCCCCAGTTTTTCCCCTCGACGATCTCTTCGGAGCGGGTCAATTCGGATTTCATTTTCATTAATTAAAGGGTCTCATCATCCTGGTGATCATGACCGTCTTCATCATGGTTATGGCCTTCATGATCGTGATCATCTTCCGTTTCGTACCAATCGGCGTTTTCATCTTCATCGCCATGTCCCATTGCGGCATGTTTGGCAATTTTGGCATCCATTTCCTCTTCACTCAGGACCGTAGAGCTTTCAAAGTTGTCGCACGAATTGCTGACGCTCATGCCGCGATAGGTAAAACCTTTCTTGAGGAACAGTTTTGTCAACTGGGCATCGGTAAACTTCACGGAGTCATCGGCGCAAACGCGGATTATTCCGGTCTCAAGATCGCCGGAAACCAGTCTGACGCCGTCAATTTTTGCCAGCGCCCGTTCCGAGGTGGCGACACAGAACGGGCAGGTAATGCCGTCCAGCGAAATATCGTACTGTATTTCACCCGCCCAAACCGGGGCGGCAAAAAACAGCCCGGCGGCAATACTCAAAAGATATTTTTTCATAATATGCTCCTTTGTTTAAAAGTTTAGTCTAAGTCCGGTGTGGATGGCAAAATCACGGCCCAGCGCGGTCCCGTTCAGATCTTGAATAACCGGGATTTGAACCGCCAATTCGGCGACCCATCTCCTGACCGCATACTGAATGCCCGGAACAATATAAAGCGTGGTTCCGCCGGTGTTTTGATCGAACAGGAGATTCATTGTGTTTTTTTCCTGATAGATCAAATTCGCTTCGATCACGCCGTAAAAAAAACCTTTGGTCGCGCGATCGATTTTATTCGGAAGCAGCCGGTACTGGAAAGAAATATCCCCCCGGTATAGGTTTCCGGCCTTGTTTCCGCTGTGCCTGGTGTTGACGCGGAAACCGGATTGAACATCAAGGTTCCAGTCAACACTTGCATAGGTGACGATCAGCCCGCCAAAAACATCCCACGAGCCGGTGCCAAGCTGCACCGGCGCAGGTAAAAGGCCCAGGGAATCCGATTTGTTATCATCTCCGGTGGGAGCCTTTACCCCCAGAAACGGGGCAATCCGGAAGGTCCGCCCGACTGCATCCTTGCTGTAAACGGTATAGCGGAAAAACAGGCTGACATCGCCGATGCCAAAGGCATCACGGTCGCCCGCCAGCGTCCTTAGCCTTTTGTATTGTGTCGGCAGGATAAAGAAAGCAGCCAGTTTAGGCGTGACGCCGTAACCGATCACCGTCAGGACACTCACTCCGGCCGCCTCCCGGCCGATCGGGCCTTGCTGGTCCTGGGCTTTGCTAAAGACAATTTTCTCCCGGACAATAATTTCCTTCTGGCTTACCGGCAAGGCGGTATTGGTGGTAATCGGGACCGCAAAAGAGGTCCCGTACCCACCGGAAAATACCATCAAAATAAAAATCGCCTTGTAAATAACCATTTTTAAATCGTTCCGATTCGAATTATTTTCCCTTGTCCAAACTCTACCGTAAATGTAGTGTCAATCGCTTTCTTTTGAGGACCTGAAAAATGATAAAAATTGGTGAAATGTCAAAGCGAACAGGCCAAGGCCCCGGTAGCTCCGAACAATCCGCCAATCGCCAGCAAGGTTGATTTCATTTTTCTTACTCCAGAAATTTTACCTATGGAAAGAGGCAAATTTCCATTAAATTTAGGACCAATAAAACAGCGGTCAGGGCCTTACATAGGGCCTGTAGTAACTACAGCTTCAAGCCTTATTTGAAAAAATATCGAAAAAGAAGGAATCAGCCCTCATAAAGCACATCGATCAGCGGGCAGCCCGGGGCGCGGTTGGCCTGGCATTCGCCGAGCAAGTTTTTCATGGTTTTTTCCATTTTTCTCAAGTCCCTGATTTTGGCGCGGATTAAATCCAGGTGTTTTTTGGAAAATTTTTCGACATCGGCGCAACTGGGATTGTCCGCTTCGGCGGTCTGCAACAGGTAGCGGATTTCGCCGAGCGAAAAATCCAGCCCCCGGCAGCGCCGGATAAAGGACAGGCGTTTTTTATGGCTCTCCGAATAGACCCGGTGCCCGGCTTCCGAGCGGCCCGGTTTGGGGATCAACCTCAGGCGTTCATAGTAGCGTATGGTTTCAATGTGAACCCCGGTTTTCAGGGAAAGCTCCCCGATTTTGATCAGCATGCCGCTGCTCCTTTGGTCCTGATTTTTTACCCGAATTACCTTGTTTTTCTGAATTCCCTGCTCTTCCCGGCATTGGTTATATTCATATCTGTAGCTGTATTAGATACAGGTATTGGATAATACTGGCAAGGGGTTCCCGGCAATCTTCTGGCCAGACATTATACCTGGTGCTGTAGGTGATACAGGTATTTGATTATATCGGCAAAAAGCCGTGTGCCCAATCTTCCCGAAAATCACTTATCTGGTGCTGTATTAGATACAGATATGGGATAATACCAATAAGGAGTGGGCGGGGGCCAGCTTCCAGGCTAAATGACATATTTGTAGCTGTAGGGGACCACAGGTATTGAGGAACAAC
Source organism: Pseudomonadota bacterium (assembly GCA_022566215.1). Classification (GTDB taxonomy): domain Bacteria; phylum Pseudomonadota; class Alphaproteobacteria; order Sphingomonadales; family SMXR01; genus SMXR01. Next base: position 11,511 of record JADFJJ010000036.1, on the reverse strand, counting down.
CAAAGTCAGCACTCCTTTTCGCATCTGAATTCTTTTTCATGCCCAAGGTTATTCCCCTTTACCGGCAAGGCATTAACTCATATCTGTAGCTGTATGAGATACAGATATTTGATTATAACGAAAACCTCAATCCATCCTCGTGCCTGAATAATTTCTTTGGCCTGAATTCCACACTCACTCCTTTAAAGGCGCTAATTCCATATCTGTAGCTGTATGAGATACAGATATGGATTACTACTGTCTCAAAAGCAAAAAGACCAGGCGCCATTTTTTTGCTGAATTTGTTGTAATATCTGAATTCCCTTTTTATTCCCCTTATCAGGTCTTACCCAATATCTGTAGCTGTATGAGATACAGATATTGGAAAACGACTGAAACCCCAATCCCCCCCTCATGCCTGAACAATTCTCTTGTCCTGAATTTCATATTCATTCTTTCAAGGGCTTTTATGCCATATCTGTAGCTGTATTAGATACAGATATCTGATCACACCATCCAATTATGAAAAAGGCTATTTGCTGCTCTTTTTTTAAATACCGTTTCACATGGATTTCCGTTTCACCTCGCATGTCCTTGTTCACTTTTCCAGCCCCTTTTTCAATACCTGTAGCTGTATTAGATACAGGTGTTCTGGGTTGGCGTTTCAAGAGCAAAAAGACAAATTTCAATTTATTTAAAAAACCTCTTGCGCCTGTAGCAGCTACAGGGTTTAGGGTGGTCAAAATGCGAAAGGTTAAAAATGATTAGTCCGGTAAAAATCCAGCTTCTGTACTTCCCCGGCTGCCCCAATGTGGAGGAGACCCGGGAGGTTATAAAAAAGGCCTTGAAAAGCCTTTCTCTTGACCGCCTTTTGGTCGAGGAAGTCGATATCCATGCCCCCGGAAGCCCGGAGAAGTACCGCAACTGGCCCTCCCCTTCGATCCTGGTTGATGGAATAGATGTTGAAGGAAAACCGCCAACAGAAGCGGCCGCCTGCCGGATTTATCCCGGTGGACGGGCGCCGCGTCTGGAAAAGATTATTGAGGCTCTTGAGCACACGGCAGAAGAAGAAAAATAATGCCCCGGCAAAAACAAGAAGCAAATTCCGGCAAGACCCGGGATTATTCGGCCCGCCTCTCCAGTTTCATGGTTGGCTGGGGCATTCCGATCCTGGCCATTTTATCGCTTAATTTCCTTCGCCCCGGAATAACCGTAAGCACACTTGTCATCATGGCGTCCTTTATCTGGATGGGCGCCGGCTGTCTTTTGAACGCCAGGCGTTGTAAGCGCCGTCATTGTTATCTTTCCGGCCCGGTTCTTTTGGCCGGGGCAGGTTTGGTTGGCCTGGCCGGTTTTCAGGTTATCGACCTCGGCCGGGACGGGATGAACTATGCAGTGTGGGGCACCTTGGCCGCGGTCGGCCTGACCTTTGTGCCGGAGTTCATCTGGGGAAAATACCGGACCTGACAGAAAAGCCTGTCACGCCCAAGCCTTGGCGAAGTCTCTTAGCTACCAACAGTCCTCCTACGCCAAGGCTTCCGCCGTCGCTAACCTTGGCTACGCCGGAGGCTTCGCCGGGGCGAGAAGCTATGGCGCGACACTCCTGCTCGCAATTCAAGGCTCCTTAGGGCCTTGTCTCGCCGTAGCCTTGGCGAAGGCGGATGGTCGGAGCGGCGGGATTCGAACCCACGACCCCTTCACCCCCAGTGAAGTGCGCTACCAGGCTGCGCTACGCTCCGGACCGTCGAGGCGGTTTATAGCGCCGCTCTTGAAATCAGGCAACATTTTAAATAGGAAAAAGGCACTCTTTTTTCACATTGTTAGCCATGTAAGGCGACCTATATCGATTTTCGATATAGGTTGAGCAATGGACAATTTACATATCTGTAGCTGTAGTAGATACAGATATTAATCCTCCTGTCTTTCCCGGAAACCTTGTTCAGAAACAAAAAAAGCCGGATGCCCGCCTGCGCGGGCATGACAGTTAAAGGAAGAACCTTCCGGCGCACAAGCGTGCGCCCGGGGATCGTTCCCCGCCCTCCCGGAGCATTGACCGGAGGTCAATTTGCGTGAGGGATAATTAAGGAATCCGGTCGATCAGGGCGCGCAGCGCCTTGAGGTCGGCGACCAGGGCGCGCACCAGGTCTTTGGAGATCTTGATGGTATCATCATCGGCGGGGGTTTTCGCAGCCGCTTCCGGGGCAGCTTCGGGGGCCGGCTCGAGCGCCACTTCCGGCGTCACTTCCGGCGGCGGTTCCGGCGGCGGTTCCGGCTCGGGCGCGGGTTCCGCTTCCGGCTCAAAGGAGAGGCCGGGCTCCTCTGGCTCCTTCGCTTTGACCGCCGGCTCAGGGGCTGGCGCCGGGGCCTGTTCGGCCGGCTCGATAATGCCGGCAGCCGCTTTCCAGTCCGCGACGAAGGTTTTCACGCCGCTTTTCTTGATCAGCAGCTGGACCGCCTTGATGCTTTGGCCGCGGTCATAAAGGGTGTGCTTGATGGCTTTCAGGAGGCGGATGTCGGAAGGGCGGTAAAAACGCCTTTTGCCGCCCCGTTTCATCGGTTTGATGGCTGAAAACTTGGTCTCCCAGAAGCGCAGGACGTGCTGCGGAACATCCAGGTCATGCGCCGCTTCGCTGATGGTTCGAAAGGCCCGTTTTGATTTTTTCACCATCGCATTGAGTTTTAACTGTCCCTCAGGGAGGCGTTGAGCTTTTGTTTCAGCACCTGGCTGGGCCGGAAGGTCAGCACCCTTCTCGGCGCAATTGTCACTTCCTCGCCGGTTTTCGGGTTGCGCCCGATACGCCCGTTTTTATCCCGCAGCACAAAACTGCCGAACGAGGAAATCTTGACGTTGTGGCCGGCGACCAGCGCCGCGGCAATCTCGCCCAGGACCGTTTCCACAAGTTCAGCGGATTCATGCCGCGAAAGCCCCACCTCTTCGTAAACTGCTTCTGAAATATCCGCCCGGGTTAATGTTTTATCAGACATAGATGACCCCCTTAAATTTCACTGCCCAATCAGGTGTGACGTAAAGATATGATGCCAGCCGTCAGGACAAAACCGTACCGAAGCGGAAAAGATGCGTCAATATCAAAGGGATAGAATAAACCCTTAAACAACTAGATGAGGTGAAAATTCACTGATTTTTGGAAATATTTGATGCTTTACCAGCGCATCAGCACCGCGCCCCAGGTAAATCCGCCGCCCATCGCCTCCATTAAGAGCACATCCCCTTTGCGGATTCGCCCGTCCTTGATCGCGGCTGAGAGCGCCAGCGGGATCGATGCGGCGGAGGTATTGGCGTGTTCTTCAACGGTGATTATTACCTTTTCGGCGGGGATCGAGAATTTCCTCGCGGTGCCGTCGAGAATCCGTTTGTTGGCCTGGTGCGGCACCACCCAGTCGATGTCATCCGCAGTCATGCCATTGGCTTCAAGCGCTTCTTCAACCACCGCCGCCAGGTTGTTGATGGCGTGCTTGAACACCTCCCGCCCCTTCATCCGCAAATGGCCGACGGTTTTGGTCGAGCCGGGACCGCCATCGACGTAAAGGCAGTCGTGGTACCGGCCATCGGAATGGAGATGGGTGGAAAAAATACCCGGCTGGTCTGGCGAGCCGGTATCCTCAGCCGCCTCCAGCACCACCGCGCCGGCGCCATCGCCGAACAATACGCAGGTGCTGCGGTCCTGCCAGTCGAGAATTCGGGAAAAAGTCTCGGCGCCGATCACCAGCGCGCGCCTGACCTGGCCGGCCTTGATGAAATTGTCGGCGACCGCCATGGCGTAAACAAAGCCCGAGCACACCGCCTGCAGGTCAAAGGCAAACCCGCCCGTCATGCCGAGAGCGGCCTGGACCACGGTGGCGGTGGCGGGAAAGGTCTGGTCCGGGGTCGAGGTGGCCATCACGATCAGGTCCAGATCGCCGCCCTTCAGCCCGGCTGCCCCCAGCGCCTCCCGGGCCGCTTTCAGCGCCAAATCGGAGGTCAGCTCATGATCGGCGGCGATATGGCGGCGTTTGATGCCGGTGCGGGCCCGGATCCATTCATCGGAAGTGTCGACCATTTTGGCCAGGTCATCGTTGGTCAGGACCTTTTCGGGCAGGTAAGATCCGCAACCAAGGGCGACAGAACGGTATTTGGTCATGCTGATTATTACTCCTTGAGCGCCGGGGTCACGGCTTCATCCCCGCTGAAATTCTTCAAATCTTCGGTAATCAGTTCGATGATGTTGTTGCGGTGCATTTCCACCGCCACCTGGATCGCCTCGGCATAGCCGGAGGCCGAGGAGCTGCCGTGACTTTTGACAACCAGGCCGTTCAGGCCAAGGAAAACAGCGCCATTGTGGGTGTTGGGGTCAAGGTGTTTCCTGATCCAGTCGAGCCCACCCTTGGCGAACAAAAAGCCTATTCTGGTGATAAAATTACGGTAAAAAGCGCGCCGCAGCAGCTCGGCGATCAGCTTGGCGGTTCCCTCCGCGGTCTTGACCGCGATATTGCCGGTAAAGCCGTCGGTGACCACCACATCGACATCGCCAATGCCGATGCTGTCACCCTCGAGAAACCCCTCAAACTGCATCGGCAGGTTGGCCTCTTTGAGGATTTTTGCCGCTTTTTTCACGCTGTCGCTGCCCTTCAGCTCCTCAACTCCGACATTCAGAAGCGCCACCTGCGGCAAGGTCTGGTGCAGGACGGTGCGCGAGAACGCGGCCCCCATGATCGCGAACTGGACCAGGTTTTTTTCGTCGCAATCAACATTTGCGCCGAGATCCAGCATCACCACATCACGCTTTAAAGCCGGCAGGATGGTGGCCAGCGCGGGGCGGCTGATCCCCGGCATGGTCCTGAGCGTAATCTTGGCCAGGCCCATCAGCGCGCCGGTATTGCCGGCGGAAATAGCGACATCGGCCTCGCCCTCCTTGACCGCCTTGACCGCCAGTCCCATGCTGGAATTGCGCCCGGTGCGGATCGCCGATGAGGGTTTGTCCTCCATCTCCACCACATCCGAGGTGTGGCGGATCTCGGCCCGGTCTTGCAATGACTTGTACTGGGCGATCAGCGGCCTTAGCACCTGGTTCTTGCCGAACATCAGAAACCGGGCTTCGGGAAAACGCTTGGCGGCAATGGCGGTGCCTTCCACCGTCATCACCGGGCCTTTGTCTCCGCCCATGGCGTCGATCGCCAAAATGATCCCTTTGGTCACGCTAAATTCCTCTCAAGCCAAAATGCCGCGACAAGATACCTTATAACGCCCCCGGTTCAACCCTTCTTATCAAGTTTTTTTAAAATGGCGAAAGGACTGGCCCCTGCCCCGCGGCGGTCCCCGCTCTGGAATCTCGCCTGGCCGCCCGGGTCTTTTTCTCCGGGCGCGCCTTCACCAGCGGGATAGGGATCAACAAACAGCGACAGGTACTGGACCGCGATTTCCCCCAGGTTGACGCTCTCTCCGGTCAAAAGCTCATGGTCCCCAATTTCCCCCTGCTGTTCCTCGTGTTGAAACGCGCCAAAAAGCTTCTCATCCATGAACCTCACGCTAAACGGCTGGTCCAGGGATGTCTCAATCAAATCAAGGGTGCGCACGCAGGTTTGTTTCATGCGGGCCTTGACCGTGCCGGTTACCAGATAGATCCCGCCGCCTTTCTTTTGGGCCTCAAATGTGGCCTCAAAGGCCAGCAACTCCGGCACCTCAATCCTTTTCGCCAGAACTTTTCGCTCCCGGGCGGAAGCCGTAATTCGCAAGAACTTGGTGCTTTTGGCCAGCGCCGGGATATCCGCCATAAAGATGATTTCGGGGGTCATGAGACCACCCCTTTGATCTTGGCGGCCAGAATACCGGCGGCGCTGAGGGTCTTGAATTTGGCATAGAGGGCAAGGCTGTAGTTGGCCAGGCCCGCCACTTTGCTCCCTGAGACTTTCTCGCCCCGGTACAGATTGCGCCTCAAAGCTGTCTTCAGCTGCCGGGAAGCATCCTTTCCGGTCAGCGCCTGCTCGTAACTGCGCAACCGGCCGTAGTGGGCCGAAGCCATTTTTTTCACCTGTTTGCCGACGCTCAGGTCGCCGACCCCCATTTCACGTAAATTCCGGTCCATGTCTTTCAGGAAAACCTGGTTCAGATCGCGTCCCAGCCGCCTTTTGCCGGCCCCTTCCAAAACATCCCTGGTGCCCACCAGAAACAGCGCCAGGTGAAGGACAATCGCCTCAAACCGTCCGTCCAGGGTGTCCGGGATGGCAAATTTCTTGTAAAGGTCTTGCCTGCGCGCCAGGCCGACCAGATCATTGTAAAGGGCAAACACCACGTCCTGATCGGCTCGCCTGCGCGAAAATCTGCTTTTCAATGTTTTTACCAGCCCCATAGCCCTTATTTTCCTGATTCTTGAAATGTGAAATTGACTTGGCGCCCAAAGATTGCCATTTTGCATTTGCTATTTTCGCGAAAGGTTTTACACCTGACCGCGCGATTTAAAAACAAAAAACGAATCCGTCAATTAATTTAAGGTTATATGGATATGAAGGCCGCTGGTTTTAAGACCCGACACAGAAAAAAACTTCTCTTCAGCGCCGCCATTTTGCTTGGCCTCGGCGTCGCCGGATGCACCATTGAGCGTCAGCCGCGCGGCTTTGTTTTCGATAAAGATATTTCCGAAGGCATCCTGGCCGGGCTGGACAACAAAACCTCGGTCCAGGAGGACATGGGCAATCCTTCGCTGGTGAGCACCTTTGACGATGATGTCTGGTACTACATCAGCGAGCTTACCAGGCGGCGCTCGTTCTTCAAGCCGCAGGCTATCCGGCGCAATATCCTGGCGGTCCATTTTGATCAGGACGGGGTGGTGGCGGAAACCCGCAGCTATACCCTGGCGGACGCCCGCGATATTAAACCACGCAAGGACAAAACCCCGACCCGGGGCAAGAAGCTGGGGCTTTTTGAGCAGATTTTCTCGAACATCGGACGCTTCTCCACCCTGCCCGGCCAGTAACCTGTAAATCATTCAAAAAAAGCCCCGGAAAAACCGGGGCTATTCTTTGGTCTGCAAGCGGGTCTTTCAGGACGCCAGCATCGCCAGCAGCAGCAGCGCCACAATATTGGTGATTTTGATCATCGGATTGATCGCTGGGCCGGCGGTGTCCTTATAAGGATCGCCAACGGTATCGCCGGTGATCGCCGCCTTGTGGGCGTCCGAGCCCTTGCCGCCGTAGTGGCCGTCCTCGATGAATTTCTTGGCGTTATCCCAGGCGCCGCCCCCGGCGGTCATCGAAATCGCCACATAAAGCCCGCCGACAATCACTCCCAGCAGCAGCGCGCCAAGCGCGGCAAACGCCGCCCCCTGGCCGCCAACGAAAAGAATAATGTAGTAAATGGCAATCGGGGCGAGCACCGGCAGCAGCGACGGCACAATCATTTCCTTGATCGCCGCCTTGGTCAGCAAGTCGACCAGTTTGGCGTAATCGGGCTTGGAAGTGCCTTTCATGATGCCCGGGTCGTTCCTGAACTGGGAACGCACTTCTTCAACCACCGCGCCGCCGGCGCGGCCCACCGCCATCATCCCCAGCGCGGCGAACAGATACGGCAGCAAAGCCCCCATCAGAAGGCCGACCACGACATAAGGGTTGGAGAGACTGAAATCGACCACGACATCGCTGAAGTAGATGTTCAGGTCCTCGGTATAAGCGGCGAACAACACCAGCGCCGCCAGCCCGGCCGAGCCGATCGCATAGCCCTTGGTGACCGCCTTGGTGGTATTGCCGACCGCATCGAGAGCATCGGTGCGCTTGCGCACTTCTTTCGGCAATTTCGCCATCTCGGCAATCCCGCCGGCGTTGTCGGTGACCGGCCCGTAGGCATCCAGCGCCACCACAAAACCGGCCAGCGCCAGCATTGTAGTTGCGGCAAAGCCCAGCCCCATGACGCCGGCCAGCTTGAAGGCGACAATAATAGCAACCGCAATAACGATTGCCGGCAGCGCGGTCGATTCCAGTGACACCGCCAGCCCCTGGATAACGTTGGTGCCATGCCCGGTCCGGGAGGCCTTGGCGATGCTTTGCACGGGCCGGTAATGGGTCCCGGTGTAGTATTCGGTAATCCAGATGATCAACCCGGTTAAGGCCAGCCCCACCAGGCCCGAAAAATAAAGGTCCAGGCCGGTAAAGGTGCGGTCGCCGACCGTGATTACCGTGTCCATCGGGAACACGAAATTAAGGCCGAAATAAAGCGCAATAACGGAAAGGACCGAGGTGACGATAAAGCCCTTATAAAGCGCGCCCATGATATTTTGTGATTTGCCGAGGCGCACAAAATAAGTGCCGGTAATTGAAGTCACAATACAAATCGCCCCGATCGCCAGCGGCAGCGACATCAGGGCTTCGGCCCCGGTTTTGACAAACAGCGCGGTCAGCACCATGGTTGCGGTCATGGTCACAACGTAGGTCTCGAACAGGTCCGCCGCCATCCCCGCGCAGTCGCCAACGTTATCGCCAACGTTATCGGCGATCACCGCCGGGTTCCTGGGATCATCCTCAGGAATGCCGGCTTCGATCTTGCCCACCAGGTCGGCGCCGACATCCGCGCCCTTGGTGAAAATACCACCGCCAAGCCGGGCGAAAATGGAAATCAAAGAGCCGCCGAAGCCAAGCGCCACCAGCGAATTAATGACCTCTCTGGAGGTCGCGTCAAAACCAAACTGGGTGGTCAGAAGGAGGTAATAAACAGCCACCGATAAAAGCGCAAAACCGGCCACCAGCATGCCGGTCACCGCGCCCGCTTTAAAAGCCATGGTCAGGCCTTGCTGAAGGCCGCTGCGCGCCGCCTCGGTGGTCCGGACATTGGCCTGGACCGAGATCAGCATGCCGATATAGCCGGCCGCCCCGGACATGACAGCGCCGATCACAAAACCAATCGCCGGGTACATGCCCAGCGGGGAAAGCCAAAGGCCGATGGCCACCGCCACGCCGACCATGGCGATGGTCCGGTACTGCCGTTTCAGATAGGCTTTGGCCCCCTCCTGAATGGCCGCCGCGATTTCCTGCATTTTTTTATTTCCAGGACTCGCTTTCAAAATCAAGGCGCGGGTGACAACCCCGTAGATTACAGCCAAAATTCCGGCCGCGATCGCGCCATATAAAACTGTTGTGGTTTCCATTTTAAGACCTGTCCCCTGTTTTATTTTTTGCCCGTTTTCAAATCGGTTTTCATAAAAAAGGCGCAATCGAATCACGCCGCTCAGCGCCGTTCTTTAAGCAGAATGGACGCAACTTCGCAAGGCCTTAAAACCCGGTCATTGGAGGCCCGTTAACCAGGTTAAAATCTAGCTCTCTTGCGAGGCCTGGATAACCACCCTGGCGATCCCCCGGCCCCCGACCTCGGCCTGAGCCAATTCCATAAAGATCCGGGCCAGACGGTCGTAATCGACAACCCCCGGCCGCGAGGGCATGCCGACGCCGCTTTTGCTGACCTGTTCGGTAAAATCCATGATCAGGCCGTCGAGCGCCGCTTCGGCCTTTTGCCGGGCCTCATCCCCGGCCACTTCCAGCGTGATATCCAAAAACACATAGCCCAGCGCCGATCCGTCCCCGGGCGAAATAAATGGCGCCGGAATGCCCCTGATATGGAGCGGGAACAGCTCCCCTTCCGCCAACCCTTCCTGGCTGTTTTGGGCCAGCTGGCTGACCACCTCTGACCCGGGGCGGGGGTTATCAAAGGCATTATCGAAAATCACAAACATCAGTGCCATCGCGACAATTCCAAGAGCCACGGCGATAACCGCCAGACCCGCCGAATTGTCCAAAATTTTACTGAAGATCTGCTTCAATTCATCCCCGCTCGCTAAAGTGACGGTAGCCCTTTTTCCGGAATGCGACGGCCCGGCCTTTTACGTCAAGAAATTGGCACTCTCCGGCCCCGGTTATTTCACCGATGACGGTGATTGGCAAGCCTGCCGTTTTGGCCAGCTTCGGGATCTGGTCTGCTTTTTCAACGGGCACGGCAAACAGCAATTCGAAATCATCCCCGGCGGTCAGCAATTCGATCAGCTTTTTCTGATCGCCCGCCGCATATTTTTTGGCCGGCCCGGACAACGGCGCCCGCTCGAGATGCACTTTTGCCCCAACCCCGGAAGCGCGGCAGAGATTTTCCAGATCAAGCGCCAGCCCGTCGGAAATATCGATCACCGCGCTGGCGATCCCGGTCAACCCCTGGCCCAGGGCCAAGCGCGGCTCGGGCTTTTGGAAGCGCCCGATCAGAAAATCATCCCTCTCGATCTCCCCGGTCAAACACTTCAGGCCCAGACCGGCATCGCCGATCGTGCCGGAGACACAGATCAGGTCGCCCTTGCTTGCCCCCTGGCGGGTCAGGCCCCGGCCAGCTTCAACGCTGCCAATCGCGGTCAGCGACAAACACAGGGATTTTGACCCCGAGGTGGTATCGCCGCCCATCAGCTTGATGCCAAACTCTTCCTGATCTTGCTTGAGCGCGGCGGCAAAGGCCTTGAGCCAGCCCTCCCCGATGGTTTCTTTTCCCATTAGACCCAACAGATAGCCAACCGGCTTGGCGCCCGCGGCGGCCAGATCGGACAGGTTGGAGCGGAGCAGCCGTTGGGCGATCACCCCCGCGGCTTCGCCCTCCGGGAAATGCACCCCCTCGATCATCACGTCCTTGGTGATCACCAGGTCGCACCCTTCAGGGGGACTGTAGATGGCGGTGTCATTCTCAAGCCCGAAGGCGGGCGCCCCCTCCCCCGCAAGTGGTTTAAAAATGTTATCTATGATGCCGCGTTCGTCCACCGGATTAGGCCCTAGCTCCTGATGGTTTTGGCCAGCTCGTCCAGGATCCCGTTGACAAAGCCGGGCTCCTTGCCCTGGTAAAAAGCATGGGTGACATCGACGTATTCATTGATGATCACCGCCCGTGGGACGTCGGGACGGTACAGAAGTTCATAAACCCCGGCATCCATGATGGACGCCAGAACCATTTCAAGCCGCCCATATTTCCAGCTTCCCTTAAGGACTTTGTCCAGGTTCTCGCGGATCGCACTGGCGCTTTTGCTGACCCCGGTGACCAGGTCGGTGAAAAAATCCTGGTCGACCCGGGAAAAAGGCAGCGTCCCGTCCCCTTCCCCTGGCGACATTTTCCGGAGGTCATCCAGGACCCCGGCGGTGGTCGCGTCCTTGTTCATGCGCAACAGGTAAAGCGCCTGAACCGCCAGCAGCCGGGCCAGTGAACGGGCGCCAGGTTTGTGATTTTGCTTTTTTTTCGGGGCCGCCATCAGGTTTGGCCCAGCAATCCGCCGCGCACGGAAATCATGGCGAGACAAGCCTGGGCCGCCGCCGCCCCTTTGTTGCCCTTGTCCTGGTCAGCGCGGGCATGCGCCTGGCCGCGGTTCTCGACCGTCAGGATGCCGGTGCCGAGGCACAGCTTTTTCTTGACCGCCAGGGTTTGCAGGGCGCGGATCGATTCGGTTGAAACGTGATCATAATGGCTGGTTTCCCCCCTGATGACACAGCCCAGCGCGATAAAGCCGGCGAATTTCCCAGCCTTTGCGCCAAACG
>JADFJJ010000089.1 GCA_022566215.1 Pseudomonadota bacterium | reverse complement strand
AGGCCGGTATCCAGTTGTCAGATGTCAGAGGACAGAATACAGTTTTCAGTTAAACATGAAATTTTTGACCTTTTCCAATAACTGACAACTGCCCACTGATATCTGACATCTGTAATCCGGATGCCCGAATAAATCGGGCATGACAAATTGTGTGGTGGTCATTCCCGTGCAAACGGGAATCCAGGTCATACATGTCATACCCGGCTGCGCCTGTCCGCCGAAGCTTTGTGCGACCCTGGCTACGCCGGAGGCTGCGCCGAGGCGAGAGGGGGATGTGGGTATTCATTTATAATTTGTCACCCTCACCCTATCCCTCTCCCATCAAGGGAGAGGGGACTGTAGTGGGCGCTTCTTAAACTCCCTCTCCCCCCGTGGGAGAGGGGTGGGGTGAGGGGGTATAATAAAATAATTTATATGCATGAAAGCAGACCTATATCGATTTTCGATATGGGGGCGCTAATTAATAAATAACAATATCTATAGCTGTAACAGCTACAGATATGCCGTCTTTTCGGATATTCGGAATTTATTTACTGCTAACTGTTTTCCGCCGACTGCCGACTGTCATCTGACAACTGCTAACGGTTGATCTGGTTCTTGTCGCGGATCCACAGGGTCGCCAGCCACTTTTCCCCGGCCGTGACCGGCAGCGAAGCATGCTCGGAATTTTCATTGGGAAGGCCGATCTCGCCCATGTTGTCGAGAACCAGAACATCCCCTTCGGAACCCTTGAATTTCAGGCCGGTTCTGGTGAAGGCGGTCTCGCCCCCCTGATAATTGTCATTAAGATAGGCAAACACCGATTTGATGCGCTGGCCCGACTGCTGGATCGAAAAGGCATGCTGGGGCGCTTCCGGGTCCATGTAGTCGGTGTGCGGCTTGAATTCCTGGCCGGTGGTGTAGTTCTGGATCACCAGCAGCTCGGCAAATTCCGGCTCGGCTTCGGCCAGGTGCGCCAGGCGCCGTGACAGCAAAATGGTGATAATATCCTGGACGATCGGGAACATCACCATGACCCGGTTGTTTTGCAGCTGGGTGTAAGACGGGTCGTTGGGGTTGCCCCCCAGAAGCTGAACATCAGCGGTCAGGCTGGGGCGCGCAGATTCCCGCAAATACAGACATTCCTCAGGGCTCAAGGTTTTTTCAAATTTCAGGATGTGAGGATCGCTGCTGATTTCCTTGGCGGCAAAATCGTTGATTTTATCGAGGGAAAGCAAATGTTCCCGGATCGCCGGCCACTGGTCCCAGCCGGCCGGGATTTCTTTTGCCGTAACGGTTCCCTGTTTTTTGCCGAGCAGCTGGCAAGCGACGTATTCGCTCAGGGAAGCACTGCGGGTCAGAAGCCGCTCACCCAGGGCCTTCAGGTGCTTGGACTGGCGCAGCAGAAAGCCGATCTGGCGCATCGCATAGGGGTCTTCCATATCGGCCGCCTTGATCAGCAGGTCGACCAGTTTTTCCCAGCTCTTTTCAAAGGCAAAGCCAATCCCGTGGAGGGTCGCCAGCAAGCGCAGCGCATTGGAATAGCCGGCATCGGCGCTTTGCTGAATCAGGTCGGCGGCTTTGCTGTGATCGTGCTCGACGATATGGCCCAGCAGGTGCCACATTCCCAGCTCGAACCGGGCCGGGATGAAATTGGCGTCCGCGGACTTGCGCAACCAGTCCAGGCTTTCCTTTTCCTCACTCTCGAACTCCTTCATTTTGGCCATATTGTACTGGGCGGTCGGGTGGCCGCCTTCGGCCAGGGAGATCATTTCTTCTTTTGAGATGTTATGGTCGAGGTGAAGGTCCTTGCTCATGGGGGTTACCATCTTGTTTGTTGATTTTGCTGCCTTTTATAGCCGTTGGGGTGGCGCCGTCAAGCCTAGTCCCCCGCTCACGCTAAATGACCTCCGGTCATTGCTCCGCGCTGATGAAATTTCCCTCTCATTAATAGTGTTTGGCTTCCTGGATCAGCAGTCCGAGCGCAATCCGCACCGCGCCCAGGCGAATGGCGGCGCGGCCGCGCTCCTTGAGGCAATGGCGCTCATGATGGATGTGGATCGCCCCGCCGGCCCGCCGCGCGCTGGCGAAATGGACCAGCCCGACCGGTTTTTCCGGAGACCCGCCGCCGGGGCCGGCAATCCCGGTGATCGCCACCCCGAAATCAGCGGAAGCAGCCTTGAGCGCCCCCTTGGCCATTTCCCGGGCGACCTCTTCCGACACCGCTCCGGCGGCCTCAAGGGTCTGATCCGAGACCCCGAGCATCCTGGTTTTCATATCATCGGAATAGCTGACAAAGCCTCCCTTCAGGCATTCGGAGGCCCCGGGGATCTCCGTGATGGCTGCGGCCACCAGCCCTCCGGTGCAGGATTCAGCGACTGCCGCCATGATTTTTTTCTCCGTGCAAAGCGCCACCAGTTCAGAGGCCAGATCAAGAATATCCTTCGGGAAGGTCACAGGTAAGTCCCCACCAGATAAAGGATCCCGGCGGCCATGATCCCGGCCACGGCATCATCCAGCATGAACAAAACCGCTGTCAGGCCGATGAAGATCGGCCAGGTGATGTAATGGAGCAGGGGAACGGCGATGATGAGCGCCGCCAGCGAGCCCCAGGTGCCGGGCGCCCTGGGCAGTTTCCCGACCCCGAAAAGGGTCGCCAGATAATAGAGAAAGCGATCCAACTCAGCCGCCGATCGCCACGGTGGCGATTGCCCCGGCCGCGATCCCTTCGCCGCGTCCGGTAAAGCCGAGCTTTTCAGTGGTGGTCGCCTTGACGCTGACCCGGTCAAGGGCAATCCCCAACAGACTGGCGATGTTCTTCCGCATCGCCTCCCGGTGGGGTGCGATCCTGGGCGCCTCACAGATGATTGTCAGGTCGACATTGGTGATGCGCCCGCCTTTTTTCGCCACCAGTTCCGCCGCATGTTTCAGGAAAATATCAGAAGGGGCATCCTTCCATTTGCCGTCCGAGGGGGGGAAGTGATCGCCGATATCCCCTTCGCCGATAGCGCCCAAAAGCGCATCGGTCAGTGCGTGCAAGGCCGCGTCGGCATCCGAATGGCCGCGAAGCGCCTTGCTGTGAGGTATTTTAACGCCCCCCAGTATTACATGGTCGCCGGCCTTGAAGGCGTGCACATCATAGCCCGAGCCGGTTCTGATATCGCCAGACATTTCCCTGAAATCCTCTTTTCTGGTTAGCTTGATGTTGTCCTTGTCCCCGGCCACGATGGAAACTTTCAGGCCCGCCGCTTCGGCCACCGCCGCGTCATCGGTCAGGTCCTGGCCAGCGGCTTTTTGATGGGCTGCCAGGATCGCGGAATAAGGAAACCCCTGTGGTGTCTGGGCTGTGAACAGG
>JADFJJ010000088.1 GCA_022566215.1 Pseudomonadota bacterium | reverse complement strand
CCGCCCATTTTAAGCAGCACCCCGGCGAGGATCACCGAGCCCGCGGTCGGCGCCTCGACATGGGCATCGGGCAGCCAGGTATGCACCGGCCACATCGGCAGCTTGACCGCGAACGAGGCTAAAAACGCCAGCCACAGCCAGGTTTGCGTACTAGGCAGGAACGAATGCTGCATCATCACTGGGATGTCGGTGGTTCCGACCTCGAACACCATATAGAGGATCGCGATCAGCATCAGGACCGAGCCGAGCAGCGTGTAGAGGAAGAACTTGAAACTGGCGTAAACCCGCTGGGCCCCGCCCCACACGCCGATAATCAGGAACATCGGGATCAGGCCGCCCTCAAAGAACAGATAGAACAGGAAAATATCGAGGGCGCAGAAAACCCCGATCATCAGGGTCTCCAGCAGCAGGAAGGCGATCATGTATTCCTTGACCCGGGTGGTGATCGACTTCCAGCTGGCGAGAATGCAGAACGGCATCAGAAACGCGGTCAGCACCACAAACAGGATCGAGATGCCATCCACGCCCAGGTGATAGCCGGTGGCCTCCCCGAACCAGGGATGAAATTCAACGAACTGGAACCCGGCTTCGGCGTTTTCGAAATTGCCCCACATCACCAGCGACAGCACGAAAGTCGCCAGCGTTGTCAGCAGCGCCACCTGGCGGATATTGCGCTTGCCATTTTCCTCCTCCCCCTTGATCGGAAGGATGATCAGCGCGCCGATCAGCGGCAGCAGCAACAAAAAGGTCAGGATCGGGAAGCCGGTCATAACTTAAATCCCTCCCCGGTAAAACATGAAATAAGTGACCAGCAGCGCAACCCCGATCAATATTGCAAAGGCGTAATGGTAAATGTAGCCGGTCTGCAGCTTCCTGATCCTGACCCCAAGGCGCATGGCCATGTTCGAAACGCCGTCGGGGCCGAGGCCGTCGATGATCAGCCCGTCACCGACCTTCCACAGCAGCCGGCCGATGAAAAACGCCGGCCGGACGAACAGGAAATCGTAAGCCTCGTCAAAGTACCATTTGTTGTAAAAAAGAGTGTAAATCGGCTTGAACGCCCTGGCGGTCTTGGCCGGAAGGTCCTTGCGTTTAATATAGAACAGATAGGCCAGGGCAAACCCGGCGGCCATCATAATGGTCGGCAGCCACTTGCCCGGAATGTCCCGCCAGGGAATATGATGGGCCTGCTCCATGATGTTGCCGCCAATCAGGAAAATCGAGCCGTCCCAGAAGCCGTCATAATCCCCGCCGATGTACGAGCTGGAAAACAGCCACCCGGCGCCGAGCGCCCCAGCGGCCAGCACCGCCAGCGGCAAGAGCATGACATTGGGGGATTCGTGAACCCGGTCCATCACTTCCCTTGGAGCCTTGGGCTTGCCGTGGAAGGTCATGAAGATCAGCCGCCAGGAATAAAACGCGGTCATGAAAACGGCCCCGATTCCCAGTATCCAGGCCAAATTCGCGACCGGGCCCTGGGAGACGTAAGCGACCTCCAGTATCATGTCCTTGGAGAAAAACCCCGAGGTCAACGGGAAACCGGTGAGCGCCAGTGTGCCCACAACCATCAGCAGGTAGGTGACCGGGATCATCGATTTCAACCCGCCCATCCTGCGCATGTCCTGTTCGTCCGATAATGCATGAATGACCGCGCCGGCGCCGAGGAACAGCAGCGCCTTGAAAAAGGCATGGGTAAACAGGTGGAACATCGCCGCCCCGTAGGCGGAAAGCCCGGCGGCGAAGAACATGTAGCCGAGCTGGGAACAGGTGGAATAGGCGATCACCCGCTTGATGTCGTTCTGCACCAGGGCGATGGTGGCGGTTAAAAAAGCGGTGGCCGCGCCGACTATCGTGACCACCATCAGGGCATCGGGCGCGTATTCGAACAGCGGCGACATCCGGACCACCAGAAAGATCCCGGCGGTGACCATGGTGGCGGCATGGATCAGGGCCGAAACCGGGGTTGGCCCCTCCATCGCATCGGGCAGCCAGGTGTGCAGGCCGAGCTGGGCCGATTTGCCCATGGCGCCGATAAACAGCAAAATACAAATGGTGGTCAGGATATCCGGATTGTAGCCGAGAAAATTGAATGTGGTTCCGGCATGGGCGCCGGCGGCAGCGAAAATCGGATCCAGATAAACCGTCCCGAACACCATGAACGTGGCGAAAATACCGAGCGAAAACCCGAAGTCTCCGACCCGGTTAACGATAAAGGCCTTGATCGCCGCGGCGTTGGCGGCGGGTTTATGGTGCCAGAACCCGATCAGCAGGTAGGAGGTCAGCCCCACCCCTTCCCAGCCGAAGTACATCTGCACCAGGTTGTCGGCGGTCACCAGCATCAGCATGGAAAAAGTAAACAGCGACAAATAGGCAAAAAACCTCGGGTTATGGAGATCGCGCTCCATATAGCCGATCGAATAGATATGAACGATCGCCGAGATCAGGTTGACCACCACCAGCATCACCACGGTCAGGGTGTCGATCTTGAACGCCCAGTCAAAACTGAGCGCGCCCGAGGTCACCCATTCAGCCACCAGAATGGTCTGGGCACTGCCGTTCACCACCACATCGTAAAAAGCATAGAAAGACAGGACCGCCGACAGCGAAACCAGCGCCGAGGTGATAATTTGGGAGCCGCCCTTGCCCAGCCAGCGGCCGCCCAGGCCGGCCAGCAGGAAACCCAGAAGGGGCGCGAATACGATTATGTGATACACCTCTTCCTAACCCCTCATCTGATTAATATCTTCAACGTCGATGGTGCCGCGGCGGCGGAAATAGTTCACCAGGATCGCCAGCCCGATCGCCGCTTCGGCGGCCGCCACGGTCAGCACGAACATCGCGAACACCTGGCCCACCAGGTCCTGCATATAACTTGAAAACGCCACCAGGTTGATGTTGACGGACAACAGGATCAACTCGATCGACATCAGGATAATGATGACGTTCTTGCGGTTCAGGAAAATCCCGAAAATGCCGATCGTGAACAGCGCCGCGGCCAAAACCAGGTAATGTTCAAGGCCAATGGTCATCATACCCCGCTCCCCGGTTCCACTTTTTTAATCTCAATGGCATCGCTGGCCGAACGCTGGACTTGTGCTGTGATGTTCTGTTTTTTCACACCGCTCCGGGTCCTGTGGGTCAGGACAATGGCGCCGATCATGGCCACCAGCAGGATCAGCCCGGCGGTCTGGAATACGTAAATGTAATCGGTGTAAAGCAGCAGGCCCAAAGCCTCGGTGTTGGTCAGGCCCCCGGGCATCGGGTTGGCCCCCGGCCGGACCCAGGCTTCCGGGTAGTAGCTGCGGGTCACCATGACAAAAACCAGCTCGATAAAAAGCC
>JADFJJ010000087.1 GCA_022566215.1 Pseudomonadota bacterium | reverse complement strand
AAAAAAAGCGCGCAGCAGCGCGAGGGCCGCACGCGCCCCAGATCGGGCGAAGACAGACGAGAGGAGGAACAGAGCAAGAGAGCCCAGCCGCAATTTGAATGGCGTCGACGAGAAGCTTCGCGGTCATATTTTCTGGAATACACAAATAATCAAACTTTTCAGTCGAGGGCAACCAAGGTAAGACCGCTACATCAACAGAGCTATCATCAGGGTTAAAGCGCCATTGACTGGCGTCGCTGGCTACCCAACTAGCAGCCCCATCTTTGGGATTAATCCGAATATAGATTTTCTTATCAACACTTCTATCAATCCCCCTTTCTACAATATGACGGGCACTTATTAAAAATACCATATTAAAGCCTAAAATCGACGAAGTTTCTCCATGCTTTTGAGCCATAAAAAATCCAGTTCCAATTAGTCGCGGCACTGAATTTTTTTTCTTCATAATTCCCAAAAACACTACACATTTTCGGATTTCTGGCGGGACAAGCATTAAGGTTTCCTCATACTGTGCAAGATAATGACGTGGCGTATCACCTAGCCTATTATCAATATATAACATAAGGGAGTGTGGTAGCGATTGTTTATCAGATAATTTGGGGGTTATTTCTAACATTCTTTACCTTTATGGTTACTTGCTTCAATGGGCCAAAGACCTTAAATTATAGTACGTAATAGGACTATCTAATTATCTTCACATACGCCAGGTAAAAAGGTGGGTATTAATTCGGAATGAAAATTAGAGAAGTGCATTAAATATATAGTACGTAATAGGACTATCTAATTACAACACCACTCTTTTAAGCGGAAAAAAAACACCAGGAAACCTTGTGATCCCTCAAGGTGCCCCGAGATTAAAATTAGAGAAGTGTAATGGCCCAGGAAAAAATTAGAGAAGCGCATTAAGAATATAGTACGAAATAGGACTATCTAATTACACACCCATTGCAGGTGGATATTCAGGTCTTGCAATCTTGTCAAAAGTCTAGCTACCAGCAAGCTTCAGCCAGGCCGCTTCATCGATCACCTCAACCCCAAGCCCGGCAGCTTTTTTCAGCTTTGACCCGGCCCCCGGGCCGGCCACCACCAGGTCGGTCTTGGCCGAGACCGAGCCTGAGACTTTTGCGCCCAGGCGTTCGGCCAGAGCCTTGGCTTCGGAGCGCGACATTTTCTCCATGGTCCCGGTAAAGACGATGGTTTTGCCGGAGACCGGGGACGAGCTGCTGACCGCTTTGGCGGGTTCCACGGCCACCTCGCCCAGCAGGTCATCGACAACCTTGCGGTTATGCTCCTCGCCGAAGAAATCCATCAGCGCCTCGGCGACCTTGGGGCCGATCCCGTCGATATTGACCAGCTCCCCATAAGCCTGGGTTTCCATATCCACAGCCTCGCCGATGGCCGCCAGAAAGGCCTCCACCGTGCCGTAAGTGCGGGCCAGCAGCGCGGCATTATTGTCACCGACATGGCGGATCCCCAGCGCAAACAAAAACCGCTCAAAGGAAATCGTGCGCCGCTGGTTCACCGCCGCAAAAAGGTTTTTGACCGACTGCTCCCCCCAGCCTTCCCATTCCTCAATCGGCGGCTCGAGGGTCCGGTTCATTTTCTCCAGCTTGAAAATATCCGCCGGGGAATGAACCAGGCCTTTTTCAAAGAACGCCTGGACCTGCTTTTTGCCCAGGCCCTCGATATCAAAGGCGTTTCTGGAGACAAAGTGCCGCAGCCTTTCGATCCGCTGGGCCGGGCAGACCAACCCCCCGGTGCAGCGCACCGCCACGTCATCGCCCTCCCTGACGGCCGAAGATTTGCAGACCGGGCAAAGGGTTGGAAACCGATATGGCTGGGCTCCCCTGGGCCTTTGCCGCAGAACCACTTCAACCACCTGGGGGATGACATCGCCGGCGCGCTGGATCACCACGGTATCGCCGATGCGGATGTCTTTCCGGGCGATTTCATCGGCGTTATGAAGCGTGGCGCTGGAGACCACCACCCCGCCGACCGTCACCGGCTTAAGTTTCGCCACCGGGGTCAGGGCTCCGGTGCGGCCCACCTGGATATCGATATCCAGCAGCACCGTGGTGGCTTTTTCGGCCGGAAACTTGCGCGCGACCGCCCATCTGGGAGAGCGGCCGGCCTGGCCCAGGCGCGCCTGGTAGTCGAGCCAGTTGATCTTGTAAACGACCCCGTCGATGTCATAATCCAGGGTCGCCCTGATTCTTTCAATGTTGTCGTAATATTTTTCCAACTCATTGAGTTCATTGAATAATTTTGTTTTTCCGTTCACCCTGAAACCCCACCGCCGGAAGCTTTCCAGGGCCTTCATCTGTTCCTGAAAAGGGTTGGGGCTGACCTCCCCCCAGCCGTAGGCGAAAAAGCGCAACGGGCGCGAAGCGGTAATCGCCGGGTCGAGCTGGCGGACGCTGCCGGCGGCGGCGTTGCGGGGATTGGCGAACAGCGCCTTGCCTTCCTTGCGGTTGCGGGCATTGAGCGCCAGGAAGTCCGGCCTGGCGATATAAATTTCACCCCGGACCTCCAGAACATCGGGCCAGCCATCGCCCTTCAGATGTTTTGGAATATCACCCACGGTCTGCAAATTCCGGGTGATATCCTCACCCACCTCACCGTCGCCGCGGGTCGCGCCGAGAACAAATTCGCCCCCCTCGTAGCGGAGACTGGCGGAAAGGCCGTCGATCTTGGGTTCCGCGGTCAGGGCCAGGGGGGCATCCTGCGACAAGCCCAGAAAGCGCCGCACCCGCTCCAGGAAATCGCTGACATCCGCTACTGAGAAAGCATTTCCCAGCGACAGCATCGGCTGGCTGTGGGTGACCTTGGTGAATTTCGCGGAGGGCGCGGCGCCGACATTCTTGCCGGGGCTGTCGGCGCGCACCAGGCCGGGAAAGAGCTTTTCGATGGCCTCATTCCTGAGTCTCAGGGCATCGTACTGGGCGTCCGCGACCACCGGCGCATCCTTTTGATAATAGAGCTGGTCGTGCTTGCGGATTTCCGCCGCCAGGCGTTCCAGCTCCACCGCCGCTTCCTCAGCCGACAGGCGATTGACCGGAATTTTGGAGAAATTTTTCATCATTGGGCCGCTCCGGCGATCAGGCTGCCGGCCGCCGCGCGCGCCTTGTCGGTAACCTTGGCGCCACTGAGCATGCGGGCGATTTCCTCGCGCTTGGCGTCTTGGTCGAGGGGCGTCACGACGGTCAGGGTTTTGCCGCCGGTTTCCTCCTTGCCAACCCGCCAGTGGGTGGTTGCGCGGGCTGCCACCTGCGGCGAATGGGTCACCACCAGCACCTGGACCGTGGCCGCCAGGCGCGCCAACCGCTCCCCGACCGCATCCGCGACAGCGCCGCCGACCCCGCGG
>JADFJJ010000035.1 GCA_022566215.1 Pseudomonadota bacterium | reverse complement strand
AGGCCGGTATCCAGTTGTCAGATGTCAGAGGACAGAATACAGTTTTCAGTTAAACATGAAATTTTTGACCTTTTCCAATAACTGACAACTGCCCACTGATATCTGACATCTGTAATCCGGATGCCCGCTCGGGGGCGGGGGTGACAATGGTGTTAGCGCCTCTCAGGCGGGTTGGGGTCGTTTTCCTGTTTGACATAAAGACCTTCGAACCAGACGCTCCATTCGCCGGTCCTGTGGTTTTTCTGGGCGGTTTTTTCCGCTATTGTCTGGAATTCTGCAGTTCAGGGTTATATGAGGAAGGCTGCTGAAAACCAGTGAAATAGGGAGAGCTTTGGCTGAAACACCATGTCGCCTAAGATTTTTTCATACAAAAACCTGCCCAAGAACCGGGTGATCCGGATCACGCTGGGGATTTTGTTTATCATCGGCGGAATTCTCGGCGCCCTGCCAATCCTGGGTTTCTGGATGTTCCCGATTGGGCTGTTATTTCTCTCGGTTGATTTCGCCATCGCCCGGCGCTGGCGGCGGCGGATTGAGGTGTGGTGGGGAAGGCGAAAAAAACGGAGAGCATCGAAAAAATGAATTTACCGACCTTTAAAGATGTCGAGGCAGCCGCAAAGCGCATCAAGGGGGTGGCAGTGCGCACACCGCTGCTCTGCTCGGTCGAGCTGGACCGGGCCACCCGCGGCAAAATTTTCATTAAACCCGAATGTCTGCAGCCCACGGGTGCTTTCAAAATTCGTGGCGCTTATAACCGCCTCAGCGTGTTATCCGAAGAGGAGCGGGGAAGGGGCGTTGTGGCGTTTTCCTCCGGCAATCACGGCCAGGCGGTGGCTTATGCGGCGAAACTGTTAGGGGTCGCCGCCACGATAGTCATGCCCGGGACCGCGCCTCAGATCAAAATCGAAAAAACCCGCGCCCACGGCGCCAAAATAGTTCTTTATGACCCGGAAAAGGAAGACCGGGAGGTTCTGGCCCGCTCAATTGCTGAAAAAACCGGTGAGGTGATGGCGCCGTCCTATGACGATCCCTTTATTATCGCCGGGCAGGGGACCTCGGCGCTGGAGGTGATCCGGGATGCGCCCAGGCTTGACGCTTATGTTGTTCCGGCCGGGGGCGGCGGTTTGCTGGCGGGGTCGGTGCTGGCGTTTGAGGAACTATCGCCTGAGACCAGGCTCTACAGCGCTGAGCCAGAGACCTATAACGATCATCAGAAGTCGTTTTCCGCAGGCAACCGTGTGCGATTAGAAAACCCGGCGCCGACCATCTGTGATGCGCTGCTGCCGCTGACACCGGGGGAGATGACGTTTGCCATCAACCGCCGTCATGTCGCGGGCGGGGTTGTGGTCAGCGACGATGAGGTGAAGGCTGCCATGCGCTTTGCTTTTGAAACTCTCAAGATCGTTGCCGAACCGGGCGGCGCGGTGGCGCTGGCGGCGGTGCTTTTTAGGAAGATTGACACTAAGGGTAAGAATATTGGCCTGATCGTCACCGGCGGCAATGTCGATCCGATTTTTTTCGCGGAAATTTTGGAAAAAAGGTAGATTAAATCGGGAATAACAGAACCGGTTGGTCATACCGGCGTAGGCCGGTATCTGGCAAGCCTGCAAAGGGTTTATTGTTTGCCAGCACAGCTATGGAAAAATGACCGGATGCCCGCCTCCGCGGGCATGACAAGATTTAATAAGCGGGAACGACAATATTCGAGCATGAAAACCGAACCAGCTGAATCAGCCGACCATCAGCAGAACGCTAATCGCCACGCAGCCTGGTTTTTCACGGCCCTCGATCTCGATCATCGCCTCGATCGCCACTTTCAGGCCCTTGCCCTTCAGGTGTTTTGCCTCCAGCAATTTGAAGCGTCCGCGGACCCGGTCATCCACTCTGACCGCCTCAGGAAAGCGCACCCGGTCGAGGCCGTAGTTGATCTTGCGCTCAAGCTCCAGCTGGCTGGTATAGCCGTTGAGGAAATAGGGGATCAGGGAAAGCGTCAGGAAACCATGGGCGATGGTGGTCCCCCACGGGCTGTCGGTCTTGCACCGCCCGGCATCCTGGTGGATCCACTGGTGATCGAGCGTCGCCTCGGCGAAGGTATCGATGCGCGCCTGATTGATCTTCAGCCACCGGCTGACAAAAAATTCCTTGCCTTCCAGTTTTATGAACTCATCCAGGGTCATGGCGGCTCCCTTAAATTTTACCTCACGGGGCTTGCGATTCTGTCTTAATTGGGTATTGTTTGGGGTAATAACGACAGCGAAGTCAAGGAGAACAAAAATGAAAAACAACCTGTCCAGAACCCTTATTGCCGCCCTGATGGCAGCCACCGCAAATGTTGCGGTCATCACCACCCCTCCGGCGGCGCATCCTGAAGCCGAAGTCCAACAAGTTGAGCAAAGCGAATCGATGCGCTTGTATGGCTGGTTTGATGAGGTATTCAACGAAGACCTCAACGATTCCCCCCTGACCCTGACCTTTTTCGGGCGCAAGGACCGCAACCACGAGATTGATGATTTTTCCGATCAAAAGGCGCAAAAAGACCATGAAACCACCAAGCAGCGCCTGACTTATTTAGCGACCTTTGATTTTGACGCCCTTTCAGAGGAAGCCCAGCTCAGCTACCGCCTGTTCGAGCTGCAGCTGGAGCGTTCCATTGAAGGTTTCGAGTTCCGCTTTCACAACTATCCGATCAACCAGTTTTTTGGCTGGCACACCCAGTTTCCGGTGTTCATGGCCAACTTCCACCGGGTTGACGAGGTTGCCGATGCCGAGGCTTTCATCGCCCGCCTGGATGTTACCGGCAGGGTCTTCGGCCAGCTGATTGATGGCCTGCAGAGGCGCGAGGATATGGGCATCCTGCCGCCCAAATGGGTTTACCCGTTTGTCACCGAAGCGGTCGGCAATGTCCTTAAGGGCGCGCCATTTGAGGACAGCGACGAAGACAGCGTTTTCCTGGCCGGTTTCAAGAAAAAGCTCGAAGACCTGGAAATTTCCGAGGAGCAAAAGGCCGATTTGGTCGCCCGGGCCGAGGTCTCGCTGGTTGACAATGTCCAGCCCGCTTATGAAAAGCTTGGCGCCTTTATGGCGGCACAGGAACAAAAAGCCGGCACCGATGACGGTGTCTGGCGTCTTCCCGACGGGGCGGCGAACTATAACCGCCTGCTGCGCAACTACACCACCACGGATCTGACGGCGGAACAGATTCACCAGATGGGACTTGAGAATGTCGAGCGCATCCACGGCGAGATGCGCGCCATCATGGCCGAGGTCGGCTTTGAAGGAACGTTGCAGGAATTTTTCGAGTTCATGCGCACCGACCCCCGGTTCTACTATGAAAATACCGATGAGGGCCGCGACAAGTATCTGGCCGAGGCGACCGCCCTGATCGACACCATGCGCGACGCCATCCCGGATTATTTCGGCCTCCTGCCTAAAGCAGAGATTGAAGTAAAACGGGTGGAACCGTTCCGTGAAAATTCCGCCGGCAAGGCGTTCTATAACCGCCCCAGCCAGGATGGCTCGCGGCCCGGCGTTTATTACGCCAACCTGAAGGATATGGCTGAAATGCCGAACTATCAGATGGAGGCGCTGGCTTACCATGAGGGCATCCCCGGTCACCACATGCAGATCGCGATCTCACTGGAGCTGGAGGGTATTCCCGAGTTTCAGAAGCAATCGGCCTTTACCGCCTACACCGAAGGTTGGGGGCTGTATTCCGAGTACCTGCCGAAAGAAATGGGTTTCTATCAGGATCCCTATTCGGACTTTGGCCGGCTGGCCATGGAGCTGTGGCGGGCGGTGCGCCTGGTGGTTGACACGGGCATCCATTACCAGCGCTGGACCGGTGAGGAAACAGTCGCCTACATGAAGAAAACGACCCCCAATCCGGAGGGTGATATCCGCAACGCGGTCAACCGCTATATCGTCTTCCCGGGCCAGGCGACCGCTTATCTGATCGGCAAGATCAAGATCCTCGAGTTGCGCGAGTGGGCCAAGGGTGAGTTGGGCGATGACTTCGATATTTCCGGCTATCACGACGAGGTTCTGCGCCAGGGCGCGGTGCCGCTGAATATTCTTGAGGAAAACATCCACGCCTGGGTCGCCCGGGTTAAAGCGGGGAACAGTTGACAGCAATCAGTTCACAGCTAACAGTTGGCAGTTGCTCTTAGTTGTCATGCCCGATTTATTCGGGCATCCGGTCTTTTGTTTTTGCTTTAATGGCCGGAGAATTGCATCAGCATTTTCCGGATACCCGCACAGGGCGGGTATGACACTCTTTAATTACCCCCTCACCCCACCCCTCTCCCATCCCCCTTCGTTCGCGGGCGCGAACTTCGGCGCGACAGGCGGTGGGGAGAGGGAGTTTTCTTGAAGGCTTTGGTGGAATTTCCATTCTCTTATGGAGTGGAAAATATTCATGAAGGGTGCCCCTCTAATCCCCTCTCCCTTGATGGGAGAGGGTAGGGTGAGGGTGACTAATAAAAATGGAGTATGATGGGTAGGGTTTTAATTTCAGATTTCCGCCCTCCCTTTTTGCTTGCGAAGGCTGAGCGCTGCCCCTAGATATATAAGATGTTCTTCCCCTTAAAAGATGAAAACCCCACGGACGGGCCGCCGATTGTAACGCTCAGCGTGATTGCGATTTGCAGCCTGGTGTTTTTCTGGGAAGTGTTTAGCGGTCAGCAGGGGATGGCCCGGATTGCCTATCAGTACGGTCTGATCCCGAGCAATTTTTTAGGGCTGGACCAGTTGGGCCGGAGCTCGAGCGGGGTCAGCCCTACGATCACTCTTTTCACCTCGATGTTCCTGCACGGAGGGTGGATGCACCTGATCGGCAATATGTGGTTTATGTGGATTTTCGGGAACAATATCGAAGATGAGCTGGGCCATGTCCGGTTTATTCTTTTTTACCTTGTGTGCGGCCTGGCCGCGGCATTTTTGCAAATGGCGCTGAACCCGGAATCAACCATTCCGATGATCGGCGCCTCGGGGGCCATTTCCGGGGTTTTGGGGGCTTATCTGCTGCTCTATCCCCGGACCAAGATTTTGACGCTGATTTTCCTGGGGTTCTTTATTACCACCGCGCGGATCGCCGCCGGCTGGTTTTTGGGCATCTGGTTCGGGCTCCAGGCCTTTTACGCCTTTGCTTCTGCGCCCGGGGATGGCGGCGGGGTCGCCTTTTGGGCGCATGTCGGCGGGTTTATTGCTGGGCTGGGGCTGATTATGGTGATGCGGCGGGGCGGCCCGCGGATCTTCAGCCGCGAACGGTTCATGCCTAAGCGCACTTTTCCCAAGCCCGAGAAGAAACGCCGCGATGACAATATCCACCGCGGCCCGTGGGGATAGGCCGTTAAATTGAGCAGTTAAAGTCCCGAAACTTACTCAAAAAATTTTGTGCAGGACTTCATCTCTTTTCATAAAAAGCTGCAACCTTTTACCTAAATAAGGCTTGACATTAACTTTAAAATAGTTAAATAGGCCTAATAAACTATTTTAGTAGTTACATAATCAACAAGTGTTCCCAATTACAAAATGTTCCCAATTACTGGAGATGATCATGCCAACCGTATTTATACCCGATGAAATATATAACGCGTTTATCCTGAGGTCGGGAAAATCGGTGGATGTAGAGGGGTGGATACAAAACATTGTGGAGGATTTTTTAGACAGAACAAAATTTGATGGGGCCATTTGGCCGATTGAATATTTGGATGAAGTGGAAGGTAAGGAGGCCAAGGAATGGGAAAAAAAATACGGAGACCCGGAGAAGGGTTTCCAATGGAAAGCACTATTCCTGCCCAACGGGACCCTAATAAAAATGCATTACAAGGACCAGGACTTTATCGCTGAGGTCCGTCACCAGTTCATACATTTTGCAGGAAAAATGTATAACTCTCCTTCCCTTTTGGCGTCCCAGATTGCTTCAAGCACCAGCCGGAACGCCTGGCGGGATTTTTATATCAAACGCCCAAAGGATGACAAGTTTGCTCCCGCAAGCTTTCTGCGCAGACAAAATATTGGGAAGAATCTTTTTGGAAATTAATCTTTTTCTTCAGGTTCCAGCAGCTGGTGCATCGGCACGATCACGTACTTGTACTTAGCGTCGTCGACCATCGCCTGGGAAGCGCCGCGCCAGGATTTCTCGGCGGCGGCATAAGTGGGGTACATGCCGACAAAATGCAGTTCGCCGAGGGTTTCAAACTTCACTCCCCGGGGGTCCTTGACGCGTCCGCCGAAGACGAAAAACATGTGGGTTCTGGTCTCGATCGTCATCCGTCTTTTTGCGCCACGTTTATGATTTTGGTTCCGGCTTTTTTCCGCATATCCTCGATCAGGCCGTCCATGCCGACCCGGTTGATGCGCGACGAAAATTCATCGCGCTGGGTCTGCAGCATCGAAATACCGGCGATTTTGATGTCGATGATACGCAACTCCCCGTCCATCAGGCGCACCCGCCAGTCTGCCGCGAACGGGTCACGCCCGGCGCGGGTAACTTCGCTCCGGACATAAATATCATTCTTGCCGACCGGCATGGTTCCGGTGACATAAAAGCGTTCGTCGCCGTACTTGGCCAGGCGGCCGGCATAAATCCCGATAATATAGTCGGAGAAAATGTCCTGAAAATCCTGCATTTGCTGTTTGGTGGCGGACCGCCGGTGATGGCCAAGGACCAGTTTGGCAAGGTAGTTGATCTCGAACCCATCGCGCAGCAAATCATGAAACTGCTGGTCGCGCTCTTCCTGGGTCAGGTAAATGTTGTCCAGGACATCAAGGGTTTTGTCGGCCAGCTCCTGGATGAAGGCCCAGGCGTCTTCCGGCATGTCCTGGGCGCTTTTTGCATGAGCGGCAGGGGCGGCCAGGGACAGCGCCACCACCACCATCAAAGTCTTGAATTCCAGCACCAGTTTTTGCATGTCCTTGTTACTCCGTTACGTCCCTGAGATAGGCGATCAGGTCCTTGCGTTCTTGTTCAGACCTGATCCCGGCGAACGGCATCTTGTTGCCGGGCAGGTAGTTTTGCGGATCCCTGAACCACTGATCAAGCGCCGCTTCGCTCCACACTATAGCGGATTCCCTTAAAGCTTTGGAATAGCCTTGATAAGAATCAGAAGTTCCGGCCATTCTGCCGAAAATTTTGTCAAGATTGGGGCCGGCCTTCGGATTCTGGTCGCCGTCCAGGTTATGACAGGCGCGGCACTTGAAGAACGCGGTGCGCCCGGCCTTGGCATCGCCAGCGGTTGAATAGGTGCGGTCCGAGGCGCCGTCCTGGGCCAATGCTGTGGGGCTGGTGAGGGCCAGTAGCAGGATTAATCCGGGCAATATTTTCATTGTGCGTGCCACCTTATTTGACCGCCTTGATTTCACCTGACTTTACACGGGCCAGATAGGATTTCAACATGCGCCTGACCTCGGGCGCCATGATGTAAAGCCCGATCATGTTGGGGATGGCCATGGCGAACAGCATCGCGGCGGCAAAATCAAAAATCGAGTTCAAGGTCATCGATGAGCCAATGATAAGCGCCGCTATAAACGAAATTTTATAGGCCAATTTCACTGCGCCCGAGTTGTTGGAAAGATAAACGAATGAGCGCTCACCATAATAATACCAGGTGATCGAGGTCGAAAAGGCGAACAAAATCGCGGCCACCATCAAAACATACGGGAACCAGCTGATAACGCTGGCAAAAGCGCGCGAGGTCAGGGTTATCCCTTCGGTGGCCCCCTCATACCCGCCGACAATAATAATCACCAGCGCGGTCATGGTGCAAACCACTACGGTATCGATAAAGGGCTCCAGCAGCGCCACCAGGCCTTCGGCCACCGGCTCTTTGGTTTTGGCCGCGGCGTGGGCGATTGGCGCCGAACCAAGGCCGGCTTCGTTTGAAAAAGTGGCGCGCTGGATGCCAATGATAATAACCCCGATGAAACCCCCGGTGATGCCATCCGGGGAAAATGCCCCTTTGAAAATGGCAATAAAAGCCTCCGGGATTTGACCCGCATGGGTGAACAGGATCACCAACGCCGCGCCAACATAAATAAAGGCCATAATTGGCACCAGAAATTCGGTCACATGGGATATTTTCTTGATCCCGCCGATAATAATCAGGCCGACAAAGAACGCGTAAACGATGCCAAATATCCAACCACCCTGAAAAAAGACCGAGTTTTCACCCCCGGTCAGGGGCACCACAACATTTATAAATTGTGCCGCGGCCTGGTTGACCTGAAAAAATGCCCCCGACCCCACCGCGCCGCCGATCACCGACAGCGCAGACAAAGCCGCCAGAATAATCCCCAGGCGGACCAGGCCGCGTTTGGCCAGACCTTTTGAGAGGTAATACATCGGCCCGCCCGAAACCACGCCGTTTTCATCTATTTCCCGGTATTTCACGCCCAAAGTGCATTCGACGAATTTTGAGGTCATGCCCAGAAAGCCCGCCAAAATCATCCAGAAAGTGGCGCCCGGCCCGCCAACTGAAATGGCGATCGCAACGCCGGCGATATTGCCCAGCCCGACGGTGCCTGAAAGGGCCGCCGAGAGGGCCTGAAAATGGGTGACTTCGCCGGGGTCTTTCGGGTTGTCGTATTTTCCGGAAACAATCCTGAGCGATTGCTTGAAGCCCCGGAGATTAATGAATTTCATATAAACGGTAAAAAACAGGGCGCCGGCAATGAGCCAGATGACAACCAGCGGAAAGGTCACCCCGCCGACCTCAAAACCCCAGAAAATAAAGTCCGAGGCGGCCTTGGTATAGGGGCCGAAAACCCGGTTGACCATGGTCTCAAAAGGCTCGCTCCCGGCCGCCAGAACGGAGCCGGGAAGGGTGGCGGCCAAAGCAGTCAGGAAAAATACAAGGCGCATAAATTTTGGCTCATTTCAAACAATTGAGTTCAAACCCTAGAGGCTTCCCCTTAAGGTTACAACCAACAATTTTGTGACCCTAAAGGCCAAAGTAATGGGGCAGCCAGAGCGCGATCTCAGGCCAGATGACCACCGCGGTCAGGCCGATCACCTGCAGGATCACGAACGGGATGACGCCCTTGTAGATATGCTGGATCTTGACCGCCTTGGGGGCCGCGCCCTTGAGGTAAAACAGCGCGAAGCCGAACGGCGGGGTGAGAAATGAGGTTTGCAGGTTGACCGACACCAGGATTGCGAACCAGATCACCGTCAGCCCCTCGTAAGGGACATGGCCGCCAAAATCCAGAAGCTTCATGATCGGCGCGAAAACCGGCAGCACGATCAGCGCGATCTGGATCCAGTCAAAGAAAAATCCCAGGATAAAGACAATCACCATAATGGCGATCAGGGTCGACCACGGGCCGACCGAAAAACTGCCGATCCCGGAGACAATCAAATCATGGCCGCCGAGCAGCGCGAAGACGAACGAGAAGGCGGTCGCGCCGACGAAAATTCCAAACAGCATGGCGCCGATCAGGGCGGTCGACTTGACCACCGCCCACAGGGTTTTGATGGATAATTTGCCCTTGACGGCGGCCAGCACAGTCGCCCCGAAAGCGCCGATCCCGGACGCCTCGGTCGGGGTCGCCCAGCCGGCGAAGATCGACCCCAGCACCAGAAAGATCAGCGCGAACGGGGGAACAAAGCTTTTCAGGGCCAGCTTGCCAATCTCGGCCAGTGGGATTTTCATGTCGGCCTCGCTGACCGGGGGGGCGTGGCTGGGCTTGAGCGCCGAATAGCCAACGATATATATGACGTAAAGCCCGGCCAGCAGAAGCCCCGGCAAGAGGGCGGCTAAAAACAGCGTGCCGATCGAAACCGAAAGCAGATTTCCCATCACCACCAGCATGATCGAGGGCGGGATCAGGATGCCCAGGGTGCCCGCCGAGGCGATCGTGCCGGAGGAAAACGAAAGGTCATAGCCCTTGTCGGCCATCACCGGCAGCGCCATCAGCGTCATCATCACCACCGAGGCGCCGATAATCCCGGTCGAGGCGGCCATAACCACGCCCAGCAGGACTACCGCCAGCGCCAGCCCGCCGGGGATGCGGCGCATCATTAATTGCAGGGTGTCCAAAAGATCGCGCGCGACCCCGCTTTTTTCCAGCATATTGCCCATGAAGATGAACATCGGGATCGCCACCAGCACCAGGTTATCAACCACCGATCCATAAATTCTGGAGCTTACCAGCAGGAACGATTTGTCGCTCACCAGCCCCAATGACACCGCCAGCAGCCAGAACAAAAGCCCGGTGCCGCCCAGAACAAAAGCGACCGGAAAGCCGGAAAACAAAAACACCGCCAGCGCCAGAAACATGAACAGCGGCAGGAATTCAATAAAGAATTCCATCATCCATCCTCCGCCACATGGGGGGCATCGAAGGTGGTGGCGCGTAAATTGATTTCCTTTTGCAAACTTTTCGGTCCGAACAGGAACAGGATCAGGTAAAGCGCCTCGGCGATGCCGGCCAGGGTCAGCAGCGACAGGCCAAAGGCCAGGAATGATTTGATCACCCAGCGAAAGCCCAGGCCGGTCATCGAGGCCGAGATTTCCTGGTTGAGATAGGCCATTTTCGCGTAATCGATGCTGAATGAGATGGTCACCAGGGTGAACGGCAGCAGGAAGATAAAAATTCCCAAAAGTTCGACCCAGGCCTTGGTGCGGGCCGACCATTTTTCACGGAACAGTTCAATCCGGACGTGCGCGCCTTCCAGGTACCCGTATCCCAGCGTGGTCAGGAACAAAATGCCGTGGAGGTGCCATTCCAGCTCTTGCAGTTTGGCCGAGCCGATGACGAAATAACGCCTCAGGATCACATCGGTCAGGATCACCACAATCATTAAAATGGACACCCAGGCCCCGGCCTTGCCGATCGCGGCGACAAAACGGCTTAAAAATTTGGCGATAGGCAACAGAACATTCATGTAATTTATAAATATCCCTTGTCGCGCCAGATTTTGTAATCCCGACGGAACGCCGAAAGGCTTTCCCAGGCGCGGGCAAACTCAGCGTCTTCAGCGGCCATCTCGGCGGCCACCTCAAGCCACGCGGCCTCCAGGGCTGCCAGAATTTCCGGCGACCATTCACGCAAGGTTACACCCTTGGCTTCGAGCTTTTTCATCGCTTCGAACTGCAACGCTTCGCCCTCGGCGATGCCAAAGCGCACGTTATCGCCGCAGGTGGTTTCGATCTGGACCTGCTGGGTTTCGCTCAATGTATTCCAGGCGTCCAGATTGATGGTGATCTCGTACATGGTCGACTGCTGGTGCCAGCCGGGGAAATAGTAGTTCTTGGCGACCTGGTAAAAGCCCATGTCATAATCGACCGCCGGCATTGAAAATTCGGCCCCGTCGATGGTGCCCAGCTCAAGCGCGGGGTAGATATCCCCGGCCGCCAGCAGCTGGGAATTGGCCCCCAGCTTGTTGAGCACCCGTGCGCCCAGCCCGAAAAAACGGATTTTCTTGCCCCGAAAATCCTCGACCGTCTTGATCTCTTCCTTGAACCAGCCCGAGGCCTCGGGCGCGGTAACTCCGCAGATGATGCCGTGGATATTGTGTTTGGCGTAAAGCTGCCGGTAAATCTCCTGGCCGCCCCCGAAGTAATACCAGGCGATATATTCCTGGGCGTCGGGGCCGAACGGGACCGCGCCGAACAGCTGCAGCGCCGGCTCTTTCCCGGCCCAGTAGCCCGGCGTTGACCAGCCCACCTCGATCGCCCCGTAAGAGACCGCGTCAAACCCCTCTAAAGCCGGCGCCAGCGCGCCCGGTTCAAAAAAACGGATTTCGATATTGCCGCCCGAGACCTTTTTGATCTGATCGGAAAAGCGCTTTCCCATGGTTCCCAGCTGGATCAGCGAGGAGGGGAAGGTCGAGGTCATTTTCCAGCGCACCGGATCGTCGGCGGCGGCTGTTTCATCGGCCTCTTGCGGCGCCGAACAGCCGGCCGCCAGGCTGAGCGCCAGAACCGCCGCGATTTTCCTGGAATCCATGAAAAATGCCTCCCAAACTTTTGCCTGGGAGGCATGATAACTCTTCACCTGCTTTATTCAAGTGGGCCAGAGCACGTTAACCCCTAATGATTCCAATAGGAATTAATATGCTCCAGGTTATTCGTCGGTTTTTATCGGGCTGAAACGCAGGATTTTCGCGCTCGGCCTGGGATCGGGCGCCTTTGCCACGGACAGCGCCTTAAGCGCTCTCTTGGGGAGTTTTTTATCCAATGCCCGGCGCCGCGCCACCGCATCTTTCAGCTGAACAGACAATTCGTTGAGCTTGCGGCAGTTGTTCCTGGTCTCACGCTCGATTGCGCGGGTGTCAAAACCGATCCGGCGGGTGCGGGCGGCCAGCTCCATGGCCCGGTCGCGTGAGGCGAATTTTTGCTTAAGGGAAAGATCACCCGGCTTAACCGGGGAACGGTGGACAATACGGTCCCGGCATAGATCAATCCTTAGCCCCAGGCGCTCAAGACCGCGTTCCATTTCCTCCAGGCCGGCCTCGATCGCCGCCTGCCGTTTCTCGATGGCGCTTAGCGAGACCTTGTCCAGAGCCACGCCGACGCTGTCAGTGTTGGTAAAAGTTTTCACTTTATCCTCCATTCACCCAGGCGCAGGATCAAATCCCGCGCCATTAATAGTCGTTTGGAGGAGGGTGGTTTTAGTAAAGACCCTAATGATTATCCTCTGCAGGGCTTTTAAGATCCGGGTTACCCGATTTCCCTAATCTTTCGCCACTCTTCTCCTGATGCGTGTCCTTTTTCTCTTATTATGGTTAATATTTCATTTAAACGGGAAACTTTATTTAAGAAAAAGGAAAAAATACTTGCCAGTGATTTACTTTTTGGTGTATTTCTGCGATAAGTGATTGTTAACAAAAGGTTAACACGTAGCGGGGATTGCCCCGTGGGTTACAGCTAGGTGGGAGATTTGGCTGCGAAGGAATATAAATTCGGTGAAGAAAACCAGACAATTCCTGAGTTGACCAAGGAGCTGTTGAGCTATCTTGGCGAGGGCTTTCGCCGGGTTGACGGCAAGCTTCCCCTGTTTGACAATGACGGCAACTGGTTCAGTCCCGAGACCGTGGATGCCGCTCAAAAGGAAGGCTGGGCGGAACCGGTCTACGAAAAACAGATCCTCAAAGCCTCAAAAATCATGCGCCTGACCAAAGAGGGGCGTGAGGTTTTTGAAGTCACCGCTACCTGCTAGGCGCTTCTTAATTTTCCTGATTGTTTTCCGTTGCGGCCTCCGCCTCAAAGCGGCCGTCGTATTCTGCTGCCAGATAGAGTAGCGCGGCATAGGCCGCGACGTTGTAATCCAGCGCCTCGGCGTCGATCAGGGCCATGGTATCGCTGGCGGTGTGGTGGTGGTCGAAGTAATAGGTGCCATCGCCGGCCAGTGCCGCCCCGGGAAGGCCATTTTGCACCAGCGGGATCAGGTCCGGCCCCGGGAAACCGGGCACATCCGGGTTCCAGCCGATCCCCATCGGGCCCATCAGGCGCCAGATTTCCCGCAAGACCGGAACCGCGTCCTCCGATACAGCAGGAATAAGTTCACGAAGCTTGCCAAGCCCAAAATCGGATTCAATCCCGAACACATGGTCCTCGCCGCCATGGGCTTTTGCATAAGCAAAACCACCATGAAGACCGACTTCTTCCGCTGCAAAGGCGATAACGCGGATGGTCCTGGCCGGGCGTTCCGGCAGATCGGCGATCAGTTTTACGGCGGCGGTGGTGATCGCCACGCCCATTCCATCATCCATCGCCCCGGTGCCGAGATCCCAGGCGTCGATATGCCCGCCGGTAATCACAATCTCATCCGGGCGGGAGGAACCGGTCAGCTCACCAATGATGTTATAGGTGGTGATCTCGCCCAGGTCCAGGTTCTGGATATCGACATGCATGGTGACACTGTCGCTGGCCTCGAAGATTGCCTGCAATGCATCGGCGTCCTGGTTTGAAAGCGCCGCCGCGCCGACCGTTTTTTCCCCGTAAGCGATGCTCCAGGCGTCATTTCCGGTGCGGTCCTGGAACGCAGCGGCGATGCCGTCGGCATTAAAGCTCATGGCGCCGGTGTGGGGATTATCGCTGTCATCGGTGCCGATCGAGCGGATCAGCAGCGCCAGACCGCCCTTCTTGGCGACCTCGGCGTGACCACGGGCGCGGGCGATCACCGCCGGGCGGTAACCGGCGCCATTGTTGGCGCGCGCCATGCGGTTCGAGATAAAGACGATCTTGCCCTCAACTTCGGACGCATCGGCGGCGACCAGGGCCTCAAAGGTTGCAAAATGGACCACTTCGGCGGTCACCCCGCCCTCAGGGGTTGAGGCGGATTTGCCGAGCGAGGTGATATTAAACTCAAGATTATCATGGCTGGTGACGTGGGCGATCGCGGATTTCCTGGCCCAGCCCTGAAGCGTCACCGGCTCAATCCACACCTTGTCGAACCCGAGCTCCCTGAATTTTGCTTCCGCCCAGGCGACCGCCTTGGCGTCATCCGGCCCGCCGGGCAGGCGGCTCGGCGCTGCCGTGGTCAGCTCCTCCAGAATTTCATAAGCGCCCGAGCCGGAAAGCGCCCTTTGGCGCAATTTCGCGGCGGTGCGGATTTCGGCGATGGTGAAATAATTGTAACCGCCGGCCTGATCGCCGATCACCACGTCTTCGGCCGGCCTGGTTTGCTGGTCGGCAGGCTCCCCGCAGGAGGCCACCAGAAAAGAAAATAAAATAATCAATATCCGCGCGGTCATCACATCACCCCTTTTTTGAATCAAAAACCGAGCAGGGAGTTAAGCAGAAGAAATGAGGGAAGGCCAGTGGGGAAACAGAAAAGAGATAATAGAATCAAAAATCCGGGCCCTAAATTTCGGGGCCCGGAGTCAGAGAGGGGGGAAGCTTTTTTATACGCTGTAAAAGTAAATATTAAATGAATCGCTATTAAATCGCGAGAATTACTGGAAAAACAGCACTAAATTCTTTTACCAGTGGTGTTTCTCATTTTTCTTGCCACCCCCTCACCCATTGTTTAATTCCTTGGCCCTCTCCCTCGGGGGGAGAGGGAGTAAGAGGAGGCTTCGGCGGACTACGCAAGGGAGAGGGGGAGTTTACAAGATTAATATTTTGAAGCCCAGGCGCTGATGGCCTCGAGCGCACGTTTGGCCTTGGCCGGTTTACGCTCTTTTTTCTTGAGCCGCTGGTTCAGATCGGGCATCAGGCCGAAGGTGATGTTCATCGGCTGGAAGGTGCCCTTGGCGCTCATGTGGCCGCCGGTAATGTAGTAAATGAGGGCGCCGTGGGCGCTCTCACCCGGGGGCGGGGTGGTTTCCTGCCCCAAAATCTCCGCCGCCGCGAACCGCCCGGCCAGCAATCCCATCGCGGCGCTCTCGATATAGCCCTCAACCCCGGTAATCTGGCCAGCAAAACGCAGCCGCGGCTCAGACTTCAAGCGCAACTGGTTATCGAGCAGTTTTGGACTGTTGAGGAAGGTATTTCTGTGCAGGCCGCCCAACCTTGCA
>JADFJJ010000010.1 GCA_022566215.1 Pseudomonadota bacterium | reverse complement strand
AGCGCGGCTTGCCCGCGTCCTGCTTGAAGGCGGAAATCAAATCCAGCGCATGGCGGGGGTCGACCCCGGTTTCCTCAAGGCTGGCGCGCAGGACCAGGGCCTTTTCATAGACCGGGTCGCTGGTCTGGCCGCGGATCGCCCGGCCAAATCCCTCCAGCCGTTCGGTTTTTTCAAACGGCCTCAAATCCGGGTTGTCGGCGATGTCATCGATGGCCCTGGCGAACGCGTAATAGCTGGCGACATGGGGCCGCAGTTCCTTGGCCAGCAGGAATGAGCCGACCGGAAAATTTTCATCCCCCGCCGCTTTGCCGGAGGGAGTTTCAACCGCTCTTGCTGGTGTCTCCATAGTCATCCTAATCGGGCATATAATGACCGTAAAGGAAAAGAAGCTCGCGGCGGGCGGGGGCCAGGTTGTCCGGTTGTTCCAATTCCTCATCCAGCTCATCAAAAATATCGTATTCAAACTCGTCAATCGGGATTGGCCGCCCATTCCTGATTTCAGAGGCGCGGTGCTGGCGGAAGGCGGAGCGCAGCGCTGCATAATAATCAAGCGAATCCTTTTCCAACTGTTCGATATTCTCCAGATGGCGGTCGTAGGTATCAAGAATACTCAGCCCGGTGCGGGTATATTTAGGGACATCGAGGTTCTTCGCCCGGAAAATCCAGAACAGCGGATCCATCAAAATATCAGCGACCAGCCCGGCCGCGTCTCTCGGGTTCGAGGGGCCGAAAAACGGCAGCACAATGTAAGGGCCCTGGCGCACCCCATGAACCGCCAGGGTCTGGCCGAAATCCTCATCATGGTAGGGGGTGCCGGTCTTGGCGGCGACATCGATCAGCCCGCCAACCCCGGCGGTGGAATTGATAACAAACCGCTTGAAGGTATGCCAGGCGCGCTTTTGTTCCCCCTGCAGCAGATCGTTGGCCAGCACCACCGGGGTTTCCAGATTGCGCAAGAGGTTGGTGACGCCCCTCCGGACCGGTTTGGGCAGAACCGCCCGGTATACCCTGGTGGCCGGCTTGATGATGACCTTTTGCACCGCTGTGTTAAACTTCATGGTCACCCGGTTGACCGGCTCCAGGGGGTCGTTGACCTCCTTGTAATAGGCGTAAGCCTCCACATCGGACTTGGGCGGAACCGTGGCGCAGGCGCCGAACAGGAAAGAGGCCATCACCAGCAACAGCACCACCCGTAAAG
Source organism: Pseudomonadota bacterium (assembly GCA_022566215.1). Lineage (GTDB taxonomy): Bacteria > Pseudomonadota > Alphaproteobacteria > Sphingomonadales > SMXR01 > SMXR01. Next base: position 50,067 of record JADFJJ010000010.1, on the reverse strand, counting down.
GGTGCCATCTGCCCCACCGGGCTTCTGATGCATATCGTGTCATAGGGTCTTTTCCTCGCTGAGCCGGGTTTATGGTAAGAAAATTAGCCCGCATACGCAACATTTCGTTTATATTAAACCTGAAATGTATGAATGAACTTGTAATCCAAAATTTTTTGCATCCAAAACCCGCACCTGGAGCATCCTTACTATAAAAGGGCCAAACCAACATTGGTTCGGAGACATTAAGGAGACAAGGAATGAGTGAGGCATGGATTCCAATTTTTATCACCCTTTCGGTGATGATCCTGTTTTTCAGCTTTTCGGAAGAAACGGCTTAACCCTCAAGCCAATGCCTGCTCGAGGTCAGCGATCAGGTCATCAACATTCTCAACCCCGACCGACAGTCGCACCAGGTTGTCGGTGATGCCCAGCGCCTCGCGTTTGGCGCGCGGGATCGAGGCATGGGTCATGATCGCCGGGTGATTGGCCAGGCTTTCCACTCCGCCCAGGGATTCGGCCAGATAGAACAGCCGCGTGCGCTCCATGAAGCGGCGGGTTTGCTTTAAGCCCCCCTTGATGAAGATGGTGACGATGCCGCTAAAGCCGTCCATCTGGCGTTTGGCCAGGTCATGCTGCGGGTGGCTGGCAAGGCCGGGATACAAAACCCTCTCGATTTTCGCGTGCCCCTCCGCCCATCTGGCGATGGCAAGCGCGTTTTGGTTATGGCGCTCCATGCGAAGATGCAGCGTCTTTAAGGACCGGAGCACCAGGAAACTTTCGAACGGCCCCTGGATAGCGCCGACCGCGTTTTGCAGGAAGGTCATTTTTTCCTGCAGTCCGGTATTTTCGCCGACCACGACAATCCCGCCGACAATGTCCGAGTGACCGTTCAGGTACTTGGTGGCGGAATGGACCACCATATCGATGCCCAGCTCCAGCGGGCGCTGGATATAGGGCGAGGAAAAGGTATTGTCGCAGACCGTGATGATGCCTCTTTTTTTGGCAAAGTCCGCCACCGCTTTCAGGTCGACCAGTTTCAACAGGGGATTGGTGGGGGTCTCGACCCAGATCATTCTGGTATCGTCCCGGACATGTTTTTCCAGGCTCCCGGGATCAGACAGGTCGGCGAAGGTAAATTCCAGCCCGGCGGAGGGTTTGCGGACGTTTTCGAACAAACGGTAGGTGCCGCCATAGACATCATCGGTGGAAACCACATGGGAGCCGCTGGGAAGAATATCCAGCACGGTCGCGGTCGCCGCCAAGCCGGAAGCAAAGGCAAAGCCTTTTTGGCCCCCTTCCAGGTCGGCCAGGCAGCGCTCGTAGGCAAAGCGCGTCAGGTTGTGGGAGCGGGAATATTCATAGCCCTTGTGAACCCCCGGGCTCTTCTGGACGTAGGTGGAGGTGGCGTAAATCGGCGTGATCACGGCGCCGGTGACCGGGTCCGGCTGCTGGCCGGCGTGGATCGCCCTGGTGTCAAATCCGTCCCTGTTTTTCTTTGCCATAATCCTGGAGCCTTAAAACCTTCCTTTGGCGATGTAATTTATCATATCGACCCGGGTGATCAGCCCGTGGAATCCGTTTTCATCGTTGACCATCACCGCGGTGCCCTCTTTAAGGATTTCGGCGACCTCTGCCGGGCTGGCCGAAAGCGGCACGGTTTGCGGGGTCCGGTCCATGGCGCTTTCCACAGATGAGGTAAAAGCCCCGGAGTTATTTGCGATCGCCTTGGCTATCTGGCGCTCGCCGATCAAACCTTCAAGCGCCCCCTCCTTGCTTAAGACCGGAAGCTGGCTGATGCCATAAAGCATCAGGCGCTTGAAGGCCGCTTCCAGCGTGTCGCTGGGGCTGGCGGTGACAACCGCATGTTCGGCATGGCGGCGGGCGATAATGTCCAGAAGATTGTCCTTGGCGGTGCGCTCGATAAAGCCCTGGTCGATCAGCCAGTATTCGTTGAAGGCCTTGGAGAGATATTTGTTGCCGGTATCGCAAACAAACGTAACCACCCGTTTTGGGGTTTTTTGTTCGCGGCAGTATCTGAGAGCCGCGCCCAGCAGCGTTCCGGTGGACGAGCCGGCGATGATGCCCTCTTTTCTCAGCAACTCCCAGATCACCTCCATGGCCTCCTTGTCAGGAATGATATAGGCGTCGTCGCAAACCTTGAGGTCCAGAACCTCCGGGACATAGTCCTCGCCGATCCCTTCCACCACCCAGGAGCCCACTTCCTTCGCCAGCGTGCCGGTCTTGACCCCCTCGGCCAGCACCGATCCTTCCGGATCGGCCAGGATCATCTTGGTCTTGGGCGAGACTTTATTGAAAAATTTCGCCAGCCCGGCGACCGTGCCGCCAGAGCCGACCCCGGCGACTATGGCATCGACCTTGTGGTCCATCTGTTCCCAGATCTCGGGCCCGGTGGTGGTCTCATGGGCGTAAGGGTTGGCCGGGTTGCCGAACTGGTTGACCAGAAACGCGCCCGGGGTTTCTTTTGCTATCCGCTCCGCCATGTCGGCGTAATATTCGGGATGGCCCTTGCTCACGTCGGAACGGGTGATGATGCATTCGGCCCCCAAGGCCTTGAGGTGAAAGATTTTGTCTTCCGACATTTTATCGGGGATCACCAATATAAGCTTGTAGCCCTTTTGCGAGGCCACCAGCGCCAGCCCGAGGCCGGTGTTGCCGGCGGTCGCCTCGACCAGGGTGCCGCCCGGCTTCAGGCGGCCGTCCGCCTCCGCCGCCGCGATCATAGTCAGGGCAATCCGGTCCTTGATCGACCCGCCCGGGTTCTGGTTTTCCAGCTTCAGGTAAAGCTCGCAACAGCCGGTGTCGATTTTGGTCACTTTCAGCATCGGCGTGTTGCCGATCATGGCAAGAACGTCATGGGCCGGTTTCGGGGCGGAGCTGGACATGGATTGTTCCTTAACCTGTCTTGTCGTTATCCTGAATAGAGGGCTTCCCCGCCGTGATAGGAAACAGGGGACATAAGTGCAATGTTTTTTTGTCCGGGCGGACTTTATTCCGCCAAAATCCCGTCGATGCGGGCCTGCGCAATCGGATGATAGCCGGGCCGGGCTTCTTTATAAACCTCCAGCGCCCAGTCTTTTTGCCCGGTCTCGGCCAGCCGTTCATAAAGCCGGTAGATAAATTTGCCGCGCCCGACCCGGATCAAAAAGGCGCGCAGCGGTTCCGTCACCTTATCGTAGCCCCCTTCCAGTGATTTCATATACCAGGCGAAGGCGATTTCCGCATTGGCTGAAACGCTCAAAGCAAAGGCGCTGTCAAGAGCCCGGAATTGGTCCATGGCCAGATCGCCGGGCAGGCCATTGATAAAACGCAGCCACTCATGGGTGATCCAGGCATCCGTCCCGAGACCGGCCGGATCCAGATCACCGGCCAGCCAGGCCGCGCGTATCTCATCTACCCGGTCGAACACCTCAGAGGCCGGGCTCGGGGTTGTCGCCGGCACTCCTGGGGCATAAAGCCATTCCATAATCACCGTTTGCTCCACCACGCCGGGGTTCTTGTCCATCAGGTTCTCTTTCAGGTACTCCAGGAAATCCTCTGTTGTGATGCTCTGGAAGGCGAAGTGGTCGAAATAGCTTTTCAGGAACGGATCGAACGCCTCGCGCCCGTAAGCCTCCTCCAGGAACATCATGAAGAACTGGCCCTTGACGTAAGGGACGTTCGAGAAGCCCTCATCCGGGTTGGCAAATTCCGCCGGCAGCACCAGCGCGGTCATCGCCGGGTCTTCAATCCCGGCCAGCTCGGCCAGCCAGCCGGCTTTGGACAAAACCTGTTCCATCACCGCGCGCTCCCGGCCGTAAACCACTTCCATCACCCGGTTTTCAACGTACGAGGTAAATCCCTCATTGAGCCACGGTTCGCGCCAGGTGGCGTTGGTCACCTGGTTGCCGGCCCAGGAATGGGCCAGCTCGTGCGCCACCACGTTGGTCAAGGATTTGTCGCCGGCGATCAGGGTCGGGGTCAGGAAGGTCAGCCTGGGGTTTTCCATGCCGCCGAAGGGAAAGCTGGGCGGCAGCACCAGGATGTCAAAACGGCCCCAGCGGTAGGGACCGTAAAGAGCCTCATTGGCGGCCATCATCAGGGGCGTCTCACTGAACTCTTCGGCGGCTGCGTCAACAATATAGCTTTCGGCGTAAACCCCGATATTTCCGGATATTTCCCGGAACTCAAGATCACCGACCGCAATCGCCATCAGGTAGGAAGGGATCGCCTGGGGCATGTCGAAGAAATACTCGCCATCACGCACCCCGTCCCGGTCCTGCGCCGAACTCATCAGGGCAATAAGCTCCGCCGGGGTCCTGATCGTGGCGCGGTAGGTAAAACGCACCGCCGGGGTGTCCTGCAGCGGCGCCCAGCTGCGGGCGTGGATGGTCTGGCTCTGGCTGAACATGAAGGGATGCTTCCCGCCGGCGGTCTGTTCCGGGGCCAGCCACATCAACCCCGAAGCTTCGGGGCTGGTGCGGTAGAAGATGCGCACCTTCGAGGTTTCTTCCGGCAGGTCAATGGTCAGGCTTTGGCCCAGCAGCGGATCCCTCTGGCCAAGCGTGAAGGGGGTCTCGCGCCATAGGCCGGCGGCCAGCGCCTCGACCGCGTAAATGGTCAGATCGCGGCTGTCCAGCACCAGCTGGCTGGCTTCCCCGTCCACCATCTCCAGGGTCAATTCCGCTGACCCTTCCAGCGCCTTTTCCTCGAACAGCACCTCCAGATCGAGGTCGATGTGGCGGACTGTCACCTGATCAAAATTGGCGTAGGAGAAGATATCCTCCGGCGCGCTCCTGGTTTGCTGATCGGGCGGCTCGGCACAGGCGGCGGTGAAAACAACCAGAACGGCAATCGTTATCAGGCGTAAAAAAGTCATCGGAATCCTCCGGCTAAAAATTGCCAGCAGAGACTAATCGAGAGATACAATTAATGCTACTTTAAATTTGAGGGGTTTCCAGAACTAAAAAGATCGACAACAGTTGTTTCATTGTGGCAGTTTGTGCAGGTTCATTTGGTGGAGGGAGAAAATGCAAGAGCGCTATCTCGGAGATTCACATGACTACATTAAATACGCTTTATTACGTCATCTAAGTAATGATCTCGGATTGCGTCTTGGTGTGAACTGGTACCTAGCCTTTCCTGAAGACGTGGATCGCCAAGGTAGCAAAGACGGTGAAAAACGGCACCATTTAAAAGGACAAGACTGGCAGGATTTGGATTCGGACCTGTTCAATAAAATAAAATATTTTGATATTCCTGAAGCCAGAAAACTTGAAAATGTAGCTAAACAAGGAATTCTTCCCTCTCAATCACTTTACTTCTCTGACCCTGTTCCTAAAACGGATCGTCACGTTTGGCATCAGCAAGCCCAAGATGTGCTTTATGATGCTGACCTGGTTTTTATAGACCCGGATAATGGATTTGAGATTAAGTCCATGTCCAGGAAAACATCACCAAAATATGCCTTATATAAAGAAGCAGCTGATTATCTTACTGCTGGCAAAATTGTCTTAGGAATTCAGTTTGCCCGGCAATGTGACCCCATCAAAAAAGGATACGAAATTCGGGAAAAACTATGTGATGCAACCGGAGCTTCCCAGCTACTCCCAATCATTAGAGGCCGGGTGGCTCCAAATATTTTGTTCTTAACCCTTTCCCCTTCCAGCCTCAGCGAGAAACTCAGGAGGTCCCTGGTCAAATTTGCTGATTTGGGACCTAAGGTCGATTTGATTGAATAATGATTTGAAAAAATAGTGGGTGCGGGTGGGAACATTTGCTAGGGTTTATCATTAGTTGGCTCCAAGGAAATACGGCTCATTATGAATTCTGATAAAAATTCAGCTTATAAATTCCTTACGGGAATGGAATCATTCATCGCAAAAAATCTTCCATCCCGGAAAGAAATTGTTGAGATGATTCCTCGAATTGTCACTCAAGCGAAAAAGCGTGAGGATTGGAAACATAAGAGAACCCCGGAAGACGCGTTTTTGTATCACTTTGCCTTCCCCCTTGTTTTTCAATATATTAAACAGCAACCAGGTATGGACAAAAAAAGTGCATGCCAGGTCCTGCTTTCAGAATTTTATCGTAATATGCCCCAGTTTTCGGCCGGTACACCCGCGCGGAAGGGAAAACACCCTTTTGGAAAAATAATGAGGGAACCCACCTTTAAAACGATCGCCCGCTGGCGGGGTGAAACTGAAGGAGCTCTTCTGAAGCAAAGCTGCCCGGATTTTGCGCTTCGGGCACCATTTCCTCACACGGTTGTTTTTGAAGGGAAATACTTTAGACACGGACAAGCACAAGCGGCTGCTACAAGTCTAGTAACGGATATCTATCAAGCATTTTTCTATCGTGCGCTTCCAAAAGAACAAAGCACAAAAACGCATGCAGAATGGAACTATGACTACGCATGCTTATTTGCTTATGATGGCTCCGACACCATGTCATTGATTGAGACTTGGCAAACATTGCATCAAGAGGTGAAACGTGGATTTTGGGATGGGGCTAATATTTATGTAATGATATTTGGATAAGTCAGGTGCGGGCCGGCCACAGCCCTCCGTCGCTCAAAAATGAGCTATGGAGGGCACTCCTGTTCGCAATTCAAGGCTCCTTGGGCCTTAAGGCCCTGCGAAGCCTTGGCGAAGCAGGGTGGTGGGCGCGGCTGGGATCGAACCAGCGACCCCTACGATGTGAACGTAGTGCTCTCCCGCTGAGCTACGCGCCCTTGAGGGTTAAATCCAGGACTTGCCAAAGCCCGCCGTCGCTCCAAGATGCGGTTTCGAGCGGTTTGCCATTTAGCCCTACTACGCTCCTAACGGAGCTTCGAAGGGCACTCCTGTTCGCAATTCAAGGCTCCTTGGGCCTTGAGGCCCTGTGAAGCCTTGGCGAAGCAGGGTGGTGGGCGCGGCTGGGATTGAACCAGCGACCCCTACGATGTCAACGTAGTGCTCTCCCACTGAGCTACGCGCCCGAATTTGAAGGATCGTCAAGCGGCACTGATGTAAACCGGATACAATTTTCATTCAAGTGACAATTTTTTGCCCCGGGGTTCGCTTTTTCCTGTTCCCATTTCAAAAAAACATGTTACGTTAAAAAGCCTTGGAAATTTTTGGAATCATCCCGGGCATGGACAGACGATACACACCCCGAAATTTTAAAGCGCGCACCACCTTCTTTGGGCCGGCCCCTTACGATGTGGCGCTGCCGGTAACCCAAACCCGGGCGCTGGTGTTCAATTCCCCGCACTCGGGGCGCTATTACCCCGAGCGGCTGCTCAGGCTATCGCGCCTCGATGCTGTAGATTTGCGCCGTTCCGAGGATTTTTTCGTCGATATGCTGTTCGAGCAGGTGACGGAGGCCGGCGCGCCGCTGCTGAAGGCCACCTACCCCCGTGTTTACATCGATTTGAACCGCGAGCCTTACGAGCTCGACCAGGACATGTTCCATGATCCGCTGCCGCCCTATGCCAACTGCGACAGCGACCGGGTCTATTCCGGTTTCGGGGTGATCCCCCGGGTGGTGGCGTTCGATATGGACATTTACAAGACCCAGCTGCGCTTTTCAAAGGAGCAGTCGAGGATTGAGAATATCCACAAGCCCTATCACCACACCTTGCGCGATTTGCTGGCCAAGACCAAATCGATGTTCGGCTGGGCGGCGCTGATCGACTGCCACTCGATGCCCTCCAGCCGGCAGGTCTCGATGCTCAGCCTGGGCCGGTTCGTGGGCCGGGATGAGGGGGACGGCAAATCCAACCCCGACATCGTGCTGGGGGACCGCTACGGCGGCAGTTGCGATCCCGCTCTCAGCGACCTGATCGAGGCGACCTTCCGCAAGATGGGCTATTCGGTGGCCCGCAACAACCCCTACGCCGGGGGGTACTGCACCAAGCAATACGGCAAACCGTCGAAAGACCTTCACGCGATCCAGATCGAGATCAACCGCGCCCTTTACATGGACGAGGTCAACCTGGAGCCGAAGGTCCCGGGGTTCGAGCGCTTGACCAGTCACCTGGGCGACCTGGTGGAAGAGTTGTCCGGCCTCAACCTCGGCATCGAACGCCCGCTGGCGGCGGAATAAATTCAGCCAAATCAGCTCATATTGACCCTGATCCACTCCGCCAGTTGTTTTTCATCGATTTCCCCCGCGGCAAGAGCGAAAATAATCTCTATCGCTTCTATTTGATCGGCAACAAGGGACTTTCCGTTAAGCTCCAGAAACAGACCAATCGATAAAAACCCGGTCCTTTTATTGCCATCCAGAAAGGGATGATTCTGAATAATCCCAAAGCAATATGAAGCCGCCAGTTGGGCAATGTGAACATCGCTGGAATGGGCGAAAAGATTTTTTGGACGGGCCAAGGCAGATTCCAAAAGCCCCTCATCACCAAGGCCTTCCAGGCCGCCATGGTCGGCCAGAATTTCACCCTGGAGCAGAAGAAGGACCTTTTTTAATATCCACTTGGGCGTTTTCTTCACTTGGCCAGAGCCCTGAAGGTATCCCGGTAATCGTGCATGAATTCGCGCCCCTTGACCAACTGCTTCTCAATCTCCGGGTCATAAGGGGTCAGCAAAAAACCGGACGGGGTCTCGATCGCAAAAAGCGTATCCCCCTTCTTGACCTTCAGCCGGGCAAGCATTTCTTTGGGGATTACCGTTCCGGTGGAAGACCCGACCGTGGTTACTTTCAGTTTAATCATGATTTTGCGCCTTGTTATAACATATGTTATAATATAATCCGCGACTGAAAAATGTCAACAACGCCTCACCCAATAAAAAACCACCCCTCCGAAAAAGGCTTGAAAAATCCCAATAAAAAACCACCCCTCCGAAAAGGGGTGGTCAAGTCTCAGGGAGGAAATGCCCTGATTGGGGGTGCCCTTGGGGGAAGGGCTTAGTTTATAAGAAGCAATGACGTTTCTTCTTGAATCTCATGTGGAAACAAAGCGATAATTTTCAAGGGCCGCCGGCCAATTATTTTTTCCTGAGCAAAAGACTTGAATGAAGGGGGCTGGCTCCCATATCAAGGTTTAACAACGCTTTAAGGGATTGCTGCACATCTGATTGTGACAGCGGGGGGGGTCGCAAAGAATGAGGAGCGATCCAATGCGTTTATTTCTGGCTATCTTTTTGCCGCCTCTGGCATTTTTTACCATTTACCGGCCGCTTGCGGGCTTTATGTGCCTGATCCTGTGGGTGACCCTGATCGGCTGGATCCCGGCTGCTCTGTGGGCGGTCTACGCCGTCAGCGAGTATGACACCGAGCAGAAAATCCGCCGCCATGAACGGCGTCATTATTATTACCGGTAAGCAGCCGGGCGCTGAAAATTCCAACCAACTCACCAAATAAAGGAGAACACCATGTTTGATCTTTTGGGATTGATTATTATCGGGGCGGCGGCCGGGTATGGCGCGGGCCATGTGATGAAAGGAAAGGGTTTCGGCCTATTGGGCAATATTGCCGTTGGGGTCGTCGGGGCGGTCCTGGGGGGATTTTTATTCAGCCTTCTGGGCGGGCTGTTGGCCAAACTGATTACCGCCTTTGTCGGCGCCATCGTGCTGTTGTGGCTGATCGACTATTTTAAAGGTAAAAAGTAATCGCTGCCCGGGAATTGGATTCAGGCTCTAAACAAAACTGTCGAAGATTTGCCAGAAGTGGTCGCGGATTTCGTCGCGCTCCTTGAGAATTTCGTGGCGGGCGTCCTTCAGGGTCACGCAAATGGCCCCCGGCACCCGCTTGATAAACGCCGCGGCCGCCCCCGGGTCGACGACACTTTCCCTGCCCGAGATGACAAAGCACAGCGGCAGCTTTATTTTCTCCGGCAAGTCCGAGTTATTCAGCAAATCGATGGATTTCAGCGCCGCCTCCAGCCACCCGTAGGTAACCCCGCCGATGCCAATCGCCGGATTTTGATTGATCAGCCACCCCTCATCCTCAAAGCGCTCCGGATCCGACGTCATCCGGCCCAGCCCGAGGCGCTCTTTCCACAGTTTGACTTTGTTGCTTTGCAGCGGGGCAAAGCTTTTCAGACGCCGTTTGTTTTTCGCCCGCCTGATCAGCGCCAGCAACATCGCGCGGGAAAAAGGGGCCGTGTTCAGGCCCAGCATGGGCGAGCAAATAACCGCTTTTTCAAACTTGTCCTCCAGCTTGGGATAGTCGTGCAACAGGCGAAAGAACATATGCGCGCCCATCGAATGGGCCAGTACTGTCCAGGGACGCGGCAGTTTTTTTTGCCCGGCCAGTTTAATCAGGTCGGCCAGGTCATCGACCATCAGCCCGAAATCATCGATGTGGGCTTTGGTTTCATCCTTCAACAGCCGCCCCGACAGCCCCTGCCCGCGCCAGTCAAAAATAATAACGGCAAACCCGCGATCCAGAAGGTCGGCGATGGTCTCATAATATTTTTCAATAAACTCGCTGCGCCCGGGCAGGACAAAGACCGTGCCCCTGGCGCCCTTTTCCGGCTTCCACAGGCCATAGCGCAGCCGCTGCCGGTCCCGGCCCTGGAAATAATGGGCGCCCCCGCCTTCGGGTTTCAAGCGGCGGCGTTGCTCTTTTGCGGTTAATTTCACGGGTTTCTTTTTCATGCCAATCCGGGGCAGCCCGGCCCTGCCCGAGGCCCCTTGCCGGAATTATTTCCGGTGTTCTACATTAATACTGAAGGGGGGGTGCATTACAACTCTCAATCTAGACCCATAGATTTTGCGGAATTTGCTAAAAATCATTTTTATGGTAATATGATAAAAGGTTAACAGACAAACCAGTAAAAACCGTGCCCTGACGGGTTATCAAGCGTTTTTATATGGTTTTTAAGTATTCACAAGTAATTCTAAAGTAAAGACATAAAGGAAAAAGGTTAACTGTTGAAATATTATTTTTACTTTTGTTAACAGATTGTTTAGGATAATAGTGAATACTAGCGATACCTGAAACTGACAGCTGGAGTATTTAATATGTTTAAGCTACTTAGAAAACTTCGCAAGGACGAAAAAGGCGCCACCGCTATTGAGTATGGCCTGATCGCCGCTCTGATTTCGGTTGCCGCTATCGTAGCCATGCAGGCTATCGGGACTTCCCTGAGCTCCTTGTTTACTTCTGTTTCGTCTGATCTGGCCGGTGCCGTTGGGTCGTAAGACCGTCTGGTTCTAGCTCATCTCGCACGAGATGGTACAGATTTGTAACGGCCTCCGGCCTCACGGCTGGGGGCCATTACGTTTACCGGGTTTTGTTCCTTTTTACTTCGTTGTGCCGGGTGCGGGGGTTTTGGCCTGGACATAAAAGATCTTCCCCCAAGGGGAAGGGATGTTTGGTCTGCGGTACAAGCTCCGGTTGGATTTTAAGGAGGGGCCGCCGCCATCAAGGATGCGTTTATAGCGGCGCTTATCCACCCTTATCCGCACCCCCGGTATTTAGTGCGCCGGGAGGGTCGCCCGGGACCATTTTTTCAGCAATAAATTCAAAACTTTCGGGGGTTATACCTCCTGATAGCCGCAACAAGCAGCCGGACACGGTCTGAATTTTCATATGTAAATGAAATTTTCCTGCTCATTCAGATGGCCTCGCCCCTTTCTGTAATGTATCTGCAATGTAAAATTTTAACATTTATGCTTATTATTTGGTAAATAATCGGCTAGTATTGCTGATAAAGGAAACACGGGGGTCTTTTACTAGAAATAATGTTGGCAACGTGAAATTATATATGATTTTAGAGGGCATACTATTGGGCGTCGGCGGGCTATTGGTTTGGGCCGCCGTTTCGGATTTCAAAAGCAGGATCATTCCGAACTGGATTCCACTCACCATCTTCATCCTGTTTGGAGGGTTTCTGGCAATCCAGGCTGTGTCTGGTGTTTCCGGGCCAGTTCTGCCGGTCTTGCCGTCTTTGGCGGCTGGGTTTGGGGTTCTGGTAATTTTTACAATTCTTTTCGCCCTGAACATGATTGGCGGCGGGGACGTAAAACTTATAGCGGCAATAAGTTTTTGGGCGGGGTTGGCGTATGTCGCGGAATTTCTGGTGATTATGGCCTTGTCCGGCGGGGTGATGGCGCTGTTTTATTTCCTGAAAAATCAAAACAGGGTTGATCCCGAAGTAAAACCTGAAGTAGTTATAAATAAATCTTCGGGGAGTTCTGCTACAATGACATTCGGTGAAAACAAACAAACAATAAAAGGAACCCATATTCCATATGGATTGGCCATTTCTATCGCTGGTTTATTTGTCGTAGTAAAATTATTTGTTAACTTTTTGCCCGCATAATCGCGAACTGGAATTTGGCTGGAGGAGGTAAATCATGAACCCGAGAATAATTCTGCTAATCGGCGCGGCTTTGGTGGTGGCGGTCGGGGCTGCATTTTTGGCTCGTTTTTATCTGCAGGGCAGCCAGCCTGAAACCCCTGAACTGGTGGTCCGGCAAGATACCGTTAAAATTGTGGTTGCGGCTATTAATTTGCCAATGGGCCACATTATCGAGGTTGGCGACGTGAGCTGGCAGGACTGGCCCAGCGACAACATCAATAGCAATTACATGCAGGAGAAATCCTATACCCTTCAAGGCCTGGAAGGCGGCGTCATCCGCTATGGCATTACCGCCGGGGAACCCATGACAATCTTGCAAACCGTTTCCCCGGGCGAACGCGGCTTCCTGGCGGCGATCCTGAAACCGGGTATGCGCGCCATTACCATCCCGGTCGCCCGCACCACCGGGCTGGCGGGATTTGTATTCCCCGGGGACCGGGTTGACCTGATCCTGACCCAGCGGATTGAAGTGGAAACGCTCGGATCAATTATCGGCGATGCCTCCGGCGGGCTTGATGACCAGGCACAGGAAGAACACCAGGCCAGCGTAACCTTCCTCCGCAATGTCCGGGTTCTGGCGGTTGACACCAGGACTGACGATATGGCGAAAACACCCCAGCTCAGCAAAAGCGTAACCCTTGAAGTGACCCCCAAGATGGCTGAACGGGTAACCGTCGGCCTCAGGCTGGGCACCATTTCGCTGGCGCTCAGAAGCCTGACCGGTCCGGATGGGAAAAAGGTACTGGCCCTAAGCCCTGATGATGAAATGCCGACCATTTCCCCGCAGTCCCATACCTGGGATTATCAAGCCAGTCACCTGGTCCGGCCGGTCCTGCAGTACCAGGATATCAAGACCATCGTCGTTACCAGGGGGGGGAAAAGCCAAATTCTTGTCATTGGGTTAACCGGGGATCTGGAAACCCGCGATAAAGACGCAGGGAGATAAAGAAAATGAAGATGGCTAACTTAAATAATATTACCTCTCCCGGGCCACGCGTCCTGTGCGCAATCATGGCCTTGTTCATGCTGGTTTTGACCCTGGCGATACCTGACCAGAGGGCTAACGCGGGGGCCACCGTGACCCGCCAGGACAACATACTTTTCATTGAAACCAGCCAGGGGGTTCTGCTCCGGCTGGACCGGGAAGCGGCAAATGTATTTATCGCCAATCCGCTGATTGCGGATATCCAGATCAAATCTCCCAGGCTGTTTTATGTTTTTGCATTGCTGCCCGGTTCGACCAGCGTTTATGCCATCGATAAAAATGACAATATTATTTACAGCACAATTATCGAGGTGACCCAGAACATTGCCCGCATCCAGGAAACAATCTCAAGGTTGCTTCCATCCGCCTCGATCAAGGTTGAAAGCCTCAGCGGCATTATTCTCCTGACCGGCTATGCCCGGTCTCCGGACGATGCCGACCTGGCCCAGCAGCTGGTCGAGGAAATGCTGGTCATCCGCGTGATCGATGGCAACATCAGCCAGGGTTTGGTAACCCAAAAGGTTATCAACCGGATCAAGATTTCCACCCCGACCCAGGTTAACCTCCGGGTCAAAATAGCGGAAATGAGCCGCAACACCCTAAAAACCCTCGGGTTTAACTGGGAGGCCTCGTTCCTGACCGCGGGCGGCGGATCTTTCCTTGGTTTTACGCAAGGGGCTAATGTTTTCGACCTTGTTGAAGACCCCGCCAACCCAGGAAGCTTTATCAAGCAATTTTTTACCGGCAACGATGGCGCCAACAGCTTTTTCTTTGACAATATCGGCGGCCGCCATGACATAAGCGCGGTAATCGACGCCCTCGAGACTGAGGGGTATTTATCAATTTTGGCGGAACCGAACCTGACTGCCCTGTCCGGGGAGACCGCCAGTTTCCTGGCCGGCGGTGAATTTCCGGTCCCGGTTCCCCAGTCCGGTATTTCGCAAGGGGCGGTTACTATTCAGTTCAAGCAGTTCGGGGTCGGCCTTTCGTTCACCCCGACCGTCTTGTCGGAAAACAAAATTCACCTCAGGGTCTCCCCTGAGGTCAGCCAGCTTTCCACGCAAGGCGCGGTCACCATCAACGAAATCACCATTCCCGCCCTGACCACCCGGCGCGCCACCACCACGGTTGAGTTGGCCAGCGGGCAAAGTTTTGCGATCGCCGGGCTGCTGCAAAGCAACATCTCGCAACAAGCGCGGAAATTCCCATGGCTGGCGGATATCCCGATCCTTGGCACACTGTTCCGCTCTGACACCTTCAAGCGTGAGGAAACCGAACTGGTGATCATCGTCACCCCGTACATCGTGCGTCCGGTCAACAGCGAACGCCTGATGGCGCCGACCGACATCAATCACATGCCGATGGACACCGGCCGTTATCTCAAGGGCAAACGTGACCTGGCCGGTGACGGCGGCCTTAAGACAGACCGTCAGTAAGGAGAGATAAAATGAAAAAATCCGTCAGAAAAACCGTTCTCATTGGCATTTTGGCAGCTTTTATGGGGTCCGCTTGCAGCAATGTTCCCCAATATTACAAGGGCGCTATTTCACTCCCTAAAAACGAAGTTGAAGTGGCCAATTTTTCCCACCAGATAAATTTCAGCGGCGAAGCCGGAGCCCTGTCCGGGACCGACCTGGCGGCCATCGATAACTTCCTGAATGCTGAAGGGGTGGGATATGGTGATCAGCTGGTGCTGGATTTCGCAGCCGGGGACGGCGCCTGGCAGACCAAGATGACCGCCGTCAATAATTTTCTGAAAACCAGGGGCCTGTGGGTGAAATTCGCCAGCCAGACCGGTTCTGTCTCTGACCCCGGCAGCGCCGCCCTGGTGGTCAACCGTTACAGCGTCATTACCCCTGATTGCGCCGCCCTTTCAAGGGAATCTTTTGTCCCCACCGAAATGTGGGTCAACAAAACCTTCGGCTGTGTGACGGCCCATAATCTTGGCGTCATGGTCGCCAACCCGCAGGACCTGATCGAAGGTCTGCCTGACACCATTGCCGACACCCGCGGGGCGGTCCGGGCTCTGGAATTATACCGGGAGAATATCGGCAGTGCCGGAAACCTGGGATCATTCGGAAGTTTGCTGTCCGGGTTGTTTGGCAGTTAAATATGGGAGCAAAAGCAGGAGACCTGAAACCTGATGGCAGATAAAGACATTAAGCCGGCGGCCGGAGCCGCGGAGGATGGCCGCGAGCCTTTCGCAGCGTTTGTTGTGGATGACCAAACGGCTTCTGTTATTACCCCCATAATTGAAGAGTACGGGTGGCCCAGGAAAAGGGTTCAAAGGGGAACGCTTGAGACCGCCATTCGCGCTCTTGGCATTATGGAGCCGCCCAGGCTGTTGATTGTTGATCTCGAAAAATCCAAGAACCCGGTCGACGAAATCACGGTTCTGTCAGAAACCTGCGGCGAGAACACATTCATTATCGCCCTGGGGGAAATCAACGATGTCCAGCTCTACCGCGACCTGATCAGTGCCGGCGCGAATGACTACATTCTAAAGCCGGTCAAGCCTGAAACCATGTCGTCAGCCATTACCAAGGGGTTCCTGTTCTTCCATGACAAGGGGCCTGGCGGCCCCTCCGGTCCTTGCAAGATGTGTATTGTAATTGGCGTCCGGGGTGGAATTGGCGCCAGCCTTCTGGTCACCAATATCGCCTGGATTATTGCCAATGAGCTTAAGCGGCCGACCGCCCTTCTGGATCTGGACATCCATTTTGGAACCTCCGCGCTGACCTTTGACCTGGAGCCCGGGCGCGGGCTGGCCGATGCCCTGGAAGACCCCACCCGGGTTGACGATCTGTTTATCGAACGGGCCATGATCAAGGTTAATGACACCCTTTCGATCCTGGGATCTGAAATGCCCTTTGAGGATCCCTTTTTTCCGGATACCACGGCCCTGAACCATTTGGTTTCAACATTAAAAGGCAAGGTTAAAAACCTGATTGTGGATTTGCCCCGCGGGATGGCGGGAGAGCACGCACACCTGCTGGAGGAATCCACCGACATTATCCTGGTGACTGAACTGGCCCTGGCCGCCACCCGGGATACCATCCGGTTCCTCAGTTTTATCAAGAATGCCGCGCCAAAAGCTAAACTCCATGTGGTGCTGAACGCCTGCCACTGCGATGGCGCCCAAGAAGTCTCATTGAAAGACTTTGAAGCATCGATTGAGACCAAGGTTACGTGGATCATGCCGATGGATGTCAAGGTGGTCCTGAATGCCGTTAGAAAAGGTAAGGTGCTGCCTGAAATATCGAAAGATTCAAAGCTTGTGCAGACCATACGAAATATTGCTCAGGACCTGACCGGCCTGAAAACAAAACCCAAAGCCAAGGGCGCGGGCAAGTGGTCCCTGAAAAAGAAATAGGACAAATCAAAGAAATTTAGTTATATAAAACAATGACTTCTATCCTCGACAGACTGGAAAAACGAAAAGTAGCGGCCGCTTCCGCGAAAAAAGAGCCTGTCCTTGCACATATCAAAGCGCTCAAAGAAGGTAAAAAACCTGATAAGGAAACGGTTGCCACCCCGCCCGATGACAAAGACCGCAAACCCGGTCTCGGAGACGGCCTGAAACCCCGGGAGCTATCTCCCAGCCTGTCCAAGATGACCCAGGCGCAAAAACACCACGATAAAATCCTTGAAAACCTGACCCCCCTGGTGGAGAAAAAAATCACCAAGAATCTTCCTGTCAAGGTTGCTTCGGAAATGCCCAAAAGTGCGGTTAGTGAGGAGATACTGAACCTCATTAAAGAAGCCGCAAAGGAGCTGAAAGTTTCCCTTTCCGAGGAGGAAAGGAAAGGGCTGCACAGTTATTTATTGAACGAATACTTCGAAAAAATATTGGAAAAAGCCGCCCATGATGCGCCCAGGGACAGCACCAAAAAAGCCCAGGCCAGTGAAAGCGTCCTCAAGGCCAAGGAAAGAATCTATTCCAAATTGATGGACCAGATCGACGCCACGGCGGCCATGGAGATCCCGCGCTCCGAACTGGCTGAACAGGTCAGCGATGTGGTTGGTGAAATCCTGGTCCAGGAAAAAATCAACCTCAACCTCAAGGAACAAAAGGAACTGGTCAAGGTCCTGATGAACGACATGCTGGGCCTCGGGCCGCTTGAACCGCTTCTGGAGGACGAGAGCATTACCGACATTTTGGTCAACGGGTTCAACCAGGTGTATATCGAGCAAGAAGGCAAACTGTGCCTCACCGATATCACTTTCAAGGACGAACGCCACCTGATGAACATTGCCACGCGAATTGTTACCGCAATCGGCCGCCGGGTGGATGAAAGCTCGCCGATTTGCGACGCCCGCTTGGCCGACGGCAGCCGCGTCAATGTCATTATTCCCCCGCTGGCCATTGACGGGGCTTCGATTTCCATTCGTAAATTCGCCAAACAGAAAATTACCCTCGACAAAATGATCGAGCAAAACAATGTTTCTCCCAAAATGGGCACAATTCTGAAAATCGCCGGGGCGTGCCGCCTGAACATCCTGATCTCGGGCGGAACCGGTTCCGGCAAGACCACCCTTTTGAACGCCATCTCGCGGACCATTGACCATGGCGAGCGGATCGTCACCATCGAAGATGCCGCCGAGTTGCAGTTGCAGCAGCCCCACGTGGTCCGTCTGGAAACCCGCCCCCCCAACCTGGAGGGTGAAGGTGAGGTGACCATGCGCGACCTGGTTAAAAACTCACTGCGGATGCGCCCTGACCGCATTATCGTCGGTGAAATTCGTGGATCAGAGGCGGTCGATATGCTGCAGGCCATGAATACCGGCCATGACGGCTCATTGGGGACGGTTCACGCCAACAGCCCCCGGGAAGCCTTGACCAGGCTTGAGAATATGGTCGGCCTGGCAGGTATTAATCTGCCCTCAAGGGCGGTCAGGACCCAAATCTCAGACGCCCTCGACATGATCGTCCAGGTCTCCCGCATGCGCGACGGCATGCGCCGCATCGTCAGTATTACCGAAGTGGTCGGGATGGAAGGCGATGTCATCACCACTCAGGAACTTTACAAGTACAAGTTTACCGGCGAGGATGAAAAGGGCATGCTGCTTGGCGAATTTATTTCTTCGGGCCTAAGGCCGCACTTTATGGAAAATGCTGAATACTATGGCCTGGGCCGCCCGCTGATGATGGCCATGAACTGAGGCTTGACATGGAAAATATCAATACCCTTATCGTTGGGATCTTTTTCATCACGCTGGCAGTAACGGGATTGATTTTTGCGGTCTTTTATATTTTTTCAGACAAACGGCAGATTTCCAAGGCAAAACTGGCCGGGTTTAAACAGCGCTACGCCCAAGGCTCTCCGAAAGACCCGCAGATTCGCAGGGTCTTTTCCGAAGCCGCCAAGGTAACAACTGTGGAACAGCTGTTCCGCCAGGTCATGCCGAACACAGATGTCATCAAAATACGTCTGGCCAGGACCGGGCGAAACCTGACCATAGCACATTACATGACGATGATTGCGGTCTCGGCCGTGATTGTGTTTCTGTTTTTATTACTTTTTATCAAGTTGAACCCCTTGCTGGCGTTTTTTGCCGCGCTGGCTGTCGGTTTTGGCCTTCCTCACAAGATTATCAATGCCATGGTTAAAAACCGGATCAAGGCTTTTATCACCTTGTTCCCGGATGCTCTTGACCTGCTGGTCCGGGGCCTGAGGTCCGGGCTACCGATTACAGAGTCGATCAATGCCGTCGCCAAGGAGGTTGCGGATCCGGTGGGCGGGGAATTCCGGAAAGTCATGGATCAGATCATGCTCGGCAAAAACCTCGATGAGGCGCTGGAGAAGACCGCCGAGCGGATTGACGCGGCGGAGTTTAAATTCTTTGTCATTAGCCTTTCAATCCAGAGGGAAACCGGCGGTAATTTGGCTGAAACCCTGGCAAAACTAAGCGACCTGTTGCGCCGCCGCCAGTCGATGAAGCTCAAAATTAAGGCCATGTCCTCGGAAGGAAAGGCGTCCGCCTACATCGTCGGCGCCCTGCCCTTTGTCATGTTCTTTATGCTGCTGTCCATTAACTACAAATACACCAGCGTCCTGTTCACTGATCCCAGGGCGATGTACACCGCTCTCGGCGGCCTGGCCTGGATGGCGATCGGCGGGTTTGTCATGAAACAGATGATCAATTTCGAGATTTAAAAATGGACTTTAACTTTCTAGGCCTGGAACTCATTGATGTCATAACCATCCTCGCGGGTGTGTTCGCCTTTCTTGCCGTTCTGGTGGCCTGGAACACCACCATTTCGTACAACCCGATCGGCAAACGCCTGAAACTGCTGCAGGAACGGCGGGAAACCCTGAAAGCCGGGATTGTCACCAGCAAACGCCGCACCACGCAGATCAAAAAAACCCAAAAAATGGGTTTCATGAGCCGTTTCCTGGACAAGTTTAACCTGCTCCGTTCCGGGCAAACCGAAAAAATCACAGTCAAACTGGTCCAGGCCGGGTATCGCAACAATGACGCCCTGGTGGCATTCATGTTCGGCAAGGCCGCCCTGCCCTTTTTAATGGCGGGTGTGTCCTTAACCATGATTTACGGCCTTGACCTGTTCCAGGACAACACCTGGGGCCAGGCGGGGTTTGGCTTGGCTTTGGTCTTTTTTGGCTTTTATCTTCCCAACATCCTGGTCGCGAATGTAGCCACCAAACGCGCCGCTGCGATCCAGAAGGCCCTCCCCGATGCGCTCGACCTGATGGTCATTTGCGCCGAGGCCGGATTGACCCTGGACGCGTCGCTGTCCCGTGTTTCGCGCGAAATGATGCGCCAATCGGAAGAGCTGGCTGACGAGTTCGGCCTGGCCTCGATTGAGCTCGGCTTTTTGAGTGACCGGCGCCAGGCCTTGATAAACCTGACCGAAAGAGTGCCGCTGAAATCAATCAGGGGCGTGGTCGCAACCCTGGTCCAGACCGAAAAATACGGCACGCCGCTGGCGCATTCGCTGCGTGTGCTTTCCCGTGAATTCAGAAACGAGCGGATGATGAAGGCCGAGGAAAAAGCCGCCCGCCTGCCGGCCATTATGACCATTCCGCTGATTATGTTTATCCTGCCGATGCTGTTTATTATCCTGTTGGGTCCGGCTGCCTGCTCAATCTCCGACAACCTGATTGCCGTATATTAAAAGCTGAACTTATTCTTAAATCTTGACCTTTTCGCCTTAAAATGTTTTCTTAAGGGTGTGGATGGGTTGATTTGACTTGTCATCTGACAAGTCGTCTTCCTCCGCAACCGCCCCTCGGGGCGGTTGCAAAATCCTCGCTGTCGTGACTCAGGCCGGGTGGTTAGCCGCCCGGCCCTTTTTTTCAAATTTCGACCTAAAGAGACAGGGTCTCCCTCACCTTTTTTCGGTGTTTCAAAACCGTTACTTTTTGTAAGCAAACGGCATCTCATTGTCATCCAGGTCCATGTAGCGGTCGCGCAGCCTGGTCTGGCGGGATACCAATGGCACCTCCTTGCCCATGATAAAGACATGGTCGGGGGATGACATGACCTCCAGCGGATCGCCGTCCCAGACCACCACATCGGCGTCCTTGCCGGCCTCCAGCGAGCCGAAATCCTCATCAATACCGAAGATTTTCGCCGGGTTGATGGTGATCGCTTCAAAAGCGCCGTTCCAGCTCATGCCGTGGGCCACCGCGTTGCCGGCGTCCTGGTTCAGAAGCCGGGCGTTATGCGCCGGGCTGAAGCCGCCGTTGACGATCGCCACTGTAACCCCGGCGGCCTCAAGCCGGCCGGCGTTGTAAAGGGTGGCGCCAAGGCTGTCAAACCCCCTCCCGGGCAGGTTGTTGGTCGGGGCGATCACCACCGGCACGTTTGCCGCGGCCAGTTCATCGGCCACTATCCAACCCTCGGCCGCGCCCAGGATAATCAGGCGGATGCCGGGAAACTCATCCCTCAAGGCAAGCAGCTGCAGGATGTTGGAAGCCTTGTTCTCGTTGATGTAAAGCGGCACCTCGCCGGTCACCACCCGGGCGAGGATGGCTTTGTCTTCCGGCGCCTTGGCGAAACGCCTGCCGTTGTTGCTGTCCCCCTTTTTCTTTTTACCCTTGGGCTGGGCGGCTTCGCTGAGCGCCCCTTTAAGGTAATCGAGAACCGCGGTACGGGTCCCGCCGACCTTGGCGTTGGCGGGGTAGGAAACCACCGCCGCCTGGCTCTTGACCACCAGGTCATAGCCACCGCCGAGATGGATCACCGCGGCCTGGCCGGCGAACACCGATTTATTCGGGTTCTGGTCAAACGGCACCCCAAAGCCGGGCACCACAACCGCCCGGGTGACCCCTTCGATCCGGGTAATCGGGATGATCGGGGTGTCGGGGTTAAGGCCATAGCTTACGTCAAAACCGGCGCTGTAAAAGGTTTCGGAAATCGAATGGTTCAACGTTGAAGGCTCCAGCGAGACCTCGGAGAGGCCGATCAGGGTGTAGGCGTTCATCATCCCCGGAGTGACCCATTTGCCGGTCGCGTCAATCACCCGGTAGCCGTCTGGAACGGGCGTATCGGCGCCGCCCACCGCGGCGATCTTGTCATCGCTTATAATCACCACGCCGGCCTCGTAAACCACGCCGTCATGGGCGGTATAAACGTCTCCGCCGACGATCGCCACATTCTCCGCGTGAGCCAGCGAGAGCGCCGAAGCGGCAAACAAAAACGGCATCAGGTATTTTGCAAGGTTGCTCATCGGTCGTCTCCTTCCCCGGTCAGGCCAAGCCGGAAATCGGATACCGCATGGGTGGCCTGATCGTTCATGTCATAAACCAGTGCGCCATCGATAAAGACCTTCTCAGCGCGGGTATAGACGCTGAAGGGATCACCGCTCCAAAGCACCACGTCGGCGTCCTTGCCAACCTCCAGCGATCCGGTCTGGTCTTCCACGCCCAAAGTCCTGGCGGCGTTGTAGCTGATCCACCCCCAGGCCTCGGCCTTGGAGATATCAAGCCCGGCCTTGTTGCCGTCGGCCAGCGTTTTGGCGGCTTCCTGGTTGAGGCGCTGGATGCCGGTCCCGGAATCCGAATGGATCACCGCGCAGGCACCGGCGTTATGGACCAGGGCGGCGTTCTCCCGGATGCCGTCATAGGCTTCCATCTTGAAGCCCCACCAATCCGCCCACATCGCCGAGCAAATATCATTTTCGGCCAGAATGTCGGCAATCTTGTAGCTCTCGACCGCATGGTGGAAGGCGGTGATTTTAAAGCCGAACTCTTTCGAGACCTCGATGATATTGGCCATGTCATCGGCGCGGTAACAGTGGTGTTGGATCAGGATTTCCCCGTTCAGCACCCCCATCAGGGTGTCCATTTGCAAATCGCGGGTCGGCGGATCAGCGTCTTCACCAGCTGCAACCTTTTCATTGTAGTCATCCCATGAGCGCTTGTATTCAACCGCCTTGGCCCAGGCCGCGCGGTAGCCCGCCACATTGCCCATCCGGGTGAAGGGGGATTCTCCCTTTTGCCCGTAGACCCGTTTGGGATTTTCACCGCAGGCGAACTTAACTCCCTGCTTGGCGCCCGGGAACTTCATCGCCTGGACGGTCCTAGCCGGTACGTTTTTCAGGGTCACGCCGCGCCCGCCGATCAGGTTGGCGGAGCCGGGCAGGATCTGCAGCGTGGTCACCCCCGAGGCCTGCGCCCGGGCGAACCCGGGGTCCTGCGGCCAGACGCCGTGTTCGGCCCACACCTCGGCGGTGTTCGGCCCGGTCACCTCGTTGCCGTCGGAATGGGCGTTCATCCCCGGTGAGGCATAAACCCCGTAGTGGGAATGGACATCAATGATGCCCGGGGTCACCCACTTGCCCTGGCCGTCGATGACAACGGTGCCCTCTTCGGCCTCAAGATTAGCGCCAATGGCGGCGATATCGCCGTCCTTCATCAGCACCGAACCGTTTTCAATCAAACCCCCGCGGCCATCATAAATATTGACGTTTATAATCATGGTCGGCGCCGATGCCATCGGCCTATAGCTGGAGGCGTGGGGGGCGCGCGCCCCGTCCTCTGCTCCGTGAGCGATTGGCAGCGCCGCGCTTAACGCCGCCAGGCTGGCGCCCAGGAGTAATCCGGTCAGTGGTTTCATTTTTTATATCCCTCAAGTGAATCAAAGGGAGATACGTTAGCCAAGCCCCATGTCCTTCGCAACAGGTTTCATCGCGCAAACCCCTCCGCTCACCGGATTGTGAAAAAAACGGCGGGGAAATCCCCGCCGCTTTGGTTCCTTGTACCGAGTGCTTTTTAATGAACTCCGTGCATTCCCTTCTTCAACAGCGGGGAGAGGATAAACAACAGCAGGGCGACGCCAATTGCTAACAGCCCGACATTCAAATAAACGCCCATAACCGTATCAAGATTGGCGGCCGGGTCCACAACCCTCCCACCCAAGGTTTCCCCGCCGGTTTCCCGGGCAATAAGGCCCGCAATATAATTGGCCCCGGCGCTGGCCATAAACCAGACCCCCATCATCATCCCCACCACTTTGGCCACCGACAGCTTGGTAACCATGGAAAGGCCGACCGGCGACAGACACAGCTCACCGGTGGTATGGATAAAGTAAATCAAAACCAGCCAGATAAGCCCAAACTGGCCAACACTGTCAGCAAATTGAGCGCCAAACCACATAACCAGAAAGCCAAATCCCACCAGGAAAATACCAATGCTGAATTTAAAGGGTGTTGCCGGCTCCCATCCCTTTTTATCAAGCCACACCCACATTATGCTGAATAAAGGAGCAAGAAGAATTATGAACATGGGATTCAGGGATTGAAACATGGATGCAGGAATTGTAAATCCGAAAATGGTTCTGTCTACATTTGTATCAGCGAGCAAATTCAAGGAGCTGCCGGCCTGCTCAAACAGCGACCAGAACAAAACCGAGAACACGATCAGGGTGGAAGCCACCATCATACGGTCCCGGTCCGGCTTTTCGCACTTGGTAAACGAGTAAAAGAGCACCACCGCAAGCATAAGCGCACCAAACCCGCCCAGCATATATCCGACCAGCACCTGATGCTGGACCAGCCACCAGATTGCCAGCACCCCAACGATTGAGCCCAGCCAGATCACATGCTCCCGGCTGAACATCAAAAATATTCTTTCCTTAAGCTTTTTGGCATCGGGCGGATCAGCCTTGCCCTCCAGCCACGGCTGCCCCCTGAGAAAAACAAAAAGGCCGGCCAGCATGCCAAAGCCAGCCAGGCCAAAACCGTATTTCCATCCGTAAACCTCGCCAAGATAACCGCACAGCAAGGGGGCCAGAAATGCGCCCAGATTGATGCCCATGTAAAAGATCGTAAAGCCCCCGTCCCGCCGGGCATCATTTTTCTTGTATAGAGCGCCGACAATGGTGGAAATATTGGCTTTCAGGAACCCCACCCCGGTAATAATCAAGGCCAGGGACAGGTAAAAAATGTTCAGATAAAAATCATCCCGCTCGATCGTGGTGGTATATTCTTCATGGGGCAGGAAAGATGGCACGGAACTGCCGTCTTCCAGGCCAAGAACTGTGATGCCATCCACCCCTTTTTCTATATTATAGAGGACACTTTCGAAACGCAGGTATTCAATGGCACTGTCACTCCGTCCTTCGGTTACAAGTTCGTATTGTACACCCTGATATTCAATAAATTCCTGTGCTGGCGGTCCTTCAAAGGCCATCCCGAAATGCCCGGCCACCAGCAAAAGCGCACCAAGAGTCACAGCTTTCCGCGACCCCAGATAACGGTCAGCCAGCATCCCGCCGATCACCGGAACCAGATAGACCAGCGAGGTATAGGCGCCGTAGATCAAAAAGCTTTTTTGGCCAAACAGGAAATGCTGGGTGAGATAGAATATCAGAAGCGCGCGCATCCCATAATAGGAAAAGCGCTCCCACATTTCCATAAAGAAACAAACAATCAACCCCCTGGGATGGCCTAAAATATCGGTACCGCCGGACGCCCCCGGCGCCTTGGAAACTTGATTTGTCATTGCTTGTTCTTTCCTAAAACTAATTTTTATTGATTATTTTTTATCCCGCGCTTTTTATTCCAAGAAACAGCGGCAAACGCAAGCCCTAGATGATGAATCGAGAAGTTAATCACCACCATCGGCATTAGCGTTTTCAGGTTGGCCAATGTGTTTTTTCAAAAATTTTTCAATTTCTCTGAAATATTTTAAACGGGTTTTTTCATGGAACAAATCGTGTCCTGAATTTTGGAGAGGGATTAACCTGACATCTTTATTCGCTTTTTGCAGGGCTTTCGCCATTTTGTCTGAATGTTCGAATGGAATTATCCTGTCAAGCGTTCCATGTAAAAGAAGAATAGGATCAGAAATGTCTTTTGCCACCTTGTAAGGTGAGAGCCGCATTAAATCCTTTTTGTCCATTTTGTTTTTAATAGCCTTTGTTATAAATTTCTCTGAACTGTTTCCACGTAATTCTTTTAATAGCAGGTTTAGGTCAGTAACCGGCGCAAGAGCAATTGCGCACTTATAATCATCCGGGAACTGTGCCAGAGCCATCAAGGCCGCATACCCCCCATAACTAGCCCCAAGAAGGCAAACTTTATCCGGGTTGGCAATGCCGTTTCTGACAAGCCAAGCAAGGCCGTCCTGGATATCCAGCTGCATTTTTCCTCCCCATTCCCCGTATCCCAATTCCAGGAAGGTTTTTCCGTAACCCGAGGACCCCCTGAAATTTGGCTGGAAAACAGCGAACCCCCGATTAGCTAAAAACTGGGTTTGTGCATTGAAAATCATGGAATCCCTTACCCATGGTCCGCCATGGAGAATAATAACGGTAGGAAGATTTTTACCCTCAGAACCTTTCGGAATAGTCAGGTAAGCTTCTATCCCCAGGCCGTCCCGGGCAAAATAGGTTACCTTTCTAACCTCGTTCATATTTTCAGGAAAAAGGCTTGGCAGAACTTCCCAGATTGGAGAAAGTTCATTGTTGACGCCATCAAGGAGATACAGGGAGCCTGGATCCTTTTCACTGAAAGACCGGATGATAAAAAACTGTTCGTCCGGAGTGGAATCCATAATTTGAAATCTGAGACCCCCAAGCGCCTGGGAGATTTTGCCCTGCCATTTTTCGAAGTCCGGGTTCAAGGGCACAAGTTCAGGAAAGTCAGCCGTAAGTTTTCCGGCGGAAATTTGTTTTTTTGAAATAGATAAGACAAGGCCGTCTACATCATAGACCGGGTCGTCAAAGACCTTTCTGGTAATCATTCCGGTCAGGAAATCGAACTCATAGATAGCGGCTCGCCCGGTATTCAGGGAGGACCGGAAAAACAATGAGGATGCATCAAATCCAAACCCTAAAAGTTGAAATTCCCCATCCTCAAAGATGTCATTGTTCTGTATTTCTATCCACTCAGAGGTTGCCGAGGTTCGGGCAATTAAAACAGGTTCATCTTCTCTCTCCCCCCAGCCCAGCCGAACTATCTTGTCATAATCGACGGCCCAATTGGTCATTCCCTTCATCGGAGCTTCAACCTCGGTTAAGTCTCCAGTGTAAACATTAAGCTTATATACCCCGGGGGTTTTGTCTTCGGGCTTTTGCAATTGAATAAGGATGTTTTCATGGTCATCGGGAAGGGTTGAAAGGACCTTCATACTAAGAAAACTAGGAAAATGTTTGTTGACACTCCTGTGTCCCAATAATTTTTTCGAATTTGTGCCATCCTTGTCGAAGGCAATAAGGCCTCCAGTGAGGGTAATGTAACTTTTCCCAAGAACATAACCAATCCCGATCTGACTAATAAGTAGCCTGTCATTATTTGCCCACCCAACCCAAGTAATGTCGAACTTTATTTTAAACGGAAGAGGTTTATTTTCAGGATTTTTTCTTATATCAAAAATCGTAAATCTTGTTTCACCCTCAGCGGGATAAAGGATAGCAAGTGTTTGTCCATCAGGAGAAAGGGCAATTTTCTCAATTTTTGGCAATCGGGCAAAAAGAGTGTAAGCAATTTCACGCGGGCCTTCTTCTCCAAAGCCCGCACTGAAAGGAAAAAGGAATAGCAAAACAATTAAAGCGGAAAAAAAATTTCTCAAATCCACCCCCACAACCTGTAATTAAGCTTTTCTCAGGCTAGCAAAAACAAATACCCTTATAAAGGGTTATTCCCCCTGATAGGTTATTTTCCAGATACGCCCCTCAACCGAATCGGAGATATAAAGTTCACCCTCAGGCCCGACCGCCAGCCCCATCGGGCGGTATTTGGCGTCGCCTGATGAGGCTATTTTGCCCGGCCCGGCAAAGCCCTCGGCAAAGGTCTGCCATTCACCAGCCGGGGCGCCGTCCTCAAAGGGAATGAACACCACCCGGTAGCCGGCCTGGGGGAAGGGTGAGCGGTTCCACGAGCCGTGAAAGGCGATAAACGCTCCGCCGCGGTATTTCTCCGGAAACATTTCACCGGTATAGAACAGCAGATCATTGGGCGCCCAGTGGCCCGGGAAGGCCATCAGCGGATCCTGGTATTTTCCCTTCCCGGCTTGGGTTTGGCCATCGCCGCCATATTCCGGGGACACCATGCGCGCGCCGGATAACTGATCATAGTAAGTGTAAGGCCAGCCGTAGTCGGCCCCTTCGATGGCCTTGTGAAATTCCTCCGCCGGCAGCTCGGCGCTGATCTCCTGTGAGTAAATATCCGGCCACAGGGAGCCCAGTTGATCGCGCCCGTGGGTGGTGAAAAAAAGCGCATCTGCGGCAAAATTCCAGTCCAGCCCCAGGGCGTTCCTGACGCCTGTGAGATAGCGCTCACCATCCGCCTGGGTTTGTCCCAGCCGGTCCGCCTTGAAGCGCCAGATACCGGCGCGCTCACCAAGCTGGGGGCAGGGATTGATGCCGCGGCTGCCGGGGAAGCGGCCGATGCGCTGGCAGGCGTTCGAGGGGGCGCCGAAGTTGACGTAAATGTTGCCGTCCTGATCGAAGGTAAAGGGTTTTTCGGCATGGTTGCCGTGGTTGGATAAGCCCGAAATCACCACCTCCGGCCGGCCCCTGGGAACCAGTTCGTCTCCTTCAAACGAATAACGGTAAACCGCATCGGTGGTGGCGAAATAGAGATAGCCTTTATAAAACCCGACCCCGGTGCCGCGGTATGCGCCAAAGCGCTCCACCCGGTCGGCGGCGCCATCGCCGTCGTCGTCAATCATCGCCACCAGGCCGGGACCGAAAAGGCGCCGCCGTAAAATGGTATAGACCGCGCCATCCTCGCGCACCGCCAGATGTCTGGCATAACCCAGATCATCGGCGAAAACGGTCGCCCGGAACCCCTCCGGCAAAGTGAAATCAGCCGCCAGCGCTGCGCTTGAAAAATAAAACGCTGACACCAGAAAGGTAACAAAGCGGATCATCGAGCGCTCTTTTTTTCCACGCAACCGAAGGCCTCATGCAAGGCCTCGAACGGCAGCAGGATGGCGGAGTGCCGTGATTTGTGCTCTCTAGCCGGAATAAACACCTTGAAATCCGCCCACTCGCCCCCGGGCGGCGGGCCCGCCTCCCGCAAGAGCTTCCCGACCGCCTCGGCCACCGGCGCAATGTCTTCAAGGGTCTTGCCGATAATATGCCGGGCGACAATCGTCGCCGAGGCCTGGCCGAGCGCACAGGCCCTGATGGTTTGCGCGTATTCGGAAACCTTGCCGTTCCTGAACCTGACCTCGATGGAAATCCGGCTGCCGCAGATGCGGCTGGTCTTGGTGACCGCCACGTCGGCGTGCTCCAGGCGCTCACCCGAAGGCGCGGCTGCGGCCAGCCTCAGGACTTCCCTGGTATAGAGCGCTTCGATCATCCCGCCCTTATAGCACGGCCCGGCAATCCGGTACTTGTTAAAACGTATCCCAGCCTTTATATAATGGTTGGATTACGACCAGAATACTCCTATAAACCGGCGGCATTGAATTGTCCCAGAAGGGAACCATAGATGGACGCTCTCGTGAACAAGAACGCAAAAGTAAATCTCAAAACCGTTGAACCGAAACCCTGCCGGCCTTCCCGCGCCGAGGCCGAGCAAGCGGTCCAGACCCTGATTCTGTGGGCCGGTGACGACCCCCTGCGCGAAGGTCTCAGGGATACCCCCAAAAGGGTCGTCAAGGCTTATGAAGAATTTTTCGCCGGCTACCGGCAGGACGCGAAAGAGGTTCTGCGCCGCACCTTCGAGGAGGTTGAGGGTTATGACGACATGGTCATCATCCGCGACATCGATATCGCCAGCCACTGTGAGCACCACATGGTGCCGATTATCGGCAAGGCGCACGTCGCCTATCTTCCCGACAAAAAGGTGGTCGGCCTGTCGAAACTGGCGCGGGTGATCGAGGTCTTCGCCCGGCGCCTGCAGACCCAGGAAACCATGACCGTCCAGATCGCCGATGCGATCGAGGCGGCGCTTGAGCCCAGGGGTGTCGCGGTTGTCATTGATGCGGTGCACCAGTGCATGACCACCCGCGGGGTCCAGAAAAAAGACGCCTATACGGTCACATTGCAGCTGCGCGGCGCCTTCAAGGAAGATGCCCGGCTGGAGCGCCGGTTCCTGCAGATCGTCGGTGAAATCGGGGTTATGCCAGAGAAATCCTGATGGCGCTGGAGATCGTTCAAGTCCCGGTTCTCGCTGACAATTACGTCTATCTTGTCCATGACAGCTTGAGCGGCCTGACCGCGGTGGTCGACCCGGCGGTGGCAAAGGCCCCGCTGGAAGCAGCCGGGATGCGCGGCTGGGCGATCACCCATATCCTCAATACCCACCACCACCCCGACCATACCGGCGGCAATCTCGAGATTAAAAGAGAGACCGGATGCACGATCGTCGGCCCGACCTACGACAAGGACCGGATTCCCGGCATCGAGGTCGAGGTCAGCGAGGAAGAGCCCTACAGGTTCGGCGAAACGGAGGCGGAGATATTTTTTATCCCGGGCCATACCCGGGGCCACATCGCCTACTGGTTTAAAGATGATAACGCTCTGTTTGTCGGCGATACCCTGTTCGCGCTCGGCTGCGGGCGGCTGTTCGAGGGAACCCCGGAGCAGATGTTCGATAGCCTGCAGAAACTGAAAAGGCTGCCCGGTCAGACCCGCATCTACTGCGCTCACGAATATACCGAGGATAATGGCAAGTTTGCGCTCACCGTCGACCCCGATAACCAGGCCCTGAAGAAGCGCATGGAAGACGTCTGCAAGCGCCGCGCCGAGGGCCTGCCGACCGTGCCTTCTTTTTTGTCGGAAGAGAAAAAAACCAACCCCTTCTTGCTGGCCGAAGACGTCATAACCTTCGCCGAGGTGAGGGCCAGGAAGGATGCGTTTTAGGGGGTTAAAACAACTGATTAAAAGTTATACTTCAAGTCAATAAAATCAATAACTTAGCAAAAACTTTTGTCGGATTTGTCTACGATTTCGATCTCGCAACGGTGCGCAGCACAATCACCGGCTTTAACCAGAAATGCGCGGTCGTCCATGGGGAGTGAAGACACTGAATAACCCACCACCACTTCCCTCTTTCCCGTCCCCCTGCTATGATTGCCGCCGGCAATTATTTGAAGAAAAGACAGATCATGGGAAAGCCGCCGAAAGTACAGCCGTGGATGATTTTAATCAGCACCGTGGCGCTGGCGCTGGGATTAAACAGGCTGCTGCCGTGGCCGCTGCCGGATCTGGATTGGCTGGGAACGCTCGGCGGGGGGCTGTTCGCGCTCGGGATTTTGCTTCTGTTTGGCGGCTTCGGCAACCTGATCAAGGCGTTCAAGGCGAACGGCGTGTGGGACCCGGACCGCCTGATCACCGACGGGTTCCTTAAGGTTTCGCGCAACCCCCTTTACCTCGGGGCCGGGCTTACGCTGATCGGCGCCGGGCTGCTCAGCGGCCTGCCGTGGCTGATTCTCGGCGCTTTCATCATGCTCATTCTCTTGAACTATCTGGTGGTGCCGTTCGAGGAAAAAATGCTTAAGGCAAAATTCGGCGAGGCCTGGAAGGATTACGCCAGAAAAACCCCGCGCTGGCTTGGGCTCAGCCGCTAAATAACCCGCTAAAAAACACCGCTGAAAAACAGCGCGTTGAGGAACAGCTTGTTGGTCCCCCAGGTGATCGCCCGGAAGTTCGGGTTGTCGGCGAACAGGATGATCGCCCCCTTGCCCATTCTGACCGCAACCAGCATCGGCGTGCCCTTGATCTTGTCCAGATTATCGTCAGACGAATAGCCGGTAAGGCGTGGGTTTTGATTGTAGACCGCGACCGCGGCGTAGCGGTCTTCGGGCGTCTCGAGGATAAAAGTGTTGGCCTTGTTGGAGGCGATGCTCCGGCGGTTATAACCAAAGCCCAGGGGATGGGTGATATCGAGATCGCTGCCGAAAATAGCGCCGCCGATCACATCCTCGGCCTCTTCCTTGCGTCTGTTGGCATAGTCCGAGCGCGGCTTGGGCTCCTCCCCGGCCTCTTCAGCTTCCTCCCGGTCTTCCTGATCTTCTTTCAGATAAGTTTTTTCCGCCCATTCGGCACCATTCCTTGTCGCCACCAGCACCCCGCCGTCCCTGATCCAGCGTTCGATATCGGCGGCCAGGTCCTCCTCGAAGCGATAGCCATCGTCAAAGGTAATCGGGTCGTACCCTTGGGGAAGTATCAGGTGGGTATAATCCCACAAATTCACCCCCTTCAGGTTGGCCAGGTTGACCCGGGTCAGCGGCATCTTCATGCGGTAATCCAGCAGGTGCCAGATCTCGCCGGCGTCGTAGGAGCTGACCCCGGCGCCGGTCACCAGCAACGCTTTGACCGGGTTTAAGGGCTTGACCGATTCACCGCCGAGATCGGCGCCGACCTCAGGGGTCATCGCCGAGGTCGCGGCCAGTACCTCAACCGCGTCCTCCGCGGCGATGGTTACCATCAGGGCGTGGATTTCCTCAGGCGTCAGAGGCTGGCCAAACAGGGGGACGATAATCGCCCCGCGAGCGACCGCGACATCGCCCCGGGTGGTTTTCACCGTCATTGGTTTGGTGGCGACCCGGGTCAGCAGCCCGGCTTGGTGCAAGCGGTTCAAGGCGCGTGGCGCATAATAGGGGCGCCAGTCAAAAACGTAGGCGAACGGCGCCACGTCAGGGGCGGCCACCGCCGGAGGTTCGGGCAGGCCGGCGCTGCCTAGCTGGTTGGCCCTTAAACTGCCCAATTCCGAATAATCAAGGCCGAACCACAGCGGCATGTTCCAGGCTGAAACGTCATAAAAAACCGTGGTGGCGAACCCGGTCTCGATCTCGAACAGCGACTTGACCATCAGGTACTGGGGCTGATCAGTCGGAATCACATAGCTCTCGCCAGCGGGATAGAGCTTGCCATTCACCCGGAGATCCCGGGCCAGCACATGAAAGCGCACCTGGTGGCGTTCCAGCAGGTTCAGAAATTCCCACAACCTGACCTGATCGCCCTGCTCGGTCACCACATAGCCTTTGGCATTATCACGCGCGGCGAGCTTTCCGGCTTCGATGTAAAAATCCTTCTGGTGGGTGAGGAATTCCGAGCGCAGGCGGTGGGCGCTGATCACGCTGGCGATCGAGGTTCTGAAATGTTTCCAGATGTTGTCGCGGTAGGTTCTGAGGCCATTATCGCCGTCGCGCTCAAAGGCGCGCGCGCTGCTCGCTTCGAACAGCATGCCGACCGCGCCGTTGACCATCGGGTAGGACGAGCCGGTGCCGATGTAAAAATAGTTGAAGGTTTCCTCGGTGTAGTAAAAGCGCTGCTCGGCATCGAGCGCTTTGGCCGGTCCGGCGGCCCAGTCGCGCATCAAATCAAGGGTCGCCTCGGGCATCAGCGGATAGGTCTGGTCGGGGATCCCGGGGTGGAAGTAGTAGGTCTGGCTGGTGCCCATTTCGTGGTAGTCGATTGAGATATTGGGCTTCCACGCGTGCCAGGCTTTCAAGAGCGCCTGGCTGGCCGGCTGGGTCTGCAGCAGCCACTGGCGGTTCAGATCGAACCAGTAATGGTTGGTGCGCCCACCCGGCCATTCGTGATTTTGCACCCGGTCGTTGGCATCCCGGATCACCGTCTCGCCGCTGTTCTGCTCCAGCCATGCGATGCGCCTTGCGTGACCGTCGGGGTTATGGATCGCCAGCAGCAGGATGATGCTGCCGGTCAAGATTTTCTCAATTTCTTTGCCCTCCGCGGCGGCGAAGTAATAGGCGACCGGCAGCACTGAGTCCATGGCGCTGGCCTCGGCCCCGTGGACCCCGTAGGTGAGCCAGGTCACAACCGGCATGTCACCGGTGATTTCCTGACCCAGGGCGGGATCGCTTAAGGCCACATGGGCGGCCCGGATATCATCGATACGCGCCATGTTTTCCGGTGAGGTGATGGTCACCAGCAAAATTGGCCGCCCTTCGTGGGAAACGCCGTAGGTTTCAACCCTGACCCGGCCGGATAAATCGCCAAGCATCTCGAGATAATCGACCATCCGGTGGTGGCGCACCACCTTTTGACCCAGTTTATGGCCGAGATACGCTTCCGGGTCGGGGACCCCGGGATCAAAGTTCACCCCTTCCGGGTAAAACGAAGCGGCGTCGTCCTGAAAAGCAGCGGCAAACGCCGGCCCGGCAAAAATCAAAAAGACCCCGGTAATGAATAAACGAATAAAAGTCATGGCGATCCCCTATCTCCAGTGTTCGATTTGAAAGCCCCCGGCCCGGGCCAGCTTTTTTAGCTTATGTGTCGGGTTGACCGCAACCTTTATATCGGCCAGCCGGAAGGCCGGCGCATCGCTGTGATGGTCGGAATAGAACCACACCTCGCCGTATTTCCTTGCCGCCAGGAATTCCCGGACCCGCCGGGCCTTCTCGGCGCCATAGCAGTTCTCGCCCTTGATGACCGGGATAAGCACCCTTTTCTCCCATACCGAAGTGGTGGCGATCATGAAATCGAGGCCCAGTTCCTTGACGATCCGCTCGACATAAAAATCCATCGCCGCGGTGGCGACCCCGACCAAGTGGCCCTTTTTCCGGTGCGCTTCCAGGGCCGCCAGGCCGTCCTGGTGAAACCCTTTTCTGAACAGCTTGTTATAAAAATCCTTTGACTGTTTGTCCGCCTCGCTCCGGCTCATCCCGGCCATGAAGGCGTGGAGCATATATTCCTTCAGTTGTTTCCGCGAGATCACCCCCAGCACATAAAGCGCCATCCGAAACAGCACCGCGAAGACGTACAGGTACTTGGCCGGTTCCTCGCCCGCCAGGTTCAACAGGTAAGGGGTAAAGGTACCGCTCCTGGTGAGCGTCCGGTCAAGGTCGAAAATAACGATCGTTTCGGGTTTTTTGCCTTTGGCCATGATGTTCAGGCTTCTTTTTTCAAGATATTCCGGACCAGCTCGGCCTGCTTCACCCGGTCGACGTCAATGGCGATCCGAACCTCCTCCACCAGCACCGGGCGGACCACCGCGCCCAGCACCTTCGAGGCCCTGACCAGGGCCTCTTCCAGGGTAATGGTCCGGGTTATGACGCGGATCAGGGTGCCGAACCCGAAACCGGCGACCATGGCGAAGGTTTTCTTGCGGTCGGCCTCTACCTTGAGCCAGAAGCGGGCGGCGTTGAGGGCTTTCAGGTTCAGCAGCGCATAAAGGTTGCAGCCGGAATAGCCCTCGCCCTTCAGTTTGACGAAAGTCCTGCGCCCGCCCGGGAATTCGGCCCGAAGGCGGCTCATCTCGGCCAGCGCAAAGGCGACATCGGCCCCCTCTTCGGCCCGCGCCTGATGGCAAAAATCATCGATCGCTTTCGGGGTCAAAAGCGGGTTGTCGGCGGTCAGCACCAGCACCGGAAACGCCGGTTTGAGCGTTTCGACGGTTTTCAGGACACTGTTCACCGGCGAGACCCCGCCCTCCAGGAACCGGGTTCGCTTGACGTCGCGCCCGCACTTGATCAGGCCCTGTTCGATATCCTTGACCTGGTTGGCGACCACATAAACGTCGCTCACCGCCTGCGCCCCTTCCACCGCATCCAGAACGTAGCTGATCATCGGCCGGCCGTTGATATCGAGAAGCGCTTTGCGGCCCGGAAAGGTCCCGGCCAGGGGATCATCCCTGGCCCGGTCGCCGGCCAGCACCAGTGCGGTAAAGCGCATCTCCAGTGTCATTGCTGTTGTTCCCTTGTCGATCAGCTGTTAAAATCACCACATTCCAAACCCCAAATCCACAGGATTTTTCAGAATGCGCTGGAAAACAACAGACCGAAGCTCAGTATTTGCTTGGCGGGGCGGATGTTTTGTTGCATACGCTTTTTGAATTGGCGGAATAATTTTATGACCAAAGCCCCATCCGGCACAAAACCCGGCCTTGAAATTACCCTCGATCCTGAGGATTGGGCAGCTTTTCGCCGTTTCGCCCATGACGCTTTGGACCGCTCGATCGACTATATCGAAGGGGTGCGCGGCCGCCCCCCCTGGCAGCCCATGCCGAAAGCGGCAATGGAGGCGCTCAGCACCCCGGTTCCCCAAGATGGCAAACCGGTCGAAGAGGTCTTCGGCGAGTTCCAGCAAAACATTTTTCCCTACCCGCTGGGCAATATCCACCCCCGGCATTGGGGTTGGGTCAACGGCTCCGGCACGCCCGAGGGGATCGTCGCCGAGATGCTGGCGGCGACCATGAACAGCAACCTGACCGGCCATGACCAGGCGCCGGTGTGGGTCGAAATGCAGGTCATCGGCTGGTTCCGCGAGCTGTTTGATTTCCCTTCCCGTGCCGGCGGCATCCTGGTCAGCGGCGGCACCATGGCCAACCTGACCGCGCTGCAGACCGCCAGAACCGCCAAGGCCGGGTTCGACGTCAGGAGCGAGGGCCTGTCCTCGAATAAGGCCGGGCGCTACACCATCTATGGCTCCACGGAAACGCACTATTGTATTACCAAATCGGTGGATCTGCTGGGGTTCGGCAAGAAGGCCTACCGGGCGATCCCGGTCTGCGATGATTTCACCATCGACCTGAAAGCGCTGAAAAAACAAATTGTAGCCGACAAAACCGCGGGCTTTACGCCGATGGTGATTGTCGGCAACGCCGGCACCGTCAACACCGGGGCGGTCGACCCGCTGGAGGAGCTGGCGGAAATCGCCAGGGCGCACAATATGTGGTTCCATGTCGATGGCGCGTTTGGCGCGGTGGCCTATTTTTCAGACAAACTCCGGCCCCGGCTGAAGGGTCTTCCGTTAGCCGATTCGATCGCCTTTGATCTGCACAAGTGGCTGTACCAGCCCTATGGGCTGGGCTGTGTGCTGGTCAAATCGGCACAGGCCTTGAGCGATGCATTCTCGTTCGAAGCTAACTATTTCCGGCCGCTGGCGGGCGGGGTCTCCAACGGACCGATGACCTTTAACGATATCGGCATCGAGCATTCCCGGCGCTTCCGCGCGCTGGCGTTCTGGTTTTCGATGAAAACCCAGGGGCTGGAGAAATTCAAGGCCCTGTTCGAGCAAAATGTCGCCCAGGCGGCATATCTGGGAAGCCTGATCGAGGGCAGCGGAAGCCTGGAGCTGTTGGCCCCGGTCGGCCTGAACGTCGTCGCCTTCCGGTACAATCCCGGCGGGCTGAGTGAAAACGACCTCGATAACCTCAACCGGCTGCTGTTGATCGAGATCCAGAACCGGGGCATCGCGGTGCCCTCGGCGACCACCCTGGACGGCAGGTTCTGCCTGAGAGCTGCGATCGTCAACCACCGCAGCAGGCGCGAAGATTTCGAGGTGCTGGCGCAGGCGTTAAAGGAAATCGGCGATGAATTGAAAAAAAAGGGTGGTTGGGCGGCCTGATTCCCAAAGACCCTCTAATAGCCGTATTTTTTGATAGTGAGGGCGAGGCGTTTACTTGCCGCCTTCAAGTGCTTTTTATAGCGGATCCAGCGGCCGCTGGGATAGCGCTCAAATAAATTCCCCGCAATCTCCGCGCAGGCGGCTTTATCAAGCACTTTCCGGGCCCCGGTTTTGTTTTCAGGGTCGATAAAATTCAGCACCTTTTTGATTTCCCGGCGCGGCCTGGCCAGCAGGTTTTCCACTTTCAGTTCGATATAATCAAAAGACAGTTCGGACTTGTATTTTTCCCACACTTCCATGCTGGCGGCGTAAATTTCTGAAATGTCCTTAAAATCGGCAAAGTTCATGGTGGCCGGGTTCGGGACGAAATCCTTCATGTAGCAATTCAAAACCGCATCGAGCGGATGGATCATGGCGAATATGACCTTGGCGTCCGGGAACAATTTCAGGATCAGGGGTAAATCCAGGAAATTCAGGGGGTGGGTGTTAATCGAAATCCCGCTTCCGGTTTCGGGTGAATTACCGTTCTTCAGCTTGTGATACTGCCCGGCCCAGGCGCGCGCCTCATCCGCGGACATTTTCAGCAGACATTCCGGATATTGCTGGTCTTTGCTGATGCTGCGCCGCAGCCCGATAATCAGGGTTGAATCTTCGAGAATCTGAAACTCCGGCACTTGGGATAAAAAGGCGCTGACCACCTGGACCCCGCCGATAACAAAACCGACGATGAAAACCGGGGCCTCCTGACCCTCTGTTTTCAAACTGTAGGGGCTCTCCTGAAGGGTCGACAAATCGCTCTTTTGCATAGTGCTGATAAAATCCGGCAGGTCGTTTTTTGCCGCCTCGAAGGCAGACCCCTGTTCCAGAAACAAGCTGTTGGCCTTTTTGAAATAGCGGAACGCTTCTTCGGTCTGGTCAAGGCTGTCATGGGCCAGGCCGAACTCGTAATAGATCCGGCTTCTTTCGGCCACCCCGACCGGGCCGCCCAGCAGGGTTTTCAGGGTTTCAAGCGCTTCGATGGTGCGGCCCAGGCGACGTTCGCATCTGGCCTTGGTTATGTGCGCGGTGTAATAGGGCCGGTCCTCCAGCTTGGGCATCGCTAGAACCTGTTGGGAAATGGCCAGGCCTTGATCATACTTGCCGGTCATCTCTAACAGCGAGCCGTAAAGGCTCAGGGTTTCCAGATGGCCGGGATCAAGGGAAAGCGAGGCCTTGTAAGCGTTCATGGCCTCGCCAAACTGCCCCATCCTTTGCATGATAAAGCCGACGTTGGTGGTCGCCAGGATGTTTTCCGGGTCAATCTTCAGGATCGCCTGGTAATTTTCCAGCGCCTCGCCGTATTTGTCGAGCTTGAAATTGACGCCGCCGAGACTTAAGAGAGCGAGGATATGGCCGGGCTCCAGGCTGAGCGCCTTGTGGAACCTTTCCCTGGCTTCTACCAGCTGTCCGGTTTTTTCCAGCAAGCGTCCGTACTCAATGTTCAGGCGGGTGTGTTTTTCCAGCCACGGGGTGACTT
Source organism: Pseudomonadota bacterium (assembly GCA_022566215.1). Taxonomy (GTDB): domain Bacteria; phylum Pseudomonadota; class Alphaproteobacteria; order Sphingomonadales; family SMXR01; genus SMXR01. Next base: position 11,550 of record JADFJJ010000010.1, on the reverse strand, counting down.
TCATCACCGCCTCGATCGCCTCATCGGGACGCCTCAGGGCATAGCAAATCTTGCTCAGTTGTATGATTGCGGGGATGTATTCGGGTTTCAGCTCTAACGCCGCCCGGGCTGAGGCGAGAGCTTTTTCAAGGTTGCGCCGTTTGCGGAAAACCCGCGCCAGATTGGTGTGGGCCTCAACGCTGCCGGGGGCATGATCCAGGGCATGGCGGAAACTGCTGATCGCTTGGCCGTAGTTTTTTTCCTCTTCCCGGAAAACCCCGAGATTGTTGTAGGCCTGGGAGAAAACAGTCCTGAGCAGAGTTTGGCTTTCCCGGACCGCTTGCTGGTTGCTGGCCAGCAGCGCCCGGAAGTCCGGTTCGTGCGAGAGGGTTTCATTGTATTTCGCCTCGGCCTCCTTCTTCTCGCCGGCCTGGTGGTGGGAAACCGCCTGGTTGAGAAGCTGGACCACGCTCTTTATGTTGGTCTGGTTGTTCATTTATTCTCCCTGATGTGCGCCTTCTCTTGCCCTGCATACAAGAAAAATTCAATCCCTAATCCTGATCGCCATAGCCAAATTCCTCAATGTAGGGGGCAAGTCTTTCCAGGAACGGGTCCAGATGCTTTTGATAGCGCTGCCAGCGGCCCCTGGCGTGCTGGTAAATCGGTTTGATGACCTGGTGATAGCTGGGGGTGTTGATGCGCTTTTTTTCCCTGGCCTGCTGGCGGTAATCCAAAACCTGGTCCTGCCATTCCATCCCCAGGAACGATATAACCGCGCGGGCTTCCCGCTCAAGGTTCTCCACCACGTCCTCGTAACGGACCATGTGGACATCGAGATCCATTTCACGGCGGTATTTGAGCCACAGCGAAAAGGTCTCGCGGTAATAATGGGTGGCGTCTTCAAGGCTGAGGAAATTCATCATCGCGTGATTGAGGTCGAAATTCTGCATGAAGCAGCTCAGTGTGCAATCGCACGGATGGCGCAGCGCCAGGATAAATTTCGCCTCCGGGAAAAGTTTCACGATCAGCGGCGCCTTGATAATATTCATCGGCAGCTTGTCGACCATCCTGATCTTCCCCGGTTTGGTTTGCAGGTTATTTAATCCCTTCATATAGCTGTCACGAAGTTGGTTCAGGCCGGCCTTGTCCAGATCCTTCAAGCCGGCGGGAAAACCGCCCTTCTGGGTGCTGATGTACTCGGTTAAAGCCGCCAGCAGGGGCTGCTCCTCCAGCGCTTCCAGGTTAGAATGGCCATCCAGGATCTGGTGCAAAAGGGTGGTTCCAGAGCGTGGAAAACCGACCAGGAAGACCGGGGTCAGATTTGAATTTTCCAGCGGGTCGGCGGTCAGGTTCTGCCAGTTGGTATAATCCAGCTGGCGCAGCCCGGTGATATTGGCGAGGGCTTGTTCTTTCCGGGGCGGGTTGCGGGAGGGGATTTTTGCGGCCAGCCGGTTGGCTTTGGCAAAATGGCCGAAGGCCTTGTCATATTCGCCCAATTTGTCGTAGTTGCGGCCAAGCTCAAAACTGGCCAGCAGTTCCATATCCTCGAGCTCCTGGAATTCTTCCCCGGGTTTTTTCAATGTTGCGGAATTAAGACAGGCTTCAAGCCGTTGCAAGGCTTTTTCGGGATTGTCACGGCGGCGCTCCAGAACCGCGGAATTGAAATTCAGGAACGGGTCGTCCGGACATTCTTTCAGGCCGGCCTCCAGAACCTCTTCCAGTTTGCCGATCTGGTTGGACTGCTCGTATATCCTGGCCAGCGTCCCATACACCGTAAAGGCCCGGGCGCCTTTCTCCAGGGCCGCCTCAAGCGCCTTGATGGCCTTGTCATTTTCCGAGAGCGATTGATAAACAAGCGCCAGATTATAGTAAAGGTCCCCTTCCCCGGGATTCAACTCGACCGCCTTTTCCAGGTTCTTAACCGCCAGCGGAAAATCCTCCAGCTCGGCAAACAGCGCCCCCAGCCTTGAATAGGTAAGAAAATTTCCGGGCTTCAGTTTCATTGCCCGGCTGTAAATTTTCTGGGCTTTACCGAACCGTTTGATGCCTTCCAGGGCAGCTCCGGCCCGGATCAGAAAATCATAGTTCTGGTCCTTGGCGGCCGCCGTCATAAGCTCCGCCGCTTTGTCCAGCTCGCCCTTCTCGCCCATTTCAATTCCCCTGTTGAGCAGGGCGGCCGGTGTTTCATCAGATGACTGGATCATAATTCAGGAACCCTTAAAGCCGGTAGCCAAACATATCACAATAGGGCGCCAGCCGCTCCTTGTAAGGCTCCAGATATTTTTCATAGCGGCGCCAGCGTTCAAGTGAGTCTGAATAAAGGGGCTGAATAACCTGGTGATAGCTGGGGGTGTTGATCAGGCCCTTGGCCCGGGCGTGCTGGGCGTATTTCAGCATTTCATCAGACCATTCTACCCCCAGAAATGAGCAAATTTTCTCCGCTTCGCCCCGGATATCGGTGACCAGGTCTTCGTATTTGATGAGATGGTGAGGAAATTCCCGGGTGGATGTGAAATGCCGCCACAGGTCCATGACCCTGGCATAAAACGAGGTAATGTCTTCCAGCGTGAACATATTGGCCATGGCATTGTTGAGCCGGAAGTTATGCATAAAACAGCTTAAAGAGCATCCCAGCGGATGACGAAGCGCCATGATGATCTTGGCCTCCGGGAACATCGCCCAGATCAGGGGAAGGTGGATCAGGTTGAGCGGCAGTTTGTCAATCACGATGCTGTTTTCATCATAGTCGGCAAAGCTGTCAATGCGCTGATAATAGGCCTCCCGCAAATTTTCGGCCAGGTCTTCACTCAGGCCTTCCAGCGCCTTGGGGTAGCCCGCCGCCATTTGCTGCAGCAAAGCGGCCGGTCCCGGGATGGTGGGCTTTTCCTCAAGCCCCACCAGCTTGGGATGGCTGTCGAGGATCTGGTTCAAAAGCGTGGTGCCGGAACGCGGAAACCCGACCAGAAAGGCCAGCCCGGCGGGGCCGCCGGGTCTTTTGGGGGGCTTGGCCCGGGGAAGTTTGGATAAATCCAGTTGGCTCATGTCCCTGATGTACTGAAGCGAGATTTCCTTGTCTGCATCGCTTTTACCGAGGTTTGCCGCGGCTTCTTTTTTGGCCTTGGAATAATAGCTGAAGGCGCTGTCAATTTCGTCCTGCTGGTCGTAAAGCAAGCCGATCAGGAAATGCATCTGGGTCCTTACGATCCTGTCACTGGTTTTCCCTTCCAGCCCTTGAAGGCGTTCCAGCGCCTGGCCGAATTTCTTCGCGCGGCGTTCGCACTTGGCCAGGGTCAGCTGCAAATAGGCATCGTCGGGAAACAATTGCAGGCCGGTATTGGCGGTCGCCCAGGCATTGTTCAGGGCGTTGGATTTCTCATAGAGGGAGGCCAGCTGGCCATAGCTTTCCGGGGTTGGGTGCAACGCCAGAGATTTTTTCAAAAATTCCTCCGCCTGGTCTTTTTCCCCCAGGTCCTGGAAAAAAATCGCCACCATATGGTGCGGGATGGGATTATCGGGGAGGATTTTGCTGGCGCGGATCAAAGCCTCATAAGCATCCGGGTAGTGATGGTTTTCTTTCAGGCCTTCGGCCTTTTTATAGTAATCCTGGTACAGATCGGGACTCATCTCGCGCACGGTCTCAAACTGCTTTGCCGCTTCGGGTTTTTTGCCACTGAGCTCCAGGCTCATGCCAAGTTCCAGAAAGGCCTCTACCCGCGGCGGCGCGGCCTTGGCCGCCTGCTCCAGATAGAGCGCCGCTTTTTCCGCCCGGCCCTGTTTCAGGTATATCTTCCCCAGGTGGAAGGCAGCCTGATAGCCGTCCGGGTTTTTTTCCAGCACCCCGCTCAGAACCCCTTCGGCTTCCTCCAGACGTCCCAGGTTGATCAGCGCCAGGCCGCGGTTGAGCTCCTGGCTGGGATCAAACCCGGTGATTTCGCGGGCTGCTTCAAAATGCCGCAAAGCCTCATGAAACATACCGCCGGCCAGCGCTGCGATTCCCAGCTGGTTGTGGGCCTGGGCGATCAGGGGTTTGTCCCGCTGGTTCAAAGACCCGGCCCCGGCGCCCGCTTTTATGATGTTTTCAAAGCACTGGCCAGCCTTATCCCGCCGGCCGTCGGCAATATGGCCAAGACCCTCTTCCAGGAGGGTGGATAATTCCGGTTTGGGGGCGGTTTTGGTCATGTCTTTTCTCAGGTAAGAGGGTCGGTCTCCTGCCATTCCCGGCGCTTCAGGTTTTTAGGAAAACCCGGCTTAAAGTCAACCGGAATAACCAAAAAATTCACAAAAAGGTTCAAGCCGGTCGTTATAGGGCTCGAAATATTTTTCATAGGCGCGCCATTTTTCCACCGATTCAGTATAAACCGGCTGGACTACCTGGTGATAGCTGGGAGTGTTAATCATGCCCTTGGCGCGAGCGCTTTTAGCGTAATCCAGCATTTCCGGCGCCCATGGAAGGCCCAGGAATTTGGTTAGTTTTTTTATCTCACCTTCCATATCCCTGACCACATCCTCGTAACGGAGGTAATAAAAAGGGATATCTCTCTCGCCGGAGATTTTTTCCCACATTCCCATGACCAGGGCATAAAAGGTCGTGATTTCATCCAGGCCGGTTATGTTGACCATGGCATTATTGAGGCGGAAGTTCTGCATCAGGCAACTTAAGACACTGGCCTTCGGGTGGCGCAGGGCGAAGATGATTTTAGCCTCTGGAAACAGGGTCAGGATCAGCGGCAGCTGCATCAGATTGAGCGGCAGTTTATCCACCAGAGTGGTGGTCTCGTCAAAGCTGGCAAAAGTGTTGGCCTGGTAAATATATAGCGCCCTTAAATCCCTGATCAGGTCTGGCGTCAGCGCCGCAAGCGAGGCCATGTAGCCACCTTCAAACTCTAACATCATGTCGACCACCTTGCGCAGGATCCGCTCCTCGGCGGTTACCACCACCTTCGGGTGACCGCTCAAAATCTCCTGGATCAGGGTCGTTCCGGAACGCGGAAACCCGATAAAAAAGACCAGCTGTTTGGGCGCGAACCCAACCTCCATCGGCGGCGGTGAGTGGGGTTTCCCGCTCCAGTCCATGGCCGTCATGGCGCGGATTTTCTGGTGCTGGGCCTTGATATCGATGGTGGCAAAACTTTCATCCAGCTTCAGCAGTTCCTTGGCGGCAGCGAAGTTTTCATAGGCCTCGTCCACCTCTCCTTTTGTGTCGAGGATCCGGCCGATCTGGTTCAGGGCCTCAATGCGGATTGAATCGGATTCCGTCACCTCGAGGATTTTCCGGTAGCGCACCAAGGCCGCTTCCTGGTCGCCCTTGCGGCGTTCGCAATGGGCCATGACCAGATTGAGCGAAGGCTCTTGCGGTGCGTTTTGCAAGGCTCCCCGGGCAAAGCTCTCAGCCTTATTCAGGTTATTAGATTTTTCATATAACCCGGAAAGTTCGCGGTAAGCCTCAAGCGTCGGGCGCAGACCTAATGAGGCCAGGAAAAGTTTTTCCGCTTCTCTGGCGAAGCCCATGATAAAATTTGCCAGGCCCATTTCGTAATAAGCACGGGCGTCTTTCAACGCCACCTTTTCCGCCTTGCGCAACCCCTGCCGCGCGGCTTTGTTGAGGTGGCGGCTGAACAACCGGTCGGCCTTGTCCATCAGTGTCTCGAACAGGTCCGGATAGTCAATTTTCGCCCGGTCGAAGTGCTTTCCGGCTCTGGTTTCATCCCCGTCTGCTTCCAGCGCAATGCCCAAGTCAACCAGGATCTCCCCGTCTTCGACGCCGAGCTCCAGCGCGGCCTGAAAGGATGCCGCCGCCGCCTTGAAATCCTTGCACCCCATCAACATCCAGCCCAGCAACATGTGCGCTCTGCGATTGTCCGGGGTCTCCTGAAGAACATCACGGCACAGCCGGGCGGCTTCCTCTGACTTGTCCAAAGCGCCCAAACTTTCGGCGATGTTGAGATCATTATCGGCGCTCTCACATCCTAAACCCTTGGCCTTTTTGGCAAACAGCAAAGCGGCTGCGAACTCCCCTTCCGCCAGCCTGCCCGCCGCCAGCCGTTGACAGGCTGCGGCCAGATCCGGGCCGCCATTCTGGTAGCTCAAAAGGTCTTTATCTGGGGCTGTTTTCGCCATCGGGCTTACTGCTTGAAGATTTCTTTCAGGGTCAGGACCGCCCTGTAAACGTCTTCATAGCTGTTATACAAGGGCGCCAGCCCGAAGCGCATCACATCGGGCGGGCGGAAATCGGCGACCACTCCGCGCTTGACCACCTCAGCCATAATTTTTTGCGCCTCCGGGTAGGTGAAGGTCACCTGGCTGGTGCGCCCGGTCGCCTCCCTGGGGCAGGCCAGTTTCATCTCCGGGCATTCCGCTTCAACCAGGCCGATAAAAAGATCACCGAGCTTTCCGGCCTTTTCGCCGACCGCTTCCATATCGACCCCGTCAAAGACCTCGAGGGCCGCGTCCAGAGCGGCTGCGCCGATCACGAAAGGGGTTCCGGTCAGCTGCCGGGCAATGCCGGAAACCGGCTGGTAATCCGATGAGAAATCGAACGGGCGGACATGCCCCATCCAGCCGGCCAGGGCGGGAAGGATTTTATTCTGATGACGCGCAGCGACAAAGATATAACCCGATCCGCCGGGCCCGCCGTTGAGGAACTTGTAGCCGCAGCCGATCGCGAAATCGGCGCCGCAGCCGTTTAGATCCACCGGCAGCGCACCGGCCGAATGGCTCAGGTCCCAGATGGTCATGGCGCCGGCCTCCCGGGCGCGCCTGGTCAGCGCCGCCATGTCATGCCGGACAGAAGTTTTATAATTGGCGTGGGTCAGGCACAGGATGGCGATCTCATCGGTCAGCGAAGCGATCAAATCCTCCCTCCGAACCCGCTTGATCTTAACCTTTCCTCCCGATTCGCGCGCAATCGCGTCCAGAACGTACAAATCGGCCGGAAAATTGCCCTTTTCTGTCAGAATAGTGCCCCTTTTCGGCCCTACTTGAAGAGCCGCGGTTACCGCCTTGAAAAGATTGATGGAAGTGCTTTCGGTCACCACCACTTCGCCCTGTTTTGCGCCGATCAGCCGGGCGATCTTGTCGCCGACCTTGCCGGGCAGCGCGACCCAGCCGTGCTTGTCCCAGCCGGCAATCAGGCTCTGGCCCCATTCGTTCTCGGTGACATCGCGGATCCTCAGCCGAACCGCTTTGGGCAGCGCGCCAAGCGAATTCCCATCGAGATAAATAATACCTTCAGGCAACAGAAATTCCTCCCGTTTCCCGCGGAAGGGGTCGATCCTGTCCATTTCCCGGACCTTTTCTAGAGTGATTTTTTTCATCGGGCTGGGGATTGCTACAATCTGGTGCGGACCGTCCACAGTTCCGGGAAGAAAGTGTGGGACAGCGCTTTGGCCAGATAGCCAATGCCGCTGGTGCCGCCGGTGCCGCGCTTGCCGCCGATGATCCGCTCGACCGTCTTCAGGTGGGTAAAGCGCCACTGCTGCAGGCGGTATTCCAGGTCGACCAGCTTTTCCGCCAGTTCATAAAGATCGAAATACTCCTCCGCGTTGTTGTAGATTTTGTACCAGGCATCCTCAACCCCCTTGTGCGCTTCATAATTCTGCGTCCAGTCACGCTCCAGGCGCTGTTTCGGGATGTCGAACCCGCGCCGGTGCAACAGTTTCAATGTTTCATCGTAGATGCCGGGCGTCTTCAGCGCCTTTTCCATGACCGCCTTGATCTCGGGCTGGCCTTCAAAAAGGGTGATCATCTTTTCTTCCTTGTGGCCCAGCGTAAACTCGATGATGCGGTACTGGTAGGACTGGAACCCTGATGAGCGGCCAAGGGCATCGCGGAAATTCATGTAATCAAAGGGCGTCATGGTCGCCAGCACCTCCCACGACTGCAACAGCTGGGTCTGGATCCGCGCGACCCGTGAGAGCTTCTTGAACGACGGCCCCAGATCGTCCTTCCTGATATCCCCGGTGGCCGACAAGAGCTCATGGATGCACAGCTTCATCCACAGCTCCGAGGCCTGGTGGATGATAATGAACAGCATCTCGTCATGCTCGCCGGACAAGGGTTTTTGCGCACTCAGTACCTGGTCAAGATGCAAATACTGGCCGTAGGACATGTCCATATCCCAATGGATATTCTCGCCCTCGAATTTCATGTGCTGTTTTTTGTCGGTCATCGGTCTGTCCCCAGGTTTAAGCAAAAGCCCGGCAGGCCCGGCTGGCGCTTGGTCATGACAAATAAGGGCCGCATGGCCTGCCTTTTTGTTCCCATTGATTAGCTTGCGCTTTTCCCTTATCAGGCGGTTATGGAAATGTAAAAGGGATATCATAAAAGAGGACGCGGAAAAGCATGAAAACCGACCTCAAGGGCGGCTGTTTTATCCTCGATCCCGGGGCGCGCAAGCCGGGGGAATTGAGGTGCGTGATCGGGCGCAAATCCGGCGCCCAACACCTGAGCCAGCACCTGCTTGATCTTTTGGGCGCGCCCTCACCCATTTACGCCTTCGGGCATAGTGACGTGATCCTGTTCGCGGCGGCCGGTTCGGCCAGTGTCACCGTCTCCGGCCAGGTCTTCGAAATGCCTTCCCAATCCGGGCTTTACATCCGCCCGGGCGAAGCGTTTCAAATAACCCCCTCACCTCAATCCTCTCCCACGAGGGGAGAGGAAGTACAGGAAGGCGCCAAATCGAATACCCTCTCCCTTGACGGGAGAGGGAAGGGTGAGGGTGATCCCTTAATAAGAATCCTGATCACGGTCTGTCCGGAAGAGGACGGGGCAAAGGTTCTGGAGGAGATGCCGGACAATTTCGATGGCGGCTTTCCGGAGCGTGTAGTGGAGGTCGATCCATCAAAGAAGGAGGCGATGGGGGATCGTTTTTTCCAGGTGCTGGTCTCCAAGGGGGTGGGCTCGGATCAAGTCACCCAGTTCATCGGAGAAATCCCTTTAAGCAAGGCCCCAAGCCACTTTCACCTCTATGAAGAGGCGCTTTATGTCCTGTCTGGCGAAGGCTTGATGTGGACCGAAGATCAACAGGGCGCGGTCAAGGCGGGCAGCATTATCTTCCTGCCCAAACGCCAGCAACACTCGCTGGAATGCACCAGCAAATCCGGCCTCCGCGTCGCCGGGCATTTCACCCCGGCGGGATCACCGGCGGAAAATTATTGAGTGGGATAAGTTCCAAAATGTTGAATCTGAAAGCTTGGCTGGAATGGTTTGGAAACAGGTAAAGCTCAGGGTTTCCGGGATTCTTTAGATAAAGATAATTTTTCTTTTATCCAAATTTCCGCCTCTTCCCTGGTCCTGAATAACCCGGCCCTGTGCGCTTCTCCCAAATAAGTGTGCCACATTCTGGCAAGCCCATATAATAAATCCCTGGGAACAATTATTGCAAAAAGCAATTCGGGATTAAATTCCAGTCTTTGCCTGGTCATTATGGCCAGCTCACGAAGCTCTTCAGTGGTATGAGTAACCTTTGTCGCTTTTGACCAGTCGGAAATCACATAAGAAATTTTCTTGAATTGGGCCGGGTCTTCGCCGAAAATTTTTATATCAACTTCGGCGTTTTTCTCGAGAGTAACTATTCCTTCAAATTCATTGATGACCCCGCCATCCTTCAGTTTTGTGATTTTATAAGGCATAAGCAGCTCCTGAGAGATTAACTTACCACAGATTTTACTTTCTTGCTTTTTTTACCTTTCTTGGGCTTAGGGGGGATGGTTTAGGCAGACGTTTTACGTGTTGCCGGGCGCCTCTTTGTCACCCCAGCGGGAAGCTTGGCTGAGAATTATTGAGGGGGGATGCCTGGCTTTTCAGCGTCCGTTTCCTCGAAGTTTCCCAAAACCGGTTTTTGTGATAAAAGTTTTGTATCTTTGGGGCTTCTGATGTTGCTAAAGCGAAATATTTTTCTTGGATATGCGGTCCTTTCCTTGATTTTTCTTGGGGTGGAAGCACAAGCCAGGCATATTCCCCAGACTCTTTTCCAGGAACTTTACGGGGAAATCACTTACCCTTTCTGTCTCTATTCCAATCGTGTTGAAGGAACCTCCTTTGATTGCGAAAATCCAGATCCGGCGGTGTTTGAGTGTTGGCAAGAAGGTTTCCATTGGGACTACGACCACGAGGGAATATTGAAATTCCTGGAGCAAATCAGGGAAAGTAACCAACATTACGAATATTATAATGCCACTGTTTTTAATGAATTCTTATCAAATCGAAATTGGGACAATATTTTTTATTACCTGGCCGTTTGTTAGGGTTTGATTGTGCGGCGTGGCCGGCCACTTTTATCCCGCCGGCAGCCCGGCTGAGAATTATTACCCCATCAGTCCGAAAACGGTAATCGCCAGGACTGCGAGGGGCGCGATGAATTTCAGCAGCAGACGCCAGACCTGGAACATAAATTCCGATTTGAAGGCAAGCTCTTCCCTGAAGCGTGTGGTTTTGATCACCCAGCCGGCGAACAGCGCGATCAGCAGCGCGTTGACCGGGATCAGGATCGAGGCGACGAAAAAGTCAAAGGCGCCGAAGATGTCTTTTTCCGATAACGCCGGGATCAAGCTGAAGGGCCGCACGTCCGCCAGAACCCCGTTCGAGAGCGCCGGCAGAATCCCCACCAGCCAGATCACCGCCGCCGCCGCGAACGAGAGCCTGGGCCTTATCCCGGGCCATTTTTCCTCGAGATAGCTGATAATCGGCTCGAGCATCGCGATCGTCGAGGTAAAAGCGGCGACGAACAGCAGCAGAAAAAACAGCGTACCCAAAATCTGCCCGAAGGGCATCGCGCCGAACGCCACCGGCATGGTGATAAAGACCAGCCCCGGGCCTTCCGCCGGGCTGAGGCCGGATGCAAAAACGATCGGGAAAATCGCCAGACCGGCCAGCAGCGCGACCCCGGTATCGATGCCGGCGATCGCCGCGGCGGAGCGCGGGATGTTGGTCTCCTTCGGCAAATAGGCGCCGTAGGTCATCATAAAACCGACCCCGACCCCGACCGAGAAAAACGCCTGGCCCAGGGCCATCATCGCCACCTTCGGGGTGATTTGGCTGAAATCCGGGGCGAACAGGAAGGTGAAGGCCTCGGCGAAATTGCCCTCAACCATACCGTAGACGATCAAGATCAGCAGCATCAGAAACAGCGCCGGCATCATAATCTTGGCGGCCCGCTCGATCCCCCCCCGAAGCCCGCGGCCGACCACATAAGCGGTGAACATGATAACAAACCCCTGCAGCAATATATTGGCCCAGGGATTTGCGGCAAACTCCCCAAAAAGAGATTGCGAGCCCCCTGAGTTAAGCCCTGAAAAGGCTTCCATAGCGGCTTTCGATGCATAATTCAGCGACCAGCCGGCGACCACCGAGTAATAGGTCAAGCCCATGAACGGGACCGCCAGGCTTAAGTAACCGATCGCGGTCCAAAAACGGCTCAATTTCTGGCGTTTGATGATCGCGCGCACCGCGCCGATCGGGCTTAAGGCTCCCATCCGGCCGATTGCAATCTCGGCGGTGATGATCGGAACCCCGATCAGAAACACGAACCCCAGGTAGATCAGGACAAACGCTGCGCCGCCGTTCTCGCCGGTG
>JADFJJ010000009.1:36681-51666 GCA_022566215.1 Pseudomonadota bacterium | reverse complement strand
ATTTCTGGCGCGAGCGGGTGACCTCTTTTGCCGTACTGGGCAAAAAGCGCAAGTTTTTCATCATCGGGCCGAAGGTCCTGTTCGGGAATTTTAACGGGCTTTTGAAGATGAAACGGCTCAGAAAACTGTTGCATGAGGTGCTGGACGTGGAGAATATTGCGGCCAGCCCCACCCCTTTCTATCCCGGGGTGGTCGACCTGGAAGCAGGCGAGTTCTTTTATGGCGATGTCACCAAGAACAAGGATAATTTCATCGATTACGTGGTCGCCAGCACGCGCGAGCCGATTATTATGGCGCTGATGCCGCTGGACGGCAAAACCCTGATCGATGGCGGGGTCAGAAATATCTCGCCGCTCAAATCGGCGATCGACGCGGGCGCCGATGAGATCATCACGATCGCCGCCCAGCCCGAGAATTTAAGCAAGCAGGAGGGAAAAAACTATGGTGATCTGGGTGCCCTGGCGGGCCGCACAATCGGGATCATGACCAACGAGATTGTCAATAATGACTTGAGCCTGGCGCACAAAATTAACCTGGCATGCGTCCACTATGGTAAAAAATCCGACCGCTTCAAGATCAAATCCGGGACCTTGAAAGACTATAAATATATCGAAAGCACCGTTATCCGCCCCAGCAAGTCCCTGGACGTCGATATCACCAATTTTACCCCAGCAGATATCGAAGATATGATCAAAAAGGGCAAGGAGCGGGCGAAAGAAGCCCTGAACGGGCGCGACGAGATGCGCGCCGAACTGGGGTTTACCCCGTGACCCTGCCGGGGCTTTGGTGCCGCGAGAAGGCGGTTTTTCTTGACTTGATTCGGGGGAAACAGGCATTGTGTGGCGGAAAATCCGGCTTTGAGGGTCATGCATGGGGAAATTTCACATGGCGAAGGGGTTAAAAAGAGCGCTGGCCGGCATCCCGGTAGCGCTTGCCCTGGCCCTTGGTTTTTCCTTTATTTTCAACGCCACCCCGGAAACCGGCCCGGGCCGGGGCAGCCCCGAGGCCCGGAAGGCTGTGGCTGGGGCGGAACCGCCGCTGAGGTTTTTCCATATAGGGGATGAAAACCGGCTGGCCGGCCCCGCCGAGGCACTGCGTTTCCCGCACCTGATAGACCCCACGGCGCGGCTCAATTTCAAAAGCACCCTGACCTTGAAGCGCGGCGATACCCTGATGAACCTGCTGATCTCCTCCGGGATTGCGCGGCGCCAGGCTTTTGCCGCCATCGAGGCGCTTTCGAGCAGCATGGACCCGCGCAAGATTCGCATCGGCCAGACCATCGAAGTGACCCTGGAGAAGGGACTTTTCCAGAAAGATGAGGCCCCAAAGCTGGTCGGGCTGAGGCTGCCGCTGGAATTCGGAACCGAACTGACCGTCAGCTTTTCAGAGGCCGGGGGCTACCGCTCGGGCCTGACCCGGGCGCCGATCACGGCGCTTCGCATGTACGCCGAGGGGGTAATCGATGACAGCCTTTACCTCGCCGCGCTGGCGCAAGGGGTGCCGCTGGGCGTGGTCAGCGATATGATCCGGCTGTTTTCCTTTGATGTGGATTTCCAGCGGGAAATCTGGGCCGGGGACCGTTTTGCGGTCTATTACGAACGCCGCCTGACCGCCGATGGCGAGGCGGAAAATACCGGAAATATCCTGGCCGCCAGCCTGATTTTGCGGGGAAAACCCCTGACTTTTTACCGCTATGAAAAGGCCGATGGAAAGGCCGATTTTTACACCGCAGACGGCAAATCGGCGCGCAAAATGCTGATGAAAACCCCGATTGACGGAGCCCGGCTGTCGTCGCGCTATGGCAGCCGCAAACACCCGGTCCTGGGCTATACCCGGATGCACAGGGGGGTCGATTTCGGCGCCCGCACCGGCACCCCGGTGATGGCCGCGGGAGACGGTGTGATTGAACGCTCTTCGCGCAATGGGTCGTACGGCAATTATATCCGGATCCGCCACAACAGCACCTACCAGACCGCTTACGCGCACCTGAGCGGCTACGCTGGGGGCATAAAATCCGGAGCCCGGGTCAAGCAGGGTCAGATTATCGGCTACGTCGGCGCCACCGGCCGGGTGACCGGCGCGCACCTGCACTATGAAATCCTGGTAAACGGCCAGCAGATCAATCCCCTGACCCTGAAAATGCCCAAAGGCGACAGCTTGAAGACCGCTGAATTGAGTGTTTTTTCCACACAAGTGAGCGGCTTTGAGGCCCAGAAAACTGCTATTCTGGCCTTCTATAAGAGGGCTGATGCCGAGATAACGGAAACAACCAAAGTCGCCGGGAAATAGCCCGGGAAATTGTGTTGCTCACGTTTTTTTGTTTTTCCCGCCATTGAATACCTGTTGACCTCTCAGAGCCAGTCAGGCTATTTTTCAGGCGCCCGCTGGGCCGGGTTGCGCTGGGGTGCGCGGGGGCGCAATACCGGCTGAAAGCTTAAGAATTTAAGGAAAAAAAATGAAACGTTCCGTCAAAAATACTGTTCTGATGTCCACTGCAGCCGCCCTTTTTATGGGAGGTTTTGCCCTTACCCAGCCGGGTTATGCGCAAGGAACCCCCTCCTCGTTCGAGGAATGCGCCGCCGTCCTGGACGATATTGAACGCCTGGCCTGTTACGATGAGGTGGCCACCGCCAAGGTGCCGGACACCGTCGCCGCCATGCAAAAGGCCAAAAAGGAACAGCAGGTCAAGATGTTCGGGCTTTTTACCCCGGGTCCGGGACAGGTTCTGGACGAACTGGACATCACCTTTGTTTCAATCCGGAAAAACGGCATTGGCAAACTGGTCCTGACCACCGAAGACGGACAGGTCTGGAAACAAACCGGCACCAAGAAGGTTTTTTATCCCAGCCCGGTCAGCGGCCAAATAAGAAAAGGCATGATGGGCGCTTATTACTTCAGGCCCGGCACGAAACAGCCGCCGATCAAGGTTGTGCGCGTTAAATAATCTTTTTTTAACTGAAAAATCAAGTGCTTGGCTGATTCGCAAAGCCGGGTTTTTTGCCGGTTTTAAGCCGCTTTCCGCACCTTTTCGAAGGCCTGAAAATACCTGCTATCGCCCGGCTCGATAATAGTCTCTTGAAATTAAATACCCCACCTGAGAAATATTATTTCAATAACTCTTTCTTTTCCGCTCCTGGCCTGTAAAAACAAGTGTGGTTTTTTTGCAACTATGTCTTTCGAAATTTTTGACATCCGGCCGGATAAGAGGCTCTATTCTGTACACGGACGTGGTGAACCGGTAGCAATGGGTCAATGGAAATACATGCCTTGTTTAGGGGGTTTTTCCTGAAACTATAAACCAAACTTTAAATCAGAGAGGAAACAGAGCGTGTCTATAGATAAGAAAAAACTGTTTCGAACCGCGTTGCTTGGTAGTGCTGCTACCGCAGCGACCGGTATTGCGTTTGGCGCAGGCAGTATAGCGTTTGCGCAAGATGCCGATACCGATGCGGCCGAAGAGCAAGTCTTAGTTACCGGTTCTCGCATCCCTCGCCAGGACCTTATCGCCAACAGCCCGGTTGCTATTATTGGCGCTGAGGAAATCACTCTGACCGGACAGGTACAGGTTGAGGAGCTCCTCAACGACCTTCCGCAGGTGGTTCCGGGCTTGACGAGCGTGAACAACAACCCAACTGGCGCCAGACCTTCCCTTGACCTTCGCGGCATGGGTCCCAACAGGACCCTTGTGCTGGTCAACGGTCGCCGCTGGCTGCCGTCTTCGCTGTCCGGTCAAGTCGACACGAACACCATTCCAGCCGGAATGATTGAACGTATCGAAATCGTGACCGGCGGGGCTTCGGCTACTTATGGTTCAGACGCCATCGCCGGCGTTGTCAACTTCATTCTGAAGGATGACTTCGAAGGCCTGACAGCCAATGCCCAATACAGCATTTACGGCAAGGGCGACGGTGAGAAAATTTACGTGGACGCCACCATGGGTGCGAATTTCGCCGATGGCCGCGGCAACGTAATGATCAACGTCAGCTGGTTTAAGCAGAATCCTATCTTCCAGGGCGACCGTGCTTTCTCCGCCGTGGCTTGTACCTCCTGGACTACCGACCCGGCTGGTACGCCGACCGTTCCTTTTGGTCCGTTTGGCGCAGCCAGTCCTTGCGGCGCCTGGGATCCGTTCGGGGTCTTTGGCCCGGGCGGCACCAACCAGTTCATTGCGATCGGTTCAAGCCGTGTCCCGCAAGGCCGTATTGACGGCATTTCCGGTATATTGGTTGGGGCTGATGGCGGCACCTCAAGCATTGTCTTCAACAACAATGGCACCACGGCGCACAGGTTCTTCGGCCCGATCGGCCTGCAGATATTAGGCCCGATCACCTCCATTGACCTGTACAACTATGCACCGCCGAACTATCTGCAGCTGCCAATCACGCGGACGACCATGAATATGACTGGTCATTATGATATCAATGATGACATTGAATTCTTCATGGACGCTTCGTTTGTCAACACGGATGTCGCCACACGGCTGGCTCCGACGCCGGCGACCACTACGGTTAACCTGCACACATCCAACCCGTTCCTTCAGGGCATCACTATTGGTGACACTGGGCTTAATCTTGTTGATGTGCTGGTGGAATCCGCTTGCCGCAACTTATCGCGTATCCCGAACGCGGGAACTTGTATTGCCAGTACCACCACCACCTTTACAAATAACGGGGCTCCGGCAACAATTGGCACCGCTACCGCGACGTTTGTTAATATCAATCCTTTCACGGGCGAAGCGGCCCTGACGTGGCTCCAGAACAACGAGAACGGCAACATGCAGTTCAGTGTTCGCCGCCGGATGGTCGAGGTTGGCGCCCGTGAGGCTCCGAACGACATGGACACCTACCAGTTTACGGTTGGTTTCCGCGGCGAATTCTCGAATGGCTGGAGCTGGGATATGTACTATCAGTATGCCAAATGGCGGCGCCAGTTCAGCGTTCGGAACGACGTGAACTCGATCCGCTTCAAGCAGGCGATTGACGTCCGGGTGGATTTTGACAGCAATGGTAATCCAATTCCGGGATCTACGGCTTGCGCTCCGATTGCACCGGCCCAGGAGTTGCTGGCAACGGCGACTGCCGGCGCTTGCGTACCATTGAACATCTTTGGCCTGAACAGTATCACGCCTGACATGGTCAAGTACATCCGGCTTGATGCCACCCAGGAAACCGAGTTCGAACGTGAAATGTTCGGCTTTAACCTGGCCGGCACCATAGTTGAACTGCCTGCTGGCCCGCTTGGCTTCGCGGTTGGTGTTGAAGCACGCCGTGAATCTGGCCGCTTCAGCCCGGATGATGTGTTCTCCAACGGTCTGTCGCTTGGCTTTAACGCCGTGCAGCCGACCAGTGGCCGGGTCAACGTCTGGGAAGCTTTTGCGGAAACACTGATTCCGCTGATCGCTGACAAGACCATGTTCAAGTACCTGGCGGTTGAAGCCGGTTTGCGCTGGTCCAAGTATTCGACCGTCGGCACCATCTTCACCTGGAAACTGGGTGGTGAATGGCGTCCGTTCAACGACTTGAAGATCCGTGGTCTGTTCCAGAAGGCGGTTCGGGCGCCGAACATATCCGAATTGTTCGGAGGTATTGGCCAGGGCTTCCCGTCCTTTGCCGATCCGTGCAACGGCACCTTCTCAACCACGACCGCAACCGGGATCGCCTGTATTGCCTGGGGTGTTCCGCAGTCTCTGGTAACCGGCGGGTTTAACCAGACCGACAGTCAGGTTCAGGCCGCTTTCTCAAGCAACCCGAACCTCATCGAAGAGACAGCCAACACCTGGACGGTTGGCGGTGTGTTCACACCGCAACAGATTCCGAACCTGGAAATGTCCATCGATTACTACAGCATTTCGCTGAGTAATGCGGTGAGCTTGGCCTTTGGCGGCACCAGAGGCACGATTGCTGCCTGTCTGGCCGCTGGCGGACAATCCACTTCCATCCCGTGTCAGCGCACACCGCGTGATGCCCAGGGCCAGTTGGGGACGCTGTTGCTGCCGGTTATTGTCAGCCTGGTCAATGTCGACGAGTTCGGGTCTAGAGGTCTGGATGTTGCCGTGCGTTATAACTTTGATCTCGAAAGCGCCATCGGCGTTCCCGGGACCATAGACATCGACGCACTGTACACCCACACCTTCTCGGGTCCTGGCGGCGTAGGCACGTTTAACTTCTTCCCGGGTGCAATCATCCCGAAAGATAAGGTCTCTGCGCGTTTCACGTACCGCAAAGGCGCCTACACAGTCAGCTTGAGGTGGACCATGATTGGTTCATTGACCAATGGTTTTGGCACTGGTTACCTTCCGGCGGCCATTAGTGCTGAGCATGTCCTTGACTTCACCTTCCAGTGGCAGGTCAATGACACGGTCGGCTTAACCGTTGGTGTTGAGAACGTTCTCAACAACAAGCCTCCGTTCTTGGGTGGCTTCGGGGTTGAAGGCAACACGGACCCGAGCACCTTTAATGCTCAGGTTCTTGGCCCGAGACTGTTCGGTCGTGTAACTGCTAACTTCTAAGACCAGTTAACACTGAAAAAGATTTGGCGGCGGCCTCCGGGCCGCCGCTCTCTTTTTAGGGTTTGCCTTCCAGGGGGCCTCCGGGCCGCCGCTCTCTTTTTAGGGTTTGCCTTCCAGGGGGCCTCCGGGCCGCCGCTTTCTTTTTGGGGTTTACTTACCGGGGCCTTTGGGCTGGTGCTTTTTCTAATGCCGGGGAAAAACGCCGGTTCAGACCGCGGGAACCGCATCAAAGGGCAGTGTGGTGCGCGGCTCTTTTGAGGAAAAGGGGACCGTCCCGTGCCACATGTAGGAGGGGAACAGGACCAGCAATCCCTCCTCAGGCTGGACAATCCTGCCGATGACCTCGTCCTTGCCGAGGCTGAGCGGGCTTTCGCCGAATTTGATCCAGCCTTGCTGGCCAGCGCTTTTTTTCACCACCCCGGGAAGGGAGATGTAATAGCAGGCGCTGATCCAGCCGTCGGGGTGGGTATGGTTGACGTGATATCCCTGGTCCTTAAGGCGCACCGACCACGAGCCTGTAAAGGTGACCTTATCCGATTTGCGGCCGAGAAACGGGTGGTCCGGATCATCCGGCAGATCCGCAACATAGCGCCGGATAGTCTGCTCGAAAGCCGCCTTCAGTTCCTGGATTTCCTTGACGTTCTTATCCAGGAGGTAAGCGATGGTCTGGGTTCCGCCACGTAAAGTCTGATCGGAGGGCTGCATTTTCGAGGTGTGAAAATGATCCAGCGCCCGGTTCAGGGACTGGTTAAATTCCTTTAAATCCTTATAGCCCGGGGGGGTGTCAATTTTATAGCCGCGGATAAATTCCTCATAATTGTTGAGGGAGACTTCCCTCTTATCCCCCAAAAGACGCCAGCACAGCGCCCGGTAGGCCAGTACCTCCTGATTTAGCGGGGCAATTTTGTGGGCCTTGTCCATATGCTCCAGAGCCTTGTCATAATATCCAAGCTTGATCAGGAATTTTGTGAAATCCTTACGGTATTCAACCTCTTCCGGGGCCAGCTCGGTACATTTCTCCAGGTTTCTCAAGGCGGCCGGAATATCTCCCCGCTGGGCCTGTACCCTGGCCAGGAGCTGGAAGGCTTTTGGGTTCTGGCGGCTTCCCTCAACCTTGAAAACTTTCAGGACCTCTTCATTGGCCTTGGTAAATTTTCTCTCGCGGATCAAACTATCAATATACTGGAACCTGAGCTCTGCTGAGTTGGGCGCCCGGGTGATGGCTTTGGGGTAGGAAAGCAAGTATTTTTCCGTGTGGCCGTAGCGCCAGTAAAGTTCGTTCAGGGTAGTATGGGCCTTCAGAAAATCGGGCTTTATGTCGATCGCCCTTTCGTAATGGGCGAAGGCCTGGTCCATCTGTTCCAGCTCAAAATAGGCGTTGCCCATATTGTAATAAAGATCAGCAACAGCTGGTTTGATGGCTTTCGCCTTTTGGTAATATTCAATCGCCTGTTCCTGGCGTTGCAGCAATTTCAGCGTCAGCGCGTAATTGTGCAGGGCGTTAAAATAGTCGGGGTCTATTTTGAGGGCTTCCTCAAAATGCTTGAGCGCTCCCTGATAGTCTTCCCGGTGTTTGGCGATGTTGCCGAGCATGGTTTGCGGTTTCGGCTCTTTATGCGGCCAGGCTGGTTTCGCCCTCTCGAGCGAGGCGGCGGCGGTGTCAAAATCTTCCAGATCAAACAGAACCTTGCCCATATTGTACCAGGCCTCGCTGTAACCGGGATGCATTTGGGTGGCTGTTTTCAAAGCTTCCAGGGCGTCATTGCTGCGGCCCGTTTTGTGAAGCAGGTTGCCCAGGTTGTTCAGGACATGGGGCTGGGCCGGGTTGGCCGCCAGTGATTCGCGCATCAGGGTCTCGGCCTCTTCCATATCCCCTTTGGTTTCAGCGATCAGCCCCAGGAACTGCAGGGCGTCAGGGTGTTTGGGGTCAATTTCCAGAACCGTTCGGCAGGCCGCCTCGGCGCCGGCCAGGTCGCCCCGGCGCTGACACTCAAGGGCGCCGGTCATAAGGTTTTGTATTTTAAGGGTCATTATCCTTCATTTTCCCCAACCAGCCTCCCTTAGCACAAGCGGCAAAAAGAGGACAGATGAAAGACGGCCTGTGCGGCAAGCTTGAGAACACCACTGGCAAGATGCTCATGATACAGGTCTGAATTTTATTCCGAACAGGGGATGATATCCATCGGCAAGGTGGTTCGGCGCTGGGAGGAGGTAAAAGGCACCGTCCCGTGAAACATATAGGATGGGAAAAAAGCGACAATACCTTCCTGGGGCTGAATAATTCTTCCAATCACTTCTCTTTCACCCAGATTAATCGGGCTTTCCCCGAATTTAATCCACCCCTGCTGGGTTTTGCCATCCTTGACCACATCGGGCAGGGAGACATAATAACAGCCGCTTATCCAGCCGTCGGGATGGGTATGATTGAAATGCCAACCCTGATCCCTTAAACGAATCGAAAACGACCCGGAAAACTTATATTTATCGGATTTCCGGCACAGAAGCGGATGGTTCGGATCATCGGGCAGTTCAGAAATATAGAGGCGGGCGGCCTTTTGTAAAGATTTCTTGAGTTCCTGAATTTCTTTTACATTGCGATCCAAAATAGCCGCCAGGGATTGCGTACCCCCGCCCCCGGTCACGGTTTGATCCGACGGCTCATGAGCAAAATGGTGGAATTGATCAAGGGCTTTGTTGAGGGCCAGGTTAAATTCCTCCAGGCTTTCATAACCTTCGGGAACTTCGATGACGTAGGGTTTGATAAAATTTTCGTAATCCATCAGGACTTTTTCCCGGTCATCCCCCAAAAGGCGCCAGCATAAAGCCTGGTAGGCAATGATTTCCTGGTTAAAAGGCACCACCTCCCGCGCTTTTTTCAAATGGGCGGAGGCATCCTGGTAGCGCCCGATCCTGATCTGGAATTTTGCTATATCTTTCCGGAATTCAAACACTTCCGGTTCAAGCTGGGTGCTTTTTTCAAGGTCTCTCAGCGCCTCATCCAGTTTACCCTCCTGGGCTTCAATGACCGCCTGCGCACGGTACGCCCTGGCATTAGGCACAAATGTTTTGAATATTTCAGTAATAACGGCCTTGGCCTCGGCTGTTTGTTTGGCGCCGATCAGGGATTCAAAAAATTGCAGCCTGAGATCAATAAAATCGGGCTTTTTGGGAATAGCTTCCCGGTAAGATTGTAAATATTCATCCTCTTTACCTTCGCGCCATAATAATTCATTCAAGGAGTTATGGGCCTCCAGATAATCCGGTTTAATTTTCAAAGCTGTCCGGTAGTGGGAAAAAGCAGCCTCCATATCCTCCATTTCGTAGCAGGCATTGGCCATATTATAATAAAGCTCGGGTACGCCCGGGTTTAGTTGTTCGGCCTGGTGGTAAATTTTCAGGGCCTCTTCAGGCTTTTGCAGCAATTTCAGCGTCAGGCCATAGTTGTGAAGAGCATTAAAATAATTCGGGTTGGCTTTCAGCGCTTCTTCGAAGTGTTTGAGCGCCTTTTCGTAGTCCTTTTTGTGTTTGGCGATATTGCCAAGCAGGGTTTGCGGTTTCGGCTCTTTATGCGGCCAGTCCTTCTTCGCTTTTTCCAAAGCCTTGACCGCTTCCCCGAATTTTTCCAGATCAAACAGTATATTGCCAAGATTATACCAGGCGTCACTGTAACCGGGGTGCATTTGGGTGGCTGTTTTCAGAGCTTTCAGGGCGTCATTGCTGCGGCCCGTTTTGTGGAGCAGGTTGCCCAGGTTGTTCAGGACATTGGGCTGATCCGGGTTGGCCGCCAGTGATTCGCGCATCAGGGTCTCGGCCTCTTCCATATCCCCCTTGGTTTCAGCGATCAGCCCCAGGAACTGCAGGGCGTCAGGGTGTTTGGGGTCTTTCTTGAGAATCGCGCGGCAGGCCGCCTCGGCGCCAGCCAGGTCACCCTGGTGCTGACACTCAAGAGCGCCGGTCAGAAGCTGGGATATTTGTGGGTTGACCTCCATCCGCCTATTCTTAACGTCCTTGTACCTTACAGCACAAGGTAAAAAATACCGGCCCGGTTCAGTGTTCAGGAAGTCCTGGTGGTTTTTCGCGAAAGTTTCATGGTAAGGCCCTCCTTGCCGGCATCCACTTCAATCACAGTATTTTCAGGGATTTCCCCGGCCAGGATCTTTTCCGCCAGCACATCCTGAAGCCTTTTCTGGATCACCCGTTTCAAAGGCCGGGCGCCGTAAACCGGGTCATAGCCCATGTCACTCAGGGTCTGCCTGGCGGCGGGGGTCAGGGTGATGCTGACCTTCCGCTCGTTCAGCAGCTTTTGCAAGTGCTGGATCTGGATATCGACAATCTTTGACATATCGCCGCGGCTCAGCCGGTGGAAAAGAATAATCTCGTCCACGCGGTTCAAAAATTCCGGGCGGAAGTGGCCGCGGACGATTTCCATAACCTTGGCCTCGACCATCTCCAGGTCGTCCTCCCGGGCCATTTCGGCAAGCACCTGGCTGCCCAGATTCGAAGTCATGATAATAATAGTGTTGGTAAAATCGACCGTGTGGCCCTGGCTGTCGGAGAGGCGGCCGTCATCCAGAACCTGCAACAGGATATTCAAGACTTCCGGGTGGGCTTTTTCAACCTCATCAAACAGCACCACCTGGTAGGGCCGGCGGCGCACCGCTTCGGTCAGAACGCCCCCTTCCTCGTAACCAACATAGCCCGGGGGCGCCCCGATCAGCCGGGCGACCGAGTGCTTTTCCATAAATTCCGACATATCGATGCGCACCATGGCGTGTTCGTCATCAAACAGGTATTCGGCCAGCGCCTTGGTCAGCTCGGTCTTGCCGACCCCGGTAGGGCCCAGAAACATGAAAGAGCCGAGAGGCCGGTTGGGGTCCTTGAGGCCGGCGCGCGCCCGGCGCACTGCCTTGGCGACCGCTGTGATCGCCTCATCCTGGCCGACCACGCGCTTTTTGATCTCCGCCTCCATGGCCAGCAGCTTCTGGCGTTCGCCCTCCATCATTTTGGTCACTGGAATCCCGGTCCAGCGCGAGACCACGAAGGCGATGTCTTCCGAGCGCACTTCCTCGTTCAGCATGGCGTCCTTTCCGGGCAGCGAGGCCGCTTCGATGTTTTTTTCCAGCTTCGGGATAACGCTGTAGGCCAGCTCCCCGGCGCGGCCCAGGTTGCCGCCGCGCTGGGCCTGTTCCAGTTCGATACGCGCTGCCTCCAGTTCTTCCTTCAGCTTTTGCGCCGCCGCCAGCTGGTCCTTTTCAACCTGCCATTGGGCGGTCAGACCAGCGGATTTCTGTTCCAGTTCGGCCAGTTCCTTCTCGAGCGTTTTCAGGCGTTCCTTGCTGGCCTTGTCCTTTTCCCTGGAGAGCGCTTCCCGTTCAATCTTCAGCTGGATGATGCGCCGGTCCAGTTCGTCAATCTCCTCGGGTTTCGATTCGGTCACCATGCGCAAGCGGCTGGCTGCCTCGTCCATTAAATCGATCGCCTTGTCGGGCAGAAAGCGCTCGGTGATATAGCGTTTGGAAAGTTTGGCGGCGGCAACAATGGCGCCGTCGGTAATCCGCACCCCGTGGTGCAGTTCGTATTTTTCCTTGAGACCGCGCAGGATCGAGATGGTGTCCTCAACACTGGGTTCCGAGATGAAAACCGGCTGAAAACGCCGCTCAAGCGCAGCATCCTTTTCCACATGCTTGCGGTATTCATCCAGCGTGGTGGCGCCGATGCAGTGCAGCTCGCCCCGCGCCAGCGCCGGTTTCAGAAGGTTCGAGGCATCGATCGCGCCTTCCGCCTGGCCGGCGCCGACGATCGTGTGCATTTCATCGATAAACAGGATCACCCCGCCCTCTGACCGGCGCACTTCTTCAAGCAGGCTTTTCAGGCGTTCCTCAAACTCACCGCGGAACTTGGCGCCGGCGATCAATGCGCCCATGTCGAGCGACATGATTTTCTTGTGCTTGATGCTTTCCGGCACATCGCCATTGGCGATCCGAATTGCCAGGCCTTCGGCGATCGCGGTCTTGCCAACGCCGGGCTCGCCGATCAGGACCGGATTGTTCTTGGTGCGGCGCGACAGCACCTGAATGGTGCGGCGGATTTCCTCATCGCGGCCGATCACCGGATCCAGCTTGCCTGCCCGGGCATCTGCGGTCAGGTCGCGGGCAAAACGTTTCAGAGCGTCATACCCCTCTTCGGCGCTGGCGGTATCGGCGGTACGGCCCATCCGCACCTGATTGATCGCCTGATTGAGGGATTGCGGGGTGAGGCCCGCCCCGGCCAAGGCCTGGGCGGCGGGAGTGCCTTTCTGCATGGCCAGCGCCAACAGGATGCGTTCTACCGTGACAAACTTGTCACCGGCTTTGCCGGAAATCTTTTCCGCGCTATCAAAAAGTTTCGCGACCTCTTTAGTGAGGTACAACTGGCCGCTGTCACCTTCCACGGCAGGGATTTTGGCCAGCGCTTCTTGCACCGCCGCCAAGGCCGTTTTGGCATCGGCGCCAGCGGCCTGCATCAGGTTCGAGGCCAGGCCTTCCGGGTCATCCAGAAGGGCTTTCAGGACATGTTCGGGGGTAAATTGCTGGTGGCTTGATCTCAGCGCTATGGTCTGCGCCGCCTGGATCATACCTTTTGAGCGCTCGGTGTATTTATCCAAGTTCATCCTTGAAACTCCTCTTTTAGACGTTTCATCTCGCCGGGTCCTTGATCAAGCAACCCGTAAAAATCTCTCCTGGATATAGTGTTATATTTTTAACACACAAGAGGTTTGGCTGCATTTAAAGGCTCCTGGCGCCCGGCGCTTGACCGTTGGGGCTGAGAAATCTACCTTGTCTTTTTATTGCCAATACCGGATATGTTTTTTCACCGGCTTGAATTGGTTTGAGAAAGCAACAAATTGAATGAGATTTTTACATTAAAGGCGGGCGCTTGCATTAGCGATGTTTTAACAGGGGTCGCCTGGGAATTTGATGAAATCCGCCTGCAGGTAGCAAAGCGCGCTTGTTTCTTGAAAGAGTTTGGAATCAAAAGAGGGCAAAACGTTCTGATCAGCCATGGCGGAACACCGTTTTTTTTGGCTGACCTGTTTGCAGTCTGGCAAGTGGGGGGATGTGCGACGTGCCTGAATCCCGGGTTAACCGCAGGTGAGCAAAAAAATGTTGAAAGTTTTTTAAAGCCGGAAATGATTTTAGCCGGACCCGGTTCAGATACCGATCACACATATTTTTCCAGGCCGGTGGCCGATCTGACCACCTGTTCCCCGGGGGCCGAAATTGCACTCGGGGAAAGTCAGCTCCAGCAGCATGATCTGGCCCTGATATTGTTTACTTCGGGAACCACCGGTAAGCCGAAAGGAGTGGTCCACACCAAAAAATCAATAGCGGCCAAACTGGAGCAAAACCTAAAAAATATAAAAACGGGAATGTTGGACCGGACACTGGGCGTTTTACCCACACATTTTGTCTCGGGGCTTTTAGGTGGGATTTTGACAACGCTTTCGGCTGGCAAAAAGGTATTTCTGTTTCAGCAGCCGGGAATTGGCGGAGCGGCCAGACTGGGGCAGGTTATAGATGACTATGAAATCACTTTTTTAAATTCAGCTCCTTCGCTTTGGAAAGTGGTGTTGAAAGTATCAAACCCGCCAATCAAACACTCCCTCAGACAAATAAGTGTCTGTTCTGCGCCGCTGGATAAAACAACCTGGGAATCGATCATAAAATGGACCGGGACCAACAATGTTTTCAACATGTATGGCGCCACTGAAACAGGGGGGTGGGATATTGGCGCCAGCAGTGCCGACCATGATCCGGAAACCGGGCTGATCGGTACCGTTTGGAACGGAGAGGCGGCAATATTAACCTCCGGGGGCCAGCGCAAATCTTCTGGAAAGGGTGAAATTGTTCTGAAAAGCCCAAGCCTTATGCATGGGTATTTTCGCCGCCGGAACCTGACCGGTGAGGCGATCCAGGATGGCTGGTACCGAACCGGTGATTTGGGCCATATTGATGATACCGGTCTGGTCAGGTTTCTGGGCCGCTGCAAATCCGAAATAAACCGGGCCGGAAACAAGGTCTCACCCGAAGAGGTAGATATGCTGCTCGAGCAGCACAAATCGGTAAAAGAGGCGTGCGCATTTGGTCTTCCCGACCCGGTAAGCGGGGAAACCATTGGCTGTGCCGTGGTCCTGAAAGAGGGGTGTGACGAGGAAGTCAATGCCCTCAGGCAGTGGTGCGCGGAAAGAATTCAGCCGGCTTGTGTTCCGGAAAGATGGTATTTCATAAAAGACATACCCAAAACCGCACACGGCAAGGTTAACCGCGAAGAGGTCGCCAGGATTTGCCTTGGCAAGGGGGACTAACTATGGGCTGGGAACCCGGAAAACCGGTTGAAATGGAAACCAGGCGATTTTTTGTGCGCTCTCTCAAACCAGAGGATGCGGATGAAAACTACACCAGTTGGTGGAACGATGCGGAAATACAGAGGGGGTTCAA
>JADFJJ010000009.1:0-36671 GCA_022566215.1 Pseudomonadota bacterium | reverse complement strand
AGGGGGACTAGGTGTCTGCACTGAATTACCGATGAGGGTTGTGCCATAGTCAAAATCGGTCAGAACAAGGAAAAAGGGATGAAAAATAGCCATCTATTTGAAGCGCTTTTGACAAAGGTCTGCCCGATTTTGGCGTGGCCCCTTATTGGTCTCTTGCGGGGTTGGTCTGAAAAGGCAGTAAAATGCGTCGAAAATACGCGCCGATACACGCTATCACCTGTGTTTTTCTCCTGTTTTACTGCCTTTTCAGAGCCAACACAGCTCCACTCGGCAATTGAGGCCAGACCCTAAATATGACCTGGGAACCCGGAAAACCGGTTGAAATGGAAACCAGGCGATTTTTTGTGCGCTCTCTCAAACCGGAGGATGCGGATGAAAACTACACCAGTTGGTGGAACGATGCGGAAATACAGAGGGGATTCAACCAAAAACCCCGCAACTGGGACATACCTCGGGCGGCCCAACATATTGAAAAATTTAACAATCGGGACCGGTTTCACCTGGGAATTATCGTCAAGGAAACTTTGAGGCTGATTGGTTTTATAACTATCATTGCCGACCTAAAACAAAAAATAGCAAAGACCAATGTTGGCCTGGGGGATAAGACATTCTGGGGCAAGGATGTGATTATTGAAGTAAGGGAACACATGCTGGACTTCATATTTTTAACTCTCGGGATGGAAAAAGCGGAAAGTGAAATTATTGGCCGAAATTTCTCCTCAATCTTCAACAACAAGGTTTTGGGCTATGCCTCGGAAGGAATTCTCCGGAAACATTCGCCATCGGTCGAAGGGGGCCGGGCGGATACCTATCTCTTTGGCTTGCTCAAGAGAGAATGGCAGGAGTCAAAAAAGGACAAGAAAGAAACCCTGTCAAAACCAGATAAAGCGTTGACCAATAGCGGGAATTTCAAAACCGCCAAGGAGCTTCTGGCTGAGGCAACTTATTATAACCCCCGTGATATCCCGGATAGCGCGTCGGTGGACACTTGGGGTTCCTGGGACAGTTTGTCACATGTCCGCCTGATTTTGGCAATGGAACACCACTTGGGGAGGGAGCTGGAACCCGATATTGTGGTTGATATCTCTAACCTTCAAGACGTAGCGCGCTTTATTTCAGTCAATAAGAGTCTGGACTGAAAATTGCGCAGCCACGACCCGCGTTTTTCCAGCCAGGTCGTGATAGGCTTCAAGGGTTATAAAACCCGCTTCCTTGAGCAAGGTTTTAACCTCGCCAGCTTGGCCATTACCAATTTCAAGGTAAATCTGTCCGCCTTTGCCGCCAAAAAACCCTGGCGCTTTCGCGATGATGCGGCGGTAATGGTCCAAGCCGTCTGGCCCGCCGTCGAGCGCCGCCCTGGGAGCAAACTTCGCCACTTCCAATTCCAGCCCGGCGATCTCACCGGCCGGGATATAGGGGGGATTGCTGATGACAATATCAAAAAGGCCTTCATTTAAAGGAATATCGTTCATCCAGTCAAAGACGGTAAAGCGCGCGCGCCCTGAAAGGTTCAGGTTTTTGGCGTTCTCAAACGCACATTCAAGTGTCCTTTTCGAAATATCCACGCCAACGCCTGCAGCCGACGGCAGCTCGGACAAAAGAGCCAGCAGCAGACATCCGGTCCCGGTGCCCAGATCAAGGATGCGGACCGGTGAGGTTTTCCCGGTTCTTTCCAGCACCGCCGCCACCAGCGTTTCACTGTCGGGGCGCGGGATCAGGGTGTCGGGGGTGACCTTGAAGGGCAGGCTCCAAAATTCCTGAACACCGGTGATGCGGGCCACCGGCTCACTGAGAGCCCTTCTTTTGACCAGGGCGTTGAAATGTTTCAGGTCATCCGGGGCAAAGGCTTCGTCCCATTTCAAGAGAACATCACCGCGCTCTATCCCAAGCGTAAAAGCCGCCAGAATTTCAGCATCGAGCAGGGGTGTTGCGGCCTCCGCCGCTGTCAGTTTCCGGGCCGCTTCCCTGAGCGCGTCTTTCACGAGCATAGTCAGTCTTCCAGGGCCGCCAGCTGCCGCGCCTGATGTTCCTGGATCAAGGGCTGGATAACACTTTCCAGGGCGCCGCCTTCCATGATCTGGTCCAGCTTGTGGAGGGTCAGGTTGATGCGATGATCGGTGACCCGGCGTTCGGGATAATTGTAAGTGCGGATGCGCTCTGAGCGGTCCCCGGTGCCGATCTGACCACGCCGGACTTCCGAGCGCGCCGCGTCGGCCTTTTGACGTTCCAGATCATAAAGCCTGGAGCGCAAAACCTTCATCGCCTTGGCCTTGTTTTTGTGCTGGGATTTCTCATCCTGCTGCTGGACCACAAGGCCTGAAGGGATATGGGTGATCCGGACCGCCGAATCGGTGGTGTTGACCGACTGGCCGCCGGGCCCGCTGGCGCGAAAAATATCGATCCTGAGATCAGCCTCATTGATCTCGACATCGATCTCCTCAGCCTCCGGAAGCACCGCCACGGTGGCCGCCGAGGTGTGGATGCGCCCGCCCGATTCGGTTTCCGGCACGCGCTGCACACGGTGGACGCCCGATTCGTATTTCAGCTTGGCGAACACGCCCTTGCCGCCGACCGCGATAATCACCTCCTTGAACCCGCCCACTTCCCCAGCCGAGGCGCTGATTATCTCAAACTTCCAGCTCTGGGTTTCGGCATAACGCTGGTACATGCGCAGCAGATCGCCGGCGAACAGCGCCGCTTCATTGCCGCCGGTGCCGGCGCGGATTTCCAGGATCGCCGATTTTTCATCGGCCACGTCTTTGGGCAACAGCAGTATGGAAAGGTCTTTATCAAGAACTTCAAGACGTGCTTTGGCTTCTGCAATTTCGGCCACGGCCAATTCTTTCATGTCCTTGTCAGAAGCCTCATCGGCAAGCATTTCTTCCATCCCGGTCAGATCCGCCTTAAGTTTTATGACCTCGCGGGCCTTTTCCACCACCGGGCCGAGGTCGGAATATTCCTTTGACGCCCGGACAAATTCCGCCCGGGCCATTGCGGCAGGGTCCGCCAGCTGGCCCTCCAGGGCCTTAAAGCGGTCTATCAGTTGTTTCAGTTTTTGTTCAGGAATCATTGTCTTCCCTTAATTCGTTACTTGGTTAAATAGGAAATCGTTTGGCAAAAGGAAGGGTCGCTAATCAGCGGCCTGTTTTTTCAGGAAAGTGGCCAGGTCGTCCGCCCTGATAAAGGCCTGGATGCCTGAATCCAGATCACGCACGGTCAATTTGCCGGAGGCCATTTCATCCTCGCCGATAATAACGGCAAAGCGGGCGTTAGCTTTATCGGCCTTTTGCAAACGTTTTTTAAGGTTTCCGCGGTAGGCCATATCGGCGGCAAAGCCTTCCTTTCTAAGGGCATAACAAAGCCGGTCCGCCAGTCTTCCGGCGGCTTCGGTCATCGGTACAAACACGGTCAGCCGTTCTTCCTCAGGCAAGGTTTTTAGAAGCATGGCGAGGCGTTCAATCCCTGCCGCCCAGCCAGTGCCGGGGGTCTCGGGCCCGCCCATCATCTCAACCAGGCCGTCATAACGCCCGCCGCCGATCACGGTTCCCTGGGCGCCCAGCTGATCGGTAATGAACTCAAAGGCGGTGTGGCAATAATAATCGAGGCCGCGCACCAAACGGTCGTTTACGGTATAGGGGATCTCCAGATTATCGAGACCGTCCCTGACCGCGGCGAAAAAGTCCGATGATGCCACATTCAGGTAATCATTCATGCCCGGGGCTTTCTTCAGCAGCGCCTGGTCGCCGGCATCTTTGCTGTCGAGGATGCGAAGCGGGTTTTTTTTCAGCCGCGCGCGGCTTTCCCTGGAAAGTTTTCTTTCATGATCCTTGAGGTAGATAACCAGCGTCTTGCGGTACGCGTTCCGGCTTTCAGTATCGCCGAGCGTGTTGAGGTGAAGGGCGGTGGCGCCTTCTATGCCAAGCGCTTCCAACAGGTGGCGGGCGAGCGCGATTATCTCGACATCCGCAGCCGGCTCCGGGGCTCCGATAATTTCCACATCCAGTTGGTGAAATTGCCGGAAACGGCCCTTTTGCGGGCGCTCATAGCGAAACATCGGGCCTGAGGTAAACAATTTGACGATGCCCTTTTGCTGCATGCCGCCCGACAGATAGGCGCGGACAATTGAGGCGGTAACCTCTGGGCGCAGGGTAATCTCCTCACCGCCGCGGTCGAGAAAGGTATACATTTCCTTGGTCACCACGTCCGAGGTATCGCCCAGCGGGCGCCTGAAAACCTCTGTAAACTCGAATATCGGGGTCTGGATTTCCTTAAATCCGTAGCGCTTGGCGAGCGCATTGAAGGTTGAGATAACGAACGAGAAACGCCGGGCATCCTCCCCCCAAAAATCCTGGGTGCCGCGGACTGGCTGTAATTTTGACACCAACTGTTCCTTTTACCTTTAAGCCACGGCCTGGTCAGCTTCCGCTTTGGCCATTTCGGCCTCGATCTCGGCGGCTTTTTTCTCGACCAGCTCGACGATGTGGTCGACCAGCTTGTCGTCGGTAATCTTGTGATCGTTGACCCCGTTCAAATAGATCATGTGGTTGCCCTGGCCGCCGCCGGTGAGCCCGATGTCGGTCTCTCTGGCTTCGCCCGGACCGTTGACGACACAGCCGATGATCGAGAGCGACATCGGGGTAGATATGTGCGCCAGGCGCCGCTCCAGAACCTCAACCGTCTTGATCACCTGGAAGGCCTGGCGGGCGCAACTGGGACAGGATATAATCTGGACCCCGCGGTGGCGCAAGCCCAGCGATTTCAGAATCTCGAACCCGGCCTTGATCTCCTCGACCGGATCGGCGGAAAGTGAAACCCGGATGGTATCGCCAATCCCGGACCACAGCAGCATTCCCATCCCGATCGAGGATTTAACCGTTCCGCCCCTTAGGGCCCCGGCCTCGGTAATGCCGAGGTGAAGGGGATAGTCACAGGCCTCGGCCAGCCCCTGGTAGGCGGCCACCGCCAGGAAAACATCGGAGGCCTTGCAGCTGATCTTGAACTCGAAAAAGTCATTATCCTCGAGGATTTTGATGTGACCCAGGGCGCTTTCGACCATCGCCTCGGGGCACGGCTCGCCGTAACGTTCCAGCAACTCGCGCTCCAGCGACCCGGCATTGACGCCGATGCGCATTGAACAACCGTTGGCTTTGGCGGCGCGCACCACTTCCTTGATTCTCTCGACCGAGCCGATATTGCCGGGATTGATCCTGAGGCACGCCGCCCCGGCATCCGCCGCTTCCAGAGCGCGTTTGTAGTGAAAATGGATGTCGGCGACGATCGGCACTTGTGCCGCGCGGCAAATTTCCTTCATCGCCGCGGTCGAAGCCTGGTCCGGGCAGGAAACCCGGACGATGTCGGCGCCGGCTTCTTCCAGTTCCCTGATTTGGCCAATGGTCGCGCCGGCGTCACTGGTCAGGGTATTGGTCATGCTTTGCACTGTAATCGGCGCATCCCCGCCGACCGGGACATCGCCAACCATGATCTGGCGGGATTTGCGGCGAAGAATGTCTCTGTAGGGGCGAATGCTCATGTATAAACTTGCTCAATTGTTAATGTCTTTTGCGCGCCGGTGCGCATGTGGTGTGAAAATAAGCATAACCTGCCCAAAAAGCAAAAGGAATCCCCAGAGTCTTTTCTTTTCAGATAAAATCCAGCTGAAAAGAAAAGACTCTAACTGGCGGGAGTCGGGGTGTCTATCCCGGGTTTCAGGGCATCGAGGGCGACTAACAAAATACCGTCACGGTTGACAAGCTTGGGCTTGGTCCGCCGGTCGCCAATGTAAAAACCGAGCGCCGAATAATCGGGCGCGGAAACGTGCAAATCCACGCCGCGCGGCAAATCGATGCTTTCCCCGGAATACATCAAACCTTGGCGCAAAACCTTGCCCGAGCCATCGGAAATGGCCAGCTGGACATCGGCAAAGGCCAAAATGCGGACCTTGCCCCCGGCCCAGCCCAGCCTCTGGAAATAACGGTCGCCGCCATCGGCCAGCAGCAATAGCGGCCGGACAGGCGTTCCAGCCGGGTTTTGATCAACCAAAAAGGCCGCCAGATGGGCCGGAATTTCCCCGGATTGGGTTAATTTATAATCATTCCCCTTGAAATAGGTCCAGCCAAAATAGGCCCCGGATATCACCAGTCCAATCAACAGAAGGACCGCCGCCGTGGTCAGCCAGGAGTTTCCGGCGGGCGGATCCAGCGGCCGGCAGGTGCGGATATCCAGGGGCTCAAAGCGCAAGTGGCTTTTCAACTCTTTCACCAGCGATCCCTGGTCGAGCCCCAGGTAGTCAGCATAATTTTTCAGAAAACCAACCGCGTAAGCGTTGTCGGGAAACTGGGACAAGTCGTTCTTTTCAAAGGCGGAGAGATATTTTTTAGGGATGCAAAGGTCGGCGACGGCGCGGTTGATTTTAATCTTTTGCTTGCGCCTGGCGGTTTGAAGCCGCGACCCGATATAAAGCTCATTTCCGGCCATTAGCCGAACCCCTTAAATGTATAAAATTTTACACTTTTGCTAGCCACCGGGCTCCTCTTCCCAAAGAAGCCCGTTTCGCCCTGAACCTTAACCGGCCGGACTGATTATTATAATTTTGCTGTTCCCTGCTGCCAGCGTTTAAGTGACTGAAAACAATAGCAAAAGTCAATACAAATTTTATTGCGCAAAGGGCGGAATCAAACCGGCAGATTGTGGTCGAGAGCATACCCTTTGAGCGCTTCACGCAAGGAGTGGCAGTGCTCGGACAATTTGGGCAGGAACCACTCCTGGAAGTCTTTCAAATTCAGCTGGCGGATCATCATCTTGACCGGCCCGATCGCCGAAGGTGAGATGGAAAGCGCCCTCAGTCCCAGACCTATCAGGGCCAGCGCCTCCAGCGAGCGGGCGCCCATTTCCCCGCACACGTTCACCGGTACGCCCTTGTCCTGGCACGCGGTGACGATTGAGCGGATAAAGGAAAGCGCCGCCGGGCTCAGCAGGTCATAACGGTCGGAAAGTTTCGGGTTGGAACGGTCGCTGGCGAAGAAAAACTGCATCAGGTCATTGGTGCCGATCGACAAAAAGTCCACTTCCTCCAGCAGGCTGTCCAGCTGCCAGGCCAGAGAAGGAACTTCAAGCATCGAGCCGATGGCAATTTTTTTCGGTTTTTTGGCGCCGGTCCGGTTAAGGTATTCTACTTCCCTCAGCACCAGCGCCTTGGCTTCGGTAAATTCCGATACCTCGGTAATCATCGGAAACATGATGTTCAAATCCCGGCCCGCGCTGGCCGCCAGAAGAGCGCGCACCTGGTAGCGCAACAGCCCGGGCCGGCTGAGCGCCAAGCGGATAGCGCGGTAGCCGAGAGCCGGATTTTCCTCTTCCTCGTGGGGCAGGAACGGCACCTGTTTATCACCGCCGATGTCCAGGGTGCGGAACACCACCGGGCGATTTTTCGCCGCTTTCAGGATTTTCGCGTACAATTCCTTTTGCACCGACATCCGGGGCAGCGTGGACGAAACCATAAACTGAAATTCGGTTCGGAACAGCCCGATTCCCTCAGCCCCGGTGCGCTCCAGGTGGTCCATGTCCATCAGCAATCCGGCGTTCATCATCAGGGTTATTTTTTCCCCGTCCTTGGTAATCGCCGGTTTGTTGCGTTCAGCTTCGTATATTTTCCTGAGTTTCAGGTGTTCCCTGAGGCTGATATTAAAGGCCCGTTTCACCTCATCCGTGGGGCGAATGTAAATCTTGCAGGCCCCAGCATCAATAATTACCCGATCGCCTTCCTCAATCGTCTCCAGTGCGCCGCGCACTCGGCCCAGCATGGGAATCCCTAGCGCCCGAGCGACCACCGTGACATGGGCGGTCGGGGATCCTTCCTCAAGAACAATACCCCTGAGGTATTTGCGGTCGTAATCCAGAAGTTCCGCCGGACCCATCGAACGGGCCACCAGGATTGAATCCTCGGTCAGTTTGTGATGGGCCTTTTCCCCCACATAACCCATCAGGATGCGGATCAGTCGATTGGACAAATCCTCCAGATCGTGAAGGCGCTCCTTGAGGTACGGGTCCTTCATTTCAACAAAACGGGTGCGCATGTCCTGCATGATTTTTTCCACCGCGGCCTCAGCCGTCAGCCCGCTTTCAACCGCTTCGGTAATGCGATTTTTCCAGCCCTGGTCGTAGGTGAACATCTTGTAAGCTTCCAGAACCTCGCGGTGGTCGCCGAACAGCGCCAGGTCCGGGGCCTGCATCAGGCTGTCCAATTGCTTTCGCATGGCGCGGAAGGCTTTTTCCAGGCGGCTTTTCTCGCCCTTGATATCCTCGGTAAGCAGTTCCTGAAGCTCGACCTTGGGTTCGTGGAAAACTGCCTTGCCGACGCCCAGGCCACCGGTCAGTTTTTTGCCGTCGAAGGTCACCTGCCCGGGAGCGCCGGCTTCCGGCCCGGTCAGGGACCGGATATCCCCAAGGTTACTGGCGCTCAGCATTTCCGCCAGGATCATCGCCACCGTCTGCAGGGTTTCAACATCAACGGTGGTAAAAATTCCCGCCTTTCGGTTTTGAACCACCAGTACGCCGGTAACTTTCAGGTGGCGGATAATGGGAACCCCGGTAAAAGAATGATAAATTTCTTCACCGGTTTCCGGCAGGTAAAAGAATTTCGGGTGCCGGGAAGCCTCGGCCACGTTCAGCGGCAACCCGGTTTGCGCCACATGGCCGACCAGGCCCTGGCCCATTTTTAATTTCGATATGTGAACCGCCTCCTGTTTCAGGCCCTCGGTTGCGAACAGCTCCAGTGTGCCATCCTGATTGACCAGGTAAACCGAACAAACTTCAGCCTTCATGGTGCCGGCGATTTTTTGCACAACCTTGTTAAGGCGCTGTTGGCCGGTGCCTTTACCGGCCATCACTTTATGAAGGCTTTTCAGGAGTCGTCGCGATCTGCTTGCAGGGTCCATAGTCAGTTGGAGGCGTGTTCCAGGAATGCCGCCGCCTGGTCGATCAGTTCGGCCATAATCTCGGCGACCGGCTGTTCAAACTTGACCATGCCGACACTCTGGCCGGCCATCAGGGAGCCTTCTTCGACCTCACCGTCGACCACGGCGCGGCGCAGCGCCCCGGCCCAGAAGTGTTCAATCTCCAGCTGGGCTTCCTTTTTGTTTAACTCCCCCGCCTGGAAGCGGGCAATGGTCTGGCGCTGGCATTCGAGAAACTTTTCGGTCGCCCGGTTCTTGAGGGCGCGGACCGGGATGACCGGAAACCTGGGATCGAGCTGGATGCTGGGAACCGCATCGCGGGCCGAGGCCCGGTAAAACGCCTTTTTGAAGTTTTCATGGGCGCGCGATTCACTTGCGCACACAAACCGGGTCCCCAGCTGGCAGCCCGAAGCGCCCATTTTCAGGTAACCCGCCATCGCTTCCCCGCGGCCGATGCCGCCAGCTATAAAAATCGGAATCTCCGAAACATGGGGAAGGATTTCCTGGGCCAGGACCGCGGTCGAAACCGGGCCGATATGGCCGCCCGCTTCGGCTCCTTCGATAATCAGCGCATCAACCCCGGATTTAATCAGCTTTTTAGCCAGCGACAGCGCCGGGGCAAAACACATGACCCGGGCGCCGCCGTGCTTGATTTTCTGGATCGCACCGCTGGGCGGCAGGCCGCCAGCCAGGACCACATGAGAGCTGTTGTTCCCCAGGCAGACCTCAATCAGCTCATCCAGCATCGGGTGCAAGGTGATCAAATTGACGCCGAAGGGTTTATCGGTCATCCGATACGTGGCCTTGATTTCCGCATCCAACAGGTCCGGCGTCATGCTGCCGCAGGCAATCACGCCAAACCCGCCGGCGTTGGAGATGGCGGAAACCAGGTAGCGGTCTGACAGCCAGGTCATGGCTCCGCCCATAATGGCATAGTCAACACCGAGCAAATCCTTGCCCCGCGCCCACAGGCGCTCCAGCCGCTCTAAGCCAATATTGTTTATGACTTCCCGGTTCATAATTTCTATCTTTTGTCCAGCCCGTAGGCGGCATGGAGGCTTTTCAGCGCTTCTTTCTGGTGTTTTTCCTGAACCAGAACGCTGATTTTTATATCGGTTGCCGAGATCGCCTGGATATTGATGCCCTTTTCGCCGAGCGCGGTAAACATGGTCTGCGCCACCCCTGCCTGGCCGGCCATGCCAAGACCGACAACCGTCAGTTTTATGACGTTCCGGTCCGAGATCAGGTCTTTAAACCCGGTTTTTTCCCTTGAGCCCTTGATCAACTTCAGGGTCCGGTCCAGTAGGTCTTTGTCAACGGTAAACGTAACATCGGCCAGGCCGCCATCCTTGGAGACGTCCTGAACAATCATATCGACACTGATTCCG
The DNA here is from genome assembly GCA_022566215.1 of Pseudomonadota bacterium. Classification (GTDB taxonomy): domain Bacteria; phylum Pseudomonadota; class Alphaproteobacteria; order Sphingomonadales; family SMXR01; genus SMXR01. Next base: position 26,332 of record JADFJJ010000009.1, on the reverse strand, counting down.
GCCTCCGCCAACGGCTTGAAGATGGCCGCCACGGCGCCCGGTTCATCGCGAATGCCGATGATCGAAATCTTGGCCTCGTTATCCGAGCAGGCGATGCCGCTGATAATCCGTCTCTCTGTTAAGTCTTTTTCTTTCACAATCAATGTCCCAGGCCTGTTTTCATAGCTGGTCAAAACCTGAATTGTAACCCCAAAGCGTAGCGCCATGGCCACCGCGCGGGAGTGCATGACCCGGGCGCCGACAGCGGCCAGCTCCAGCACCTCCTGATAGCTTATAGTATCAAGTTTGTATGCTGTAGAGACTAAATTGGGATCGGTGGTGTAGATTCCCGGCACGTCGGTGTAGATATCGCAGCGTTCCGCCTTAAGAGCAGCGGCCAGGGCCACCGCCGTAATATCGGACCCGCCGCGCCCCAGGGTGGTGATGCGCCCGGCTTCGGTTACCCCCTGGAATCCCGCGATTACGGGGATTTCTCCATACTTGATGCTTTTCTTAAGGGCCTCCGGGGGGATTTCCCTGATCTGGGCTTCCCCGGCCTTGTCACTGGTGATAATTGGCACCTGCCAGCCCATAAAGGAGCGGGCCTTGAGACCCATCCCCTTCAGGGCCAGGGCGAAGGTTCCGGCCGAAACCTGTTCCCCGGCTGAGAGCACCACGTCGCTTTCAGCTGGATCGGCGCCGAGGTTCCGATGCTTCAGATTCCCCAGCAGCTGGCCGGTAACCCCGCCCATGGCGGAAACTACAACCACGGGACGGCTGCCAGCCTCAACCGCTTCCTTGACTCGAAGTGCGGCATTTTTGATGTGGTCAAGATCACTGAGCGAGGTTCCGCCGAATTTTTTTATGATGATCGCCACGCTTGCTCCTTAAAGTCGCCTGGATTTAAATAAATGTTTTGCCGTCCCCAGCGAAATGCTAGGTACTACTATCATTAAGATTATGAAGGTTTAGAGGCAAGAAAAAGGAATAAAAACAATAAAATGGCGCCGGTAAAAAAAACCAGGCTTGGGGGAAACCCCAAAGCCCCCTCGGTCGACCCGAAGGAGATTGAAAATTTTTCCGCCCTGGCGGAAACCTGGTGGGACCCGGCCGGCCCGTTCAGGCCGCTTCACAAGTTGAACCCAACCCGTCTGGCTTTCATCCGCGGACAAATTGAAAACCATTTTGGCCCGGGCCAAGACAGTATTGTCCCGTTCAAAGGGTTAAAGGTTTTGGATATCGGCTGCGGCGGCGGGCTTTTGTGTGAGCCCATGACCCGGCTCGGCGCCGCTGTGACGGGAATTGACGCCAGTGAAAAAAACATTCAGATCGCCGCGCTTCACGCCAAACAATCGAAACTTACCATCACCTATCGCGCGATCGCTGGCGAGGACCTGGCCAAAACCGCGGCACGTTTTGATGTGATCCTGAACATGGAGGTGCTGGAGCATGTGGCGGACATCGCCAGTTTCCTGAAAAGCTGCCGCACGCTTCTGAAAAAGGACGGCTGCATGCTGTTTTCCACCATCAACCGGACCCCGAAGGCTTATGCGCTGGCGATTCTCGGCGCCGAATACATTCTCGGCTGGCTGCCCAGGGGCACCCATTCTTATCAAAAATTTATCAAACCGTCCGAGCTCGACCGCTATTTGCGCCAGGCCGGATTCGAAATAGCCGAACTGAAGGGCTTTATCTATGACCCGGTGAGCGCCAGCTGGAAAGTTGGCCGAAACTGCGCGGTCAATTACGCCGGGCTGGCTGTGCCGGAATAAAAGAGAATCTTAAGCGTCGCTTTGGCGGGGTTTGCGAATGCCGGGAACCGGGATGACATCAATGCCCTCTTTCAGGAGATCCAGCGATTCTTCCCGTGACGCCTCGCCGTAGATGCCCCTCTCGGGGGCCTCGCCATAGTGCATTTTGCGAACCTCCTCGGGAAAATTGGCGCCGACGTATTCACAATTTTCCTCGACGTGCTTGCGGACTTTGTCCAGAACTCCCTCCAGTTCCCGGCGCAGATGTTTCGGCAGGTGGGTATAACCGATCTGCTCTTCACCAGCCGGGTCTGAAAAGGCTTGGTCCCCGGGAGTTTCGGCGCCCAGCTTGGATTTTTTCGCAATATTGGGAGCCATCACGGCCTTTTCCACCTTGGCCGAACCGCACACCGGGCATTCGATTTCCCCCAGCCGCACCTGAGTATCAAACGCCTTGCTGGAGGAAAACCAGACTTCAAAGATGTGATCAAGTTCACATTTCAGGTCAAAAACGATCATTTCAAGGTCCTGTCGTGTTTCAGGGCCGGGATGGCGTCCCTGGCCTTTTTAATTTTTGTTAAATCTAATGTAATATTAAAAGCACCGCTTTCAATATCACCCGCATCTAGCAGAACCCCGCCCCAGGGATCAACCACTAATGAATGGCCGAAGGTCTCGCGCCCGTCGGGGTGCCGCGCGGCCTGCGCCGGCGCCAGGATAAAAGCCCCGGTCTCAATCGCCCGGGCGCGCAACAGGATATGCCAGTGGGCCCTGCCGGTCTGGGCGGTAAAGGAGGACGGCACGGCGATCATGCTGGCGCCCTGGTGCGCCAGGCGCCGGTAGAGATAGGGAAAACGCAAGTCATAGCAGACCGTCATTCCCAGCGGACCCCATGGAGTTTCGCCTACAACCGCTTTTGATCCCGCCTGGAAGTTTTTTGATTCGCGGTAACTTTCTCCCCCCTTGAGGTTGACATCGAACATATGAATCTTGTCATAACGCGCGGCGATCCCTTTTGGGGAAATCAGAAAGGAGCGGTTGGCGAGTTTTTTCCCGTTCAGTTTGATCGCCAGGGAGCCAACCAAGAGCCAGACGTTCAGGCCGCTGGCAAGCCGGGTGAATGTTTCCAGCGCCTTGTTTTGTTGCTCAGGTTGCGCCTTTTCAAACAGCCGTCCGGTGTTCATTTCAAACAGGGCGGTGTTTTCCGGCGTCAGGATCAGCCGGGCGCCGGCGGCGGCGGCTTGCTTTATCAAAGCCGAGGCAGCGGCGATGTTTTCTTCCACATCGGCGGACGAGCAAAGTTGGATCAGGCTTATGTCAAGTTTTGTGCTCATTTTCCGATCAGGCCCAAATCCAGCTTGCCCTCCCGGTCCAGCGCAAAAAGATCATCACAGCCACCGATATGAAGGCCGCCGATAAAAATTTGCGGCACTGAGGCAAGTCCCTTGGTCCGGGCGATCATTTCCCGGCGTTTTTTGGGATGAAAGCTGACATTAATTTCCCGGTAGGCGATCTGTTTTCGTTTCAACAGGGACTTCGCCAGGGAACAATATCCGCACAAAATAGACGTATAAATCTCAACCTGTGGTTTTTTCATGGCATTTTCAAAGTCTGCGCAAGGGTTCCACCACGCGGGCGAGAGTCAGGACAAAAACTTTGTCCGCGCCAGCCTTTTTCAGGGCCCTGGCACAATTCTCAGCGGTCGCCCCGGTGGTCAGCACGTCATCAACCAGAAGAATGTGCCTACCCCTGATCCGTTCTATTTTGTTTCCCGGCACCTGGAAGGCGGCCCAGACATTGCGGTGCCGCTGGGTGCGGTTCAAGCCACCCTGGCTGCGGGTGTTCTTCTTCCGGGAAAGGGCCAGGACGTCGACTGCTTTTCCGGTCGCCTTCGCCAGCGCCAGGGCCAGCAGGGCGGACTGGTTAAAGCGCCGTTGCCACAGCCTTCTTGGATGCAGGGGAACCGGGATGATCAGGCCGGTCTCCGGCAGCAGTTCAGCTCCGGCCGATTTCAGCCACCGGGCCATGGTCTTCAAGCCCTCTGTGCGCTCGCCATATTTGAAGGAAAGGATCAGCGGGCGGCTGGCTGGATTGTAGGCGATCGCCGCCAGCGCCCGGTCGTAAACCGGCTTTTTCCGGTGACACGAGGCGCACAACATGCCCCCCGGCATCTGGTGCGGGAAAGGATAACCGCAAACCTCACAATGCGGCCGGGTGATAAACCTGAGCGTTGACCAGCACGCAACACACAACCCCCCTTGAGTTTCGACCGCCCCGCGGCAGCTGAAGCATAGCGGCGGAAGAATAAAATCCAGCCCCTTGCGCAAAAGACCCGCCAGCGGGGTTTTTATCCCTTTACTTAAAATGGCCGGTTCACTTTTCATCATTGTCTGCCTAAATTAGAACAACAGGTGAAATAATCTTAAGGCTTTTGATGGAACGAAGCTACCGCATATTTGACCGCACCCTGGTGCGCCGGCGGCGCGGCGGCGTCCCGGGAAATGATGATACCCTTTATCTTTTCCATGAGGGGGCGGCAGGTCTGGCTGAGCGTCTGCGTGACATCAACCGGGATTTTCATGCGCTATTGGCGGTCGGGCCGCTGGCCAGTGGAAAACTTCTGAAAATCCCGCCCAAAAGCGTGGTCCGGGCGGATTTGTCCGGCGATGCGTCCCCTTTGCCCGGGGAAACGTCGGTGGTGCTGGATGAAGAGGAACTTCCCTTCAAGGCCAAAACTTTCGATTTGGTTTTAAGCAACCTGACCCTTCACTGGGTCAATGACCTGCCCGGGGCCCTGATCCAGATCAGGGAGGTATTGAGGGAGGACGGTCTTTTTTTGGCCTCTCTTTTGGGTGGGGAGACGTTAAGGGAGCTGCGCGAAAGCCTGCTTTACGCGGAGACCGAGACCAGCGGCGGGGCCAGCCCCCGGATTTCCCCGTTTGCCGACGTGCGCGATGCCGGCGACCTGCTGGCCCGGGCCGGGTTCGCCATGCCGGTGGCGGATATAGAAACCCTGACGGTCAGCTATCAGCACCCGCTGGTGCTGATGAAAGAACTGAAAGCGATGGGGGAAAACAATGCCCTTTTCGACCGCCTGAAAACGTTTTCCCGTAAAGATACCCTGGAGCGGGCGGCGGAGTATTACATCAAGAATTTTTCTGATCAGGAAGGCCGTATTTCCGCCACTTTCCAGTTTATTTACCTGACCGGCTGGGCGCCCGGGCCGAACCAGCCCAAACCCCTAAAGCCGGGCAGCGCCAGGGCCAGTCTGGCAGATGCTCTGAAACCCTAGAATTTTTTCAGGAATCCGGGAATTAGGCCTATTATGGGAGCATCAGCCGGCGGCATCGGATAGTCCGGAAGGTCCTCAGGGGAGACCCAGACAATTTTCTGACCCTCAAGCGGGGTAATGTCCCCGCTCCAGCGGCGGCACAGATAAAGCGGCATGATGAGCTGAAAATCCTCGTACTGGTGCAAGATTTCCGTCACCCGGCGCAACGAGGCTGGCGACACCGTGATCGCCAGCTCTTCGGTGAGTTCGCGGCTGAGGGCTTCTTTTTCCGTCTCACCGGCATGAACCTTGCCGCCGGGAAATTCCCACAGGCCGGCCATTGATTTTCCCTCCGGCCTCCGGGCAATTAAAATCTGTTGATTCTTGTTCACCAACAAGACCGCAACCACCAAAAGGCCGGGAAAATCAAAATTTTTGCTGTTTTTGCCCTTTGCGATCATGTCGAATGGGCGATCATACCCAAATGAAAGGCAAAACACACCAATTTTGGTTTTAAATCTTCCAAAATAATATTAGAAACTGGCGGGGGCTTTATGATACGAAAGAACTTCCTGAAAATATTTTTCCACTTCTCTTTCAGGCTTCTCAAATCACGGGACGGGGTGGCTATAATGGAATACGGCCTTCTTGTTGCCCTGATCAGCCTGATCATGATTGTCGCCCTTAAGACCATCGGCATCAGCCTGAGTGAATTCCTGAATTATATCGCCGAGACGATGTCGAATACTCCGGCAAGCTGAAGAGCATAAATTCCCTATTATTCCCCACTCTTGGTTGACACTTTAACTCCACGACCTTATCTCTCCTGTGACTGGTTTTTTCAGGAGAATCCCGAATAATCCTGGAAGGTGACTTTATCCTGATCCGTTCCTTATGCGATCGGATTCTATTGAAAGGGAATACATGAAAGCCCTCGGTTTGCTGGCCAAAAGAGTGTTTGGCACCACCAATGAGCGCGTTATCCGCGGGCATCAAAAGGCCGTGGATGACGTTAATGCTCTGGAGCCAAAATTCGAGAAGCTCTCAAACGACCAGATCAAGGTAAAAACAGCCGAATTCAAGCGCCGCTACAAGGCCGGCGAAACTCTGGATGACCTTCTGCCCGAGGTCTTCGCCACGGTCAGGGAGGCCGCGAAGAGAACCCTTGGCCAGCGCCATTTCGATGTCCAGATCATCGGCGGGATCGTCCTCCACAAGGGTGAGGTTGCCGAAATGAAAACCGGTGAGGGCAAGACCCTGGTCTCGACCCTGTCAGCATATCTGAACGCCATCCCCGGAAAGGGCGTCCATATCGTCACCGTCAACGAATACCTGGCCCGCCGTGACGCCGAATGGATGGGCCAGATTTATAATTTCCTGGGTTTAAGCGTCGGGGTCATTGTCCCGGGGCTCAATAACCAGCAGCGCAAGGAGGCCTATAGTTCGGACATCACCTATACCACCAACAACGAGCTGGGATTCGATTACCTGCGCGACAACCTGGCCTTCTCCAGGGCCGAAATGGTCCAGCGGGATTTCAATTTCGCCATCATTGATGAGGTCGACAGCATTCTGATCGATGAAGCGCGCACCCCCTTGATTATCTCAGGCCCGACCCAGGATAAATCGGACCTCTACATCACCGTCGACCGCCTGATCCAGAAACTGAAAAAGGACCATTTTGAGAAAGAGGAAAAGAACCGCACCATCACCCTGACCGAGGAGGGGATTGAGGTGATCGAGCAGCTGCTCCTGAAAGCGGACCTGCTGAAATCTGATAACCTCTACGATTATGAAAACACCGAAGTGGTCCACCATGTGAACGTGGCCCTGAAGGCCCAGAACATGTTCACCCGCGACACCGATTATATCGTCAAGGACAACAAGGTGATAATCATTGACGAATTCACCGGCCGCATGATGGAAGGCCGGCGCTGGTCGGACGGCCTGCACCAGGCGGTTGAAGCCAAAGAAGGGGTGCCAATCCAGCCGGAAAACCAGACCGTGGCCTCAATCACTTTCCAGAATTATTTCCGCATGTACCCGAAACTGGCCGGGATGACCGGGACCGCGGCCACTGAAGCCCAGGAATTGGCCGATATTTACGGTCTCAACGTTGTTGAAATTCCGACCAACGTTGAGGTTATCCGCGACGATGAAAACGATGAGTTTTACCGCACCGAGAAGGAAAAATACCAGGCCCTGGTCGAAGAAATAGCAACCTGCCAGAAAAAAGGCCAGCCGATGCTGGTGGGCACCATTTCGATCGAAAAATCAGAGGACCTTTCGAAAATTCTGAAGAAAAAGAAAATCCGCCACAACGTCCTGAACGCCCGCTATCACGAGCAGGAGGCGGCGATCATCTCTCAGGCCGGGCGCGCGGGGGCGGTGACAATCGCCACCAACATGGCCGGGCGCGGGACCGATATCCAGCTCGGCGGAAACCTTGAGATGCGCATCAAGACCGAAGCCGACCCGATCGAGGACGAGGCCAAGCGCGAACAGGCCGTCAAGGAAATCAAAGCCGATATCGCCGCCAATAGAAACAAAGTGCTGGAGGCCGGCGGCCTTTACGTGATCGGCACCGAGCGCCATGAAAGCCGGCGCATCGACAACCAGCTGAGGGGCCGTTCCGGGCGCCAGGGCGATCCCGGCAGGTCAAAGTTTTACCTGTCGTTACAGGACGATTTGATGCGTATCTTCGGACCCGAGAAAATGGATTCGATGCTGCTCAAGATGGGGATTGAGGAAGGCGAGGCGATTATTCACCCGTGGATCAACAAGGCGATTGAAAAAGCCCAGGAAAAGGTCGAGGCCCGTAATTACGACATCCGCAAAAACCTCTTGAAATACGACAATGTCATGAACGACCAAAGGAAGGTCATCTACGAACAGCGCCTTGAGATCATGGACGCGGAGGTGGTTTCGGACACAGTCGCCGATATGCGCGGTGAGACGGTCGAGGACATGGTCATAGCCCATATTCCGCCGAAATCGTACCCGGAAGAATGGGACATCCAGGGCCTGGGCGTCAGGGTCAAACGCATCTTCAATCTCGACCTGCCCTTAAGCAAATGGATGGAAGAAGAAGGGGTTGAGGAACAAATCCTGACCGAGCGCATCATTGCCGAGGTCGACAAGCAGGTCGCCGCCAAGGTCGAACTCTATGGTGAAAAGGAATGGTGTTATGTTGAAAAAACGTTCCTGTTGCGCACTCTGGATCACGACTGGAAAGAACACCTTTCCTCACTCGATCACCTGCGTCGCGTGGTCGCTTTAAGGGCCTACGGCCAGCGCGACCCCTTGAACGAATACAAGACCGAAGCGTTTTCCATGTTTGAAGGGCTTTTGACCCAGGTCAGGGAGCATGTTTCCGAAATCCTGGCCCATATCGCCATCAATATCGACCGCGGGCCGTTGTCTTTGAAACCCAAAAAGCAGGAAATGCGTCCGCAGCACATTAACCCGCTCACTGGTGAAAATGAAGCCCGGCCGCCCGGGCCAAAGCCGGGCCAGATAGCGCCTTCCGGAACCATAATCTCAAGGAAAAAAGCGGTGAAAATGGACCCGGAAGATCCCTCCACCTGGGGCCGGATGGCGCGCAATGCCCTGTGCCCGTGCGGGTCGGGGAAAAAATACAAACATTGTCACGGCCGCCTGACCTAGCTCATGTCCTTAATCACAAAAGGAAAATTAATGCCGTATTTGCCTTCTTTTCCGGAAACCGTTCACCTGGCGGACGCCTTCAAGGCTTTTCCCAAAGGGATAAAGCCGCTGATGGAATTCCATGACGTGATCCTGCGTGGCCCCTCGCCGCTAACCATCGGCGAGCGGGAGACGATCGCGGCTTTTGTCTCAAGGCTGAATGGCTGCCGGTTTTGTTTTAATTCACACCGGGTTTACGCCGCTTTTTACGGGGTTGACCCCACCCTGTTTGACCGGCTGGTTGAGGATATCGATGCCTCAGGCGTTCAAGATAAAATGGTTCCGGTCCTGAAATACGCCCGGAAGCTGACCCTGGATCATGAAAAAATAGAAAAAGCGGATACCGAGGCCATCCTCGAGGCCGGCTGGCCGGAGGAGGCGGTCTATGACGCCGCCGCGGTCGCCAGTCTTTTCAATTACATGAACCGCATGGTTCATGCCATGGGCGTCGATCCCCACGACCAGGTCTATGCCGCGCGTCTGGAAGCGGTTTTGAAAAAACCTCTGGAAGCCAGAAAAGCCCAGAACGAAAAGGACATCGGTTCCACCAATTACAGCGATTGGGGAAAAAGCCTCGGCCTGATCGACTGACCTTCCCAACCCCCCTGCCTTATTTCCGCCCGGTTTCGCTGAACCGCGAGTGAATGACTTGCTCAGCGATCGTTCAGGCGGGGTTTGGTATTCTCTTGCCTTAAGAACAATATCAGCAAGGAGAAACACGATGACCAAATTCAAAACTTATATGTTCTCCGCACTGGCTTTGGGAACATTGGCCGCCGGCCTGGCCGCAACCGAAGCGCTGGCCGATCCTAAATTCGGCCGCGGCCGCGGATACGGCAAACAGGTGGTGGACGTTTACGTTGATGCCGGCCACGATTCCCGGCTTGGGAAGGTCATCGGCTCTTACCTGGTGCGCTATAACCCCTACGTAAACATTGTCACCTCCCCGCGCTACGCCGATGTCACGATTTCGGTCAACGGCTATCTGTCGCGCGTGGAAATTTATGACCAGCCCCACAGGGGTTACCACAGCGGTTATGCGGTGATGGAATACGATTACAAAATCCGCGTCAAGGCGGCAGGCAAAACGCTTTACCGCGACCGCGCTTATGGCGAAGTATCCCAGCCCTTAAGCCGCCGCTATGGCTCTTACAACAACTCTGGCGGCAAGATCGAAAAAGCCCAACGGGCAATAGAGATTTTTGGGGTGTTGCTCGAGACCGTGACCGGTAATGGTTACGCTTATACCTGGGGCCGGAGCGGTTACGCAAATATCGAGCGGGCGCTCAGGCTGGAAGCTTACCAGCAGGTTGCCCAGTCTGTCGCGCACATCGAAATCCCCAGGCGCTACGGAAACCGCGGCAAACGCAGATACCATTAAGGGCGGGGTCTTCTCCTGACCACCGCCCACAACCGGGGCCTCTTGAAAGAGGCCCCGTTTTTTTCATCATAAAACCCCGTCCTTTACATGAACCGGACATGAACAGCTTGCTCAGTTTCGGTTCAGGGTGACTTTGGTAAATTGAGGACGAATCATCACAGTTGAGGAGGAAAAATAATAATGCCCGAAATTGGATTGTTTCTTGCCCTTTTAATGACTCTCTCTGTTTCCTCTCTCCCTCAAGTCAGGGCAATCGGCATGACCGTTTCCGGGAAAATTTTCCCCCGCATCAGTGTGGTTCGAAACGGGACGCATGTTTAATTCCCATTGAGGGGCCCACCCCTGCCCCTCAACTTATCGTCCCAAATATAAAGAGGCGTTCCATCCCCCGGAACGCCTCTTGCTTTATTCCCTCTGGAAAAAAAAGAGCGGGGAAACCCTTTTTTGAACGTATTCAGACGGCTAGCAAGGCAGAAAGGATTTCCCCGCAGAGGAAGAACTATGTTTTTTTTAGCTGGATTAATCGAAGGCTTCCTCCCAAGACCCTTGAGTCGCGGCCTTTGAATATTCGGTTGCCCGGTTTTCAAAAAAGTTGGTGTGCTCGACCGCATTCAGCATCGCGTCGAGCCATGGCAGCGGATTTTTCTCTAATCTGTAGATCGGCTGCAGGCCCAGCTGCAAAAGTCTGCGGTCGGCGATATAGCGAATGTAGCTTTTAATCTCCCCGGGCGCCAACCCCTCAACCGGACCCATCTCGAACGCCAGGTCAATGAAGGCGTCCTCGTGGCTGACGATGGTCTCGCACGCGGCATAAAGTTCCTGCTGAAACGCTTCGGTCCAAATCTCCGGGTTTTCATGACAAAAGGTGCGGAACAGTTTGATGATGCTTTGGCAATGCAGGGTTTCATCCCGAACCGACCACGAGACGATCTGGCCCATGCCCTTCATTTTGTTAAAGCGCGGGAAGTTCAATAGCATGGCGAAGGAGGCAAATAGCTGCAGGCCCTCGGTAAAGGCGCCGAAGACCGCCAGTGTTTTGGCGATATCGGGCTTTGTATCGACATTGAACTGCTGCATGTAATCGTACTTGTCTTTCATTTCCTTGTATTTCAGGAACGCGGAATATTCACTCTCGGGCATGCCGAGAGTGTCCAGCAGGTACGAATAGGCGGCAATGTGTATGGTCTCGATGTTCGAGAAGGCGGCCAGCATCATCTTCACTTCGGTCGGCTTGAAAACCCTGGTGTAGTGCTGCATGTAGCAGTTGTTGACCTCGATATCGGCTTGCGTGAAAAAACGGAAAATCTGGGTCAGCAAGTTGCGCTCTTCTTTGGTCAGCTTGTTGCGCCAATCCTTGACGTCATCGGCCAGCGGCACTTCCTCGGGCAGCCAGTGGATACGCTGCTGGGTCAGCCACGCCTGGTAGGCCCAGGGGTAGCGGAAGGGCTTGTAAACCACATTATCGGTCATCAGATTTGCTACTGCTACCGCACCCATTGCCTGATCCTTGATCTTTGCCTTAGCTTCCATAGTCCTCTATTGACACACCAGACACTCTTCGTACTGGTCCTCTTCCTGGTCCGGATTATCCGGCGCCGCCATCATCGGGATTTGGATATCGTCGGGCTTGGGGACGCCAATGCCGTTGCCAGCCGCGGCGATATTTTTCACCCCGTTTTCGGCATGGTTCACAACCTCCGCCCGCTGGATCGACTTGGAGCGGCAGTAATAAAGGGTTTTCACGCCTTTTTTCCAGGCGTCGAAATGCAGCCGGTGCAAATCGCGCTTGTGGATGTCGGCGGGAATAAAAATGTTCAGGCTTTGCGATTGGTCGATCATCGGGGTACGGTCGGCAGCCAGGTCGATCAGCCAGCGCTGGTCAATCTCGAACGCGGTCTTGAAGACATCCTTTTCATGGTCCGACAGGAACTCCAGATGCTGAACCGATCCCTCCCGGGTGGTGATCGAGGACCACACTTCCTCGTTGTTCTGTCCTTTTTCTTCCAGCAGTTTTTCCAGAATGCTGTTGCGCACATTGAACGAGCCGGAAAGCGTTTTATGAACATAGGAATTGCCGGCAATCGGCTCGATCCCCGGGCTGGCGCCGCCGCAGATGATCGAGATCGAGGCGGTCGGGGCAACCGCAGTCTTGTTGGAAAAGCGCTCCATGATGCCGAAATCGGCGGCATCGGGACAGGCGCCGCGCTCTTCCGCCAGGGTTTGGGAAGCGGCGTCCGCCTGTTCCTTGATGTGGGTGAAAATTTTCCTGTTCCAGACTTTGGCCATGACCGATTCGATCGGCACGTTGTGAGCTTGCAGGAACGAGTGCAGCCCCATCACACCGAGGCCGACGCTGCGCTCACGGGTGGCGGAATATTTCGCTTTGGCCATTTCCTCCGGCGCGCGGTCGATAAAGTCCTGCAGGACGTTGTCGAGGAAACGCATGATGTCCTCGATAAACTGCTCGTCCTTTACCCATTCCTGGTAATGGTCAAGATTGAGGGACGACAGGCAGCACACCGCGGTCCGGTCGTTGCCAAGGTGATCGGTGCCGGTCGGCAGGGTAATTTCAGAACAAAGATTCGAGGTCTTGACCGTAAGCCCGGTTAGTTTGTGATGTTCCGGGATCTGGCGGTTGACAGTATCGGAAAAAATCAGATACGGCTCGCCGGTTTCCACCCTGGAGGTCAACAGCCGGATCCACAGCAGGCGCGCGGAAATCCGGCGTATCACATGATTGTCCTTGGGCGACAACAGCGCCCATTTTTCATCCGCTTCGACCGCCCGCATAAAGGCGTCCGGGATCAAAACCCCATGGTGCAGGTTGGGGGTCTTGCGGTTGGGATCACCGCCGGTGGGCCGCCTGATTTCACAAAACTCCTCAATTTCCGGATGGCTGACCGGCAAATACACTGCCGCCGAGCCACGCCTCAGGGACCCCTGGCTGATCGCCAGCGTCAGGCTGTCCATGACCCTGACAAACGGAATAATGCCGGAGGTTTTTCCGTTGGCGCCAACCTTTTCGCCGATCGAGCGCAGGTTTCCCCAATAGCTTCCGATGCCCCCGCCCCGGGCCGCCAGCCAAACATTTTCAGTCCACAACTCGACGATCGAGCTCAAGGTGTCATTGGCTTCGTTCAAAAAACACGAGATTGGCAGGCCGCGTTTGGTGCCGCCGTTGGAAAGGATTGGGGTGGCCGGCATAAACCACAGCTTGGAGATATAATCGTAAATACGCTGGGCGTGGCCGGTATTATCACCGTAGAAACTGGCGACCCGGGCAAACAGGTCCTGATAACTTTCGCCCGGCATTAAATAACGGTCTGTTAAGGTTTCTTTCCCGAATTTGGTCAGGAATTTATCGCGTGAGCGGTCGATTTTTACTGCTGAGCCGCCTTCTATATGGGTAACTTCAAACACCTGCCCTGCCATCTCTTTCTGCACGTTCCATCCCCTTTTTTTGCCTGGGCTTTTGGAGGTGTTTGCCTTTGAACTGACTCTCAACCCCGTCCTGCCGCATATTCTCACCCGGCAATATTCCATTCAAAATCCGCCGAAAATCCTGATATTTTCAGGCAAATTATTGTGCGTTTTCAGGCTTTTTGCCTTATGCCCCCAACCCCGTAAAGGAGCAAGCAAACGTGGGGAACAGTATGCAGACGTTTTCTCCGAACAGTCAAGATAAAGTATGAAATAAATTCTGACCCCCCAGATATAGTGGTTCTGGGGATAAATTTGTGGGCAAAATCACCCCAGCGGTGCAAAACCATGTGGAAAGTTTGTGCATATCATTGCCGCCGTAGGCAAAAAACTCATTGAATTCCAGAGGTTAGGTAAAAGGGTGGAAAAGCGGGCAGGTGGCTCCCGGAATTTTAAGCGGCGCCGGGTGATCCCATGTTGAGGAATTTCTTCCGCCGGAGAGCCTTTAATTTTTCCGGCGGCAGGGAGATCAGATCATCAAGCGCTCTTTTTATGGCCTGATCGAGGGCGGCGAAGGCCGCTTCCGGATCACGGTGGGCACCGCCCAGGGGCTCGGGAATGATCTCATCGATAATCTTCATCTCGATCAGGTCGCTGGCGGTGATCTTGAGGGCGCGGGCGGCGTCTTTAGCCTTGTCGGCGGTGCGCCACAAAATCGAGGCGCAACCCTCGGGCGAGATGACCGAATAGATGGCATGCTGGAACATCAAAATCTTGTTGCCGACCGCCAGCGCCAAGGCCCCGCCGGACCCGCCCTCGCCGACAATGCAGCTGATCAGCGGAACTGAAATATTGAGGCAGGTTTCAACCGAGCGGGCGATCGCCTCGGCCTGACCGCGCTCTTCGGCGCCGATCCCGGGATAGGCGCCGGAGGTATCCACCAGGGTTATCACCGGCAGGCCGAACTTGTCGGCCAGCTTCATCAACCGGACCGTTTTCCGGTAGCCCTCCGGCCGGGCCATGCCGAAATTGTGCTTGAGCCTGGTTTCGGTGTCGTAGCCCTTTTCGTGACCCATGATGACCACCGGCCGGCCATGGAACCGGCCCAGCCCGCCGACAATCGCGTTGTCCTCGCCAAAGCTGCGGTCCCCGGCCAGCGGCGTGAAGTCTTCGATCAGCGCTTCGATGTAATCCTTGAAGTGGGGGCGTTCGGGATGGCGCGCGACCTGAATTTTTTGCCATGGGTCGAGCTTGCGGTAGGTTTCACGCAACATTTTGTCCAGCTTGCCTTCAAGCTGGCCGACTTCATCGGTGATGTTGAGCGCCCCTTCGCCGCTGGCGATTTGCTTGAGCTCGCGGATTTTCCCCTCAAGCTCGGCAATCGGTTTCTCAAAATCAAGAAACGTGATCATGAATGTTTTCCCGCTACTCTTTTGCCCACTTCTGAGGGGGAGTAAAATCCCGCAGATCACTCTAGATGTCAACACCTTAGCGCAAACCAACTTGAAAGGGAACGTGGACGTGGATTTAATATCGGGGAGAGTGCGCCGATTACGGCTTATTGGAGAGTTTTTTCCGGCTCAAAGGGTGTTTTTCACTGACCAGGCGCCTCAGGCGTTCCTCCAGCACATGGGTGTAAATCTGGGTGGTTGAGATGTCCGAGTGGCCGAGCAGTTTTTGCACCGCCCTGAGATCGGCGCCGTTGGCCAGCAGATGGGTGGCAAAGGCATGGCGCAGAACATGGGCGGAAATGCGCGAGGGATCAAGCCCGGCGCGCCCGGCCGCTTCCTTGACCAGCTGAAAGGCGCGAACGCGCGTTAAGTACCCCGCACGGCTGCGGGTCGGGAACAGCCACGGGCTGTCCTTATCGGTCCCCGCCGCCTTCAGAGCCTTCAGGTAGCGGTCGGTCGCTCGGACCGCCACTTTTCCTAACGGGACCATCCGTTCCTTGCCGCCCTTGCCCTTGACGATGATAAACCTCCGTCCGCCGGCAAACGCGGTTTTCTTGAGGCTGACCAGTTCGCTGACGCGCATGCCGGTGGCGTACAGCAGCTCGATCAGCGCCACGTTGCGCAGGTTGGCCACGGTCGGCTTTTGGCGCGCCCGTTCGATGACGCTGGTGAGCAGACGGCTGACCTCTTCTTCACTCAGGGTTTTGGGCAGGGGTTTCGGCTGTTTGGGATTTTCCAGGTGGGCGGTAGGGTTTTCGGCGACCAGTCCCTCGGCGTACAGGTGCTTGTAAAGCTGGCGCAGGGACGAAAGTTTGCGGGCTGCGGTGGTGGCGCTCAAATGCCGTTTGCTCAGCTCTTCGAAATAGCGGTTGAGATCGTCCTGGGTCACGCTGGAATAAGATTTTCCCAGCCATTCGGAAAAGAGCCTGAGATCCCGTTCATAAGCCAAGAGGGTGTTGCGCGCCGCCCCCCGTTCCGCGGCCAGAACCTCAAGGAAGCTGTTTAGGGTTTCTGCCTCTGATGAAAACGTGGCTAGCCTCCAAAAAAAATATTAAAAGCCTCTGGCCAGCAGGGCCTCGAGTCCGAGCTGACGCGCCTCGGCCTCCAGCCCGGCCTCGGTCAGCGTATACATAACGTTGGCAACTGTCATCGGTGCGGCTTTTTCAGCCCCGGCGGCGCCAAATACAGTCAGGATCCTCAGGATTGTCTCCCCCAGCGACGCGCCGCCAATAAATTCCGGGCCGCTGGTCTCCCCCAGGATCAAAAGACCCTCTGATTTCAAATCATCGGGAACCGGCAGCCCGAGCACCTCCAGGATCTTGTAGAACACCTGGGTCTGCGCCACTTGGTCCTCCACTGGCAGGATCTCCAGGCTTCTTCGCCAAAGCCTCAGAATTTGCGGCGAATAGGGAATTTCCCCGGCTTGATCCATGGTCACCATCAGCGGCCACATTTCCACCAGCATCCGGGTCGCTTCGGCATCCCCGGTGGAGGCGAGCGCGTGGACGGTCTGGTACCAGTAAAGCGCCACTTGCCAGTTGCCGGTCAGCAGCGCGATACGGGCGGCATCCGGGGCAAAGGAAATATAGGCGGGATCGGGTGGAATTTCCGCCATCGCGTCCATATAGAGCCCGGCTATAAAGGCCGCCCGGCCGCCGTAGCGGGCCCGAGCCCAGCCTTCACGGATATGCTTGATGGCGGCATCGAAATCAAATGCCTCTTTGGCCAGGGCGTAAAAGAGAGCGTCACTTTTCACCCCCCAGCTTTCATAATCCAGCAGGTACGCGGTTTCCTTGTCCTGGAGAGAAAATGTGTAGGCGCCAACCAGAGTGCTCAAGAAATGCTCTTCCAGAATCCCCCCGGCAAGGGCCTGGTCGGCCACCTCCAGCTTGGTCTCGAGCGTCAATCCCGACCAGCGGGCCAGGGCGGAAAGTAAAACGTTGGAAATCCCGGCATTCTCATCCAGCGCGATCTCCACGTTCCGGCCCAGCAGTTTCAAAATCGCCACATGCAGCGGCGTCAGTTCTGAGAGCAGGAAAAACTGGCCTGAAAAAAAGTTTGAAAAGCCGCCATCCCCCTCCTCCATCGCCAGGGTTGATATTTCCCCCCGTTGCTCGCTCACCAGCTTGACGACACCTTCAAACAGGCTCTGGTAAGCAAAATCCATATCCCCGGTTTCGGTCAGCAGGGTCAGGTTAAAGCGCGCCTGGCCTTCTTCACCCTCCAGGACCAAACAGATCGAGGTAATTTTCAGCCAGTCCGGGGTGCCCTCCTCGCGCTGGCCGGTCTTGGCCAAGGTGCAGGCGCTTTCCATATCCCCGTCCAGCAGGTAGGCCTCGACCATCATTCGTGAGATTCTCGGGCTGCGTTCAGCCGCCGGGATCTGCTCGAACAGGCTCAAGAGGGATGCCAGGTCCCCGGCTCGGTATAGCTGGGCGAGGCGCTGGAACAGCAAATCCTCAATCTCAACCCCGCTTTCCGGAGTGATCGGGAACGGGGCGGAACTGAGGAGCAGCTTGCGCTTGATGGCGTTGGCGGTGGGCGATGATGTGCCACCGGGCAGGGCGGATATCAGCACCAGCAGCTCCCGGACATCTGATCCCTGCCACAAATCAATCGGATAACCGGTCCCGCCGGCGGCCAAGAGGCCAATCGCGTCAAGATTCAGGGGGTCCAGTTCGGTTTGCTCAACCTCTGCGGTTTTCTCTTTCCCGGGGCCCAGGTTTTCTTCCTGCTGTACCAGCCTGAAACTTCTGCCCTTGAATGTTTCACGGTCCAGATAGGGATTGGGCCCGATTTCAAGGGGCCCTCCGGTGGCGGGTTGAAACGGTCTTTCCTCAGCTGTTTCGCCGTCACGTACGGTAATGTCCCGGCCCTGAAGGGTCAGGTAAAAAACCTGGCGTCCTTGCTCTTCCGTGGCCGGGTCCTGTTCCTGGCCGGGGGCGGTGACCGCCAGGCCAAGAAATAAAACAGAAAACAGGAAGGCGGTGATCTTACTGTGGAAATTCTTCATCCGGGATTACTCTTTCCACATCCTCGCTCGGGGCCGGGATATCGATTGTCAAAAGCGCCAAAAACCCGATCCCAAACACTGCGGCAATTCCAATAATAATGTATTTTTTCATGTTTTGGGCCCTATAATGTCCTCTGGTCGCTTGTTCCGATTCATTGTTTACAGTTTTTTATGACAATGTGGCGGAAGTTTGAAGTGTTAACCCGAAATAACTCGTTTAACCAGCTTAAAGCACGAACCATACCTTTATGAAAGCATCATGACCCTCAGCGATAAACCCATAATTCTGGTTGGCATGATGGGATGCGGCAAGACCACTATCGGCCGGGGCCTGGCGGCTGTCCTGAAGCGCGGATTTTTCGACAGCGACCGGGAAATCGAAAAAATCGCCGGAAAAACCATAGCCGAAATGTTTAAAAGCGAAGGTGAAGCCGCTTTCCGAAGGCGGGAGGGAGAGGTTTTGAGAACTCTGCTGGGCGCCGGTCCTTCCGTGATTGCCGCTGGCGGCGGGGCGTTTCAGGATCAGCAGACCAGGGTTTTTGTAAAACAAAAAGCGCTTTCAATCTGGCTTTCCGGAGCGGGAGATGTTTTTTTTCAAAGGACGCAAAAGGGTGGGATCAGGCCGCTGCTTAAAGACGCCGGGGCACGGGAAAAATTTATGGCGCTCTACCGGGTGCGCATGCCCGGCTATGCCCAAGCTGATTTTCAAGTTGCCAGCGATGGCGCCCCGGTGGAGACAATCATTGAGGACATTATCAAGGTTACCGGAATAAAACGGGATAAAGGATGACGGCTGAATTTCATATCAAATCAAGAACCGGCGGATATCCGGCGCTCCTGGGCCCGGGACTGCTGGACCAGGCCGGAGCCATCCTGGCCGGGCGGACCATCCCGCTCAAAGCGGCTGTCATCAGTGATCAAACTGTCGCCGCGCTTTACCTGGAACGGCTCAGCGCCTCGCTGACCAATGCCGGGTTTGAGGTGCATGCCATAATCGTCCCGCCCGGGGAGAAATCCAAATCCTTTGCCCGGCTTGAGGAGGTCTGCCGGGAGCTTTTAAAAAATCGCCTAGACAAGGAAGATGTTGTGATTGCTCTCGGCGGCGGGATGGTGGGTGACCTGGCCGGGCTGGCGGCCAGCCTGACCCGGCGTGGCCTGAGGCTGGTGATGGCCCCGACCACGCTGCTCGCGCAAGCTGACAGCTCGATCGGCGGCAAGACCGCCATTAACACGCCCGAGGGTAAAAACCTGGTTGGCGCCATCTATGCCCCAATGCTGGTGCTGGCCGATATCTCAACGCTGGCCACCTTGCCCCGGAGGGAACTCAGCGCCGGTTATGCCGAGGTTATCAAGCACGCCGTCCTGGCCGGCGATGAGCATTTCTCTTACCTGGAAAAATCCACGGATGCTTTTTTTGCCGGGGATGAAAAAACCCTGGTTGAAACCATCACCCGCAGCATCAAGGTCAAAGCCGGGATTGTCGAGTGCGATGAGTTTGAAAGGGACCGGCGCCTGCTGTTGAACCTAGGTCATACCTTTGGCCATGCGTTTGAAGCGGCAGCTGCTTATGATGAGACATTATTGCACGGTGAGGCGGTGGCGGCCGGGTTGTGTATGGCTTTTGAATTTGCCAGCTTTGACGGCCATGATGTCATCAGGGATTTCGGGCGGCTCCGCGCCTTGCTTGAAAAGGCCGGACTGCCAATCACTTTAGAAGGGGCCAGCATAAAAGCTAAAGGGCAAGACCTGCTGGCCTTTATGCGCCACGACAAGAAAATACGGGGCGGTTTGATCCGGCTGATTGTCCCCAGAGGATTTGGTGATATATATACAAAAGAAATAACCGACCCTGAAATCCTTGAACAGTTTTTCCAGGCGCTGAACATTTAGATGGATCGATGACCACATTTCAAATCATTTCCCTGATCGCAATTTTCGTGCTGCTGGTCATTTCCGCCTTTTTCTCGGGCTCGGAGACGGCGCTGACGGCCTCTTCCAAGGCCCGGATCAAGCGCATGGCTAGCAGCGGCAAAAAAAGCGCGCGGCTGGTGGAAAAACTGCTGGAGGACAAGGAAAGGCTGATCGGCGGGATCCTTTTGGGCAACAATCTCGTCAACATTCTGGCCTCGGCGCTGGCCACCGGGCTTTTGATCTCGATCTTCGGCGATCAGGGGGTCGCTATCGCCACCGTGGTTATGACCACCCTGGTGCTGGTGTTCGCCGAGGTGCTGCCCAAAACCTACGCCATTTCGAACCCGGATAAAATGGCCCTTTCGGTGGCCCCGCTGATCAATTTCTTTATCCGGATTTTCAGCCCCATCGTGGTGGTGGTGCAAAACATCGTGCGCGTCACCCTGAAAGCGTTCGGCATCGACACCTCGAATGTAGAGTACGTGCTCTCCGGCCATGAGGAGCTGCGCGGCACCTTTGATGTCCAGCTCGAAGAGGGGCGGATATTTAAAGCCCACAAGGATATGCTGGAAAGCATCCTCGATCTCGATGAGATTTTGGTCGAAGAGATCATGATCCACCGCAAAAACATGGTCATGCTGAACTTTGAAGATACGCCGGAGGCGATTATCGACCAGGCGGTGGCGGGGGCCTATTCCCGCTACCCGCTTTATCAGGGCCACCGGGAAAACATTGCCGGGGTTTTGCATACCAAGGATATCTTGATAGCAATCCGGAAAGGGGAGCGGGAAACCGCTGCGCTGAACATAAACAAGATTATGACCAAACCCTGGTTCGTCCCGGAAACCACTACCTTGCGCGAGCAGCTGGACGCTTTTTTAAAGCGGCGGGTCCATTTTGCGCTGGTGGTGGATGAATACGGGGTGCTGATGGGCCTGATTACCCTCGAGGACATCCTGGAGGAGATTGTTGGCGATATCCGCGACGAGCACGACCAAATAGGCGCCGCCAGCAAACGCCTGAAAGGCGGCGGGGTTCTGGTCAGCGGGGAGATGTCGATCCGCGACCTGAACCGGAAATACGGTTGGGACCTGCCCGATGAAGAGGCGGCGACGATTGCCGGCCTGGTTATTCATGTGGCCGAGATTATCCCCTACGTTGGGCAGAAATTTACCCTCAAGGGCCTGGAATTTGAGGTCAGCCAGCGGCGCAAGAACCAGATCACCAAAATCAAGATCACGAAAGTTAAGAAGAAATCGAAGAAGAATTAATTTTACTTGGACCCAATTTTCCAAATCCTTGGGTCGTCAGCTCAAAGGCGGGAATGAAGGTCAAGATGACGCGGGCCGGAAAACCCGTCACCAAATAAGCGTTATCTTCTCCTAATTTGATCAACCGACAGTTTTTATTGTATAATGCGTTCCCAACGTCATAAAATCGGGAGAGCATTTATGAACAAGTTAACAAAAATTTCGTTGGCAATAGGTCTTGCCACAGTGATGGGTCTGTCTTCCATATCAATCGCCCAGGAGGAGGGCAAGAAAAAAGAGAAAGGAGCCCAGGGCCAAGGGGCCAATGCCACAGAGCCTTGGACAGATTGGCTGGACCGTGACAACCCCTCAGGGAAAGGAGATTATGAAACCGTGAAGGATTTCGTGGCGGCTGGCATAATTGATCCCGGCCCGTTAGGTATTCAATGCCGCACCCTGGGTGGTCAACCCTGGCAGGCCGCTGGTCAAGTTTACAGCTGTGATGCGACGGTTGGCGGGGTTTGTGTCAACAGCAAGCAAGTTGGCGGCGCCCAGTGTCTGGATTACGAGGTCAGGTTCCGGTATCAGCCGAACAAACCCTAAAATTTTAATCGTCCATCCCCCTGACATCCATGGTCAGGGCGTGGACCGGGCCGGCGAGTTCTTCGGCCAGGATTTTGTTGACCGCGCGCTGGGCCGCGAGGCGGGATTTACCGTTAAAGGCTTTGGTCCGCATCACCACATGAAAATGGGTCTCGCCGCCCTCGCGCCAGCCGCCGTGGCCGCGGTGCTGCTCGCTGACATCGATAACCTCAAGCTGATCGGGAGAAAAAGCTTCCCGAAGTTTCGCGGTTATGATATCTGCGACGCGCATAGTAAATTGGCTCAAGGTTACCTGTTTGGTTGTTCAAACTAGGTGTTTCCCTATATAGTAAGAGGAATCGGTTTGAAAATGGATAAAAAAGTGAAAATCGAAGTTATTAAGCCGATCGCGGATTTGAACCTGCCCGATTTGAAGGTCATGGCCCGCGAAGTGTTCGGCATTGACTGTGATTTTGAAGTCCCGGCGTTCTCCAAGATCACCGAACACGTTCCCGAAATTGATGAGGCTTATGTCTTCGATCCCGACACCACCAGGGCGATCCTGGCCGGGTTTACCTATAACCGGCGGGTCTTGATCCAGGGCTATCACGGCACCGGCAAGTCGACCCATATCGAACAGGTGGCGACCAGACTTAACTGGCCATGCATCCGCATCAACCTCGATAGCCACATCAGCCGTATCGACCTGATCGGCAAGGATGCGATTATCCTGAAAGACGGCCAGCAGGTGACAACCTTCAAGGAAGGGATCCTGCCGTGGGCGCTGCAGCACCCGTGCGCGCTGGTGTTTGACGAATACGACGTCGGCCGCCCGGACGTCATGTTCGTGATCCAGCGGATTCTCGAGGCCGAGGGCAAAATGACCCTGCTGGACCAGAACCGCGTGATCCACCCCCACCCGGCCTTTCGCCTGTTCGCCACCGCCAATACTATCGGCCTTGGCGATACCACCGGGCTTTATCACGGCACCCAGCAGATCAACCAGGGCCAGCTGGACCGCTGGAACATCATCTCCACGCTCAATTACCTGGAGCATGATACCGAGGTGAAGATCGTGCTGTCGAAGGAACCCGTCTATAAAACCAAGCAAGGCAGGGAGCTGGTCTCCAATATGGTGCGGGTCGCGGACCTGACCCGGGACGGGTTCATGGCCGGTGAAATCTCAACCGTTATGTCGCCCCGCACGGTCATCAGCTGGGCCCAGAATTATACCATTTTCGGCGACGTAGCCTATGCTTTCAGGGTCAGCTTCCTGGGCCGCTGTGATGAAACCGAACGCGCCATCATCGCCGAATACTACCAGCGCTGTCTGGGCGAGGAATTGCCCGAGGCGGCGCTGCCCGATGAGCAACCCCAAGATGGATCGTGAGCGATCTCATTGCCAGACGCGACGCCGAGTTCAAACGGGCCCTGATAGCCACCGCCCGCGCCATCGCCCAGGACCCGGCGCTGGAACTGGAAACCCCGATTGAGGGGGAAAACCCACCGCAGCCCGCTACCCTCGAGCCGCCGCTCAGCCGCCGGCAAGCCCTGTGCAAAAGGGGTGAGGCCGATTCCATTGCCTTGAAGCGGCGCTATCATGACCCGGCCCTGCACCGGCAATTTTCGCTCGCCCCGGGGCCGGCGGAAGACGTCCTTGATGCGCTGGAGACGGTCAGGGTGGAATGCTTGGGGTCCAGGATGATGAAAGGGGTGGCGGAAAATCTTGCCATCAGCAACCGCCAGCAGGTGATCGATGAGCGCCTTTACCAGCTTTCCGGTAATGACAAAATGCCGGTGCCGAGGGCGCTCAGCCTGTTGGCGCGCGAGCGGCTTCTGGGCGAGCAAATCCCCGGTGAATGCCGGTATTCCTTAGGGCTAGTGCGCAAATGGATAGAGGATAAGGCCGGAAAAGAACTGGACCAGCTGGAAGCCGCCCTGGAAGATCAGGAAGCCTATGCCGGGCGGGTGTTCAGCATCCTCAAGCAACTCGACCTTTATCAGGAAGGCTCACGGGACCAGAACCAGGACGGCGATCAGGACCAAACCCCGGGAGATCAGGACCAGGATCAAACCGATCAGACAGAAGCGCCCGAGCAGGGCGAGGAAGGGGAAGACAGCTTAAGCGCCGAGGCGGCCGACTTGCAGACTCTGCTGGAAAGCGCGGAGGCGGATGAACCTCCGGAGGGCGAAATGGAAGCCGGGGACGATGCCCGCCTGAGACCCAATAGCGGGCTTCTGGACCCGCGCGTCAGCCCCACTTACAAGGTCTATACCAGCGATTACGATGAAGTTATTCACCCCACCGACCTGGCCGACAGGGAAGAGCTGGCGCGGCTCCGCGCCCAATTGGACCGGCAGATGCAGCACCTGCAAAAGACCATCGCCAAGCTGGCCAACCGCCTCCAGCGCTTTCTGCTGGCGCGCCAGAACCGCGCCTGGAAATTTGACCTGGAGGAGGGGATTCTCGATGCCGGCAAGCTGGCCCGGGTGGTGGTCAACCCGACCACGCCGCTGACCTTCAAGATGGAGCAGGAAATCGCCTTTCGCGATACCGTGGTCACGCTTCTGATCGACAATTCCGGCTCGATGCGCGGCAAGCCGATCTCAACCGCGGCAATCTCCGCCGATATTCTGGCCCGGACGCTGGAGCGCTGCGGCATCAAGGTTGAAATTCTCGGCTTTACCACCAAGGAATGGAAAGGCGGACGGGTGCGCGAAAAATGGCTCTCCAACGGCAAACCGAAAAACCCCGGGCGCCTGAATGAGCTGCGCCACATCATTTACAAGACCGCCGAGGCGCCGTGGCGGCGGGCGCGTAAAAATCTGGGTTTGATGATGCGCGAGGGCATCCTGAAGGAAAACATCGACGGCGAAGCGCTGCTGTGGGCGCACGGAAGGCTGCTGGCGCGGCCGGAGGAGCGGCGCATTCTGATGGTCATCTCGGACGGCGCCCCGGTGGATGATTCAACGCTTTCCGCCAACGCCGGTCATTACCTGGATCGGCACCTGCAAGCTGTGACCGCCTGGATCGAGAAGGCTTCTGAAGTCCAGCTGATCGCGATCGGCATCGGCCACGACGTCGCCCAGTATTACAGCCGGGCGGTGACGATATCGGAGCCGGAAGACCTCTCGGGCGCGATGATCGACCAGCTGGTCGCCCTGTTTAACAACGAAGGGCCCCGTAGAGGGGCCCGGATGCGCGCTTGAAATTAGGGCCTGAGCCCAGTCTTTAAGCGGCGTTTTTGCTTTTAATCTCTTTCTTGACCTTGCGGGCCTTGGCCGAGAGAACCTCGTCCTTGGCTTTCAGCAGGTAATTATCCAGCCCGCCGTTGTGCTCAACCGTTCTGATCGCCGAGGTGGCGACCCGGAACGAAAAAGACCTGTCCAGCACTTCGCTCATCAGCGTGGTGTTGACCAGGTTGGGCCTGAACACCCGCTTGTTCCGGTTTTTGGCGTGGCTGACGTTGTTGCCGGTCATCACCGATTTGCCGGTCAGTTCGCAGGTCCGTGACATTTTCTTTAAATCCTCTAAAAAGTTGGCTCACCGCCAATTGCTGCGCCGATATAGCTCAGAGGCGTTTTCCCGTCAAGGCTTTAAGAGATATGATAAGTTTCACTTGCGAAGGCTAGATCACTCTCTTAAATAGTGCCTCATCATGCCTGCTACCAAAACGCCCCCAAACCACAATCTTACCGCCGTTCTTGGCCCGACCAACACCGGCAAGACCCATTTGGCGGTCGAGCGCATGCTCGGGCATGCCTCCGGCATGATCGGGCTGCCGCTCAGGCTGCTGGCGCGCGAAGTGTACGACAAAGTGGTGGCCATCAAGGGCAAATCGAGGGCGGCGCTGATCACCGGCGAGGAACGGATCGTTCCGGATAACGCCGCCTATTTCATTTGCACAACCGAGGCGATGCCGCTCACCACCCCGGTCTCGTTCCTGGCCGTGGATGAAGTGCAGCTGGCCGGCGATCATGAGCGCGGCCATATCTTCACCAACCGGTTGCTGCACGCGAGGGGCCTGGAGGAGACCATGCTGCTGGGCGCCGCCACCATCCTGCCATTAATCCGAAGCCTGCTTCCAGACGCCCGGGTTATCAACCGTCCGCGGTTCTCGGAATTATCCTATGTCAGCCCTAAAAAGATCGCCCGGCTGCCGAAACGCACCGCGGTGATCGCCTTTACCATGGAAGGTGTCTACCGGGCGGCCGAATTGCTGCGCCGCAACTACGGCGGGGCGGCGGTGGTGATGGGGGCGCTGAGCCCTAAGACCCGCAACGCGCAAGTTGAGCTCTACCAGGACCGGACGGTCGATTATATCGTCGCCACCGACGCCATCGGCATGGGGCTGAATATGGACATCGACCACGTGGTGTTCGCCGAGGTGGAGAAATTCGACGGAACCCGGCGTCGCAAGCTTTTTCCCCATGAGCTGGCGCAAATAGCCGGCCGCGCCGGGCGGCATCTGAACAGCGGCACCTTCACAACGCTGGCTGAAATTGAGGGCGAAGGCCTGAACCCCGAGGATATCCGCAAAATTGAAAACCACTCCTTTAGCCCCTTGAAACGCCTAGAATGGCGCAACGCGGCGCTCAATTTCAAAACTCCGCTGGC
>JADFJJ010000034.1 GCA_022566215.1 Pseudomonadota bacterium | reverse complement strand
GTCCGGGCGCGGCGTCCGGGTCGCTGGAACCCGTGAGCTGGTCGTCTCAAAATTTCCCTATGTCGTGGCATACTGGATAGTGAAAGGGGAAATTGAAATCCTGGCGGTATTTCACGGCGCTCAAAAATGGCCAAAAAGTTTATGAGTGGAATTGGCTCAACGGTTTTTTTTCCCAAACGTTCCATTTCTTGTATTTTCTGTTTAAAGTCCCCCCATGCCGAAGAAATTCAAATTCGAGCGGTTAAATCCAGGGACCAATATCCTGCCCTCGATCGCCCATGCAGTCGGCGGGACGCCGCTGGTCGACCTGTCGCGGCTGGTCAAACACTTCCGCGTAGAGGGGCGGATTCTGGCCAAGTGCGAATACCTCAACCCGGGCTTCTCAAAGAAAGACCGGCCGGCGCTGCAGATGCTGATCGAGGCCAGGGAAAATGGCGCGCTGAAGCCCGGCCAGACGGTGGTCGAGCGCACCTCCGGCAATACCGGAACCGGGCTGGCGATCGCCTGTGCGACGCTCGACCATCCCTTCATTGCGGTCATCTCGAAGGGCAACTCGATCGAACGGGTGCGGATGATGAAAGCGCTTGGTGCCAGGGTTATTCGCGTCGATCAGGCGCCGGGATCAACCCCCGGCCAGGTCACCGGCGAGGACCAGAAACTGGTGGTGGCCGAGGTCGAACGTCTGGTTAAGAAGCTTGGAGCGTTCCGGGCCGACCAGTTTAATCTGCCGGCGATCCTGAATGTTCATCATGAGACCACTGGACCTGAGATCATCAAACAGAGTGGCGGGGCGATTGACGCCTACGCTGATTTTATCGGCTCAGGGGGCTGGTTCGGCGGCCTCGGGGCGTATCTGAAAGCCGAGATACCCGGTTTCAAATGTTATGCAGTGGAACCGGAAGGCGCTGAGAGCCTGGCCGGGAATACCGTCACCAAGCCTGCTCATGTGATCCAGGGCGGGGGGTACTGTCTGGAAGATTTAATGGCGATCAGGGATATGGAAATTGACGGCTACCTATCGGTCAGCGATGGGCGCGCCAAAGAGTGCGCGCGGGCGCTGGCCAGATACGAGGGGATATTCGCCGGCTTTTCATCGGGCGCCAACGTCGCCGGGGCGCTTGAATTATTGGCCGGTAATTGCAAGGGCAAAACCGTCCTGGTGGTGATCTGCGATTCCGGCCTCAAGTATCTTTCGACCGGCCTTTGGGAATAAACAAAATAATCCCTGAAATGCCATTTTAGTTTTTTCATTTTGCGGCCGGAAATGCTAAAACCGATTCACTGTGAAGCCTGAAATAGAAAAATTCCGCGGATACGAACTTTTTGCCCCGGCGATGATTTTGCCGGCGGTGGTCAATGTTGCTGATTTTGATCCCGAAAGGTGCCTTGAGAAGGGCCAGGTTCTGGATATTCCCGACCCCCACCACGTGGTCCGGGGCAGTATCGAGTGGCTTTCCTCTCAAGGGTTGCTGAAAAAAATCGACGGCTGCCTCCGGGCCAGCGAAAAAGGCAAAACCCTGTTTGGACTGGCCAGTGCGATCCGCGACTATACTTCGCAATATGAAAGTATTTTAGCCGCACTCGAGGTGCTGCTGGGGTGGCGCGACGGGCCGGTCCCGGCGCTGCCGAAGATTTTTGAAAACGGTTCGCGCTTTGCCATCGACGCGCTGATCCCCCCGGCGGTGACATTTTTACATGAATGCCCTTCCCGCGAAAACCCGAAGGTTTCGGCCGGCGCCCTGCTGCTGGCGGGGAAAACCCGTTTGCGGGAAATTCTGCCGGAGGCCCTTGGCTCCAGGGAAATCCGGATTTTTTTGAGCGCGCTCAGGAAAAGGGATCTGCTCCAGTTCCGGGACCACGACCGCCTGGGCCTGACCGATAAGGGCAAAAAGGTTATGGTGCTGGGCGGCTTTGCCGGGTTGATTACCTCTTATTACACCGCCTATCCGCACCTGACCGAAATGGCCAAAGGCCAGCTGAGCTATGGGCTGAAGGGGGATGTCTTCCGTCATGCCGAGCTCAATGCCCGGGCCTCCAACGGAATTATCGAGATCAAGGTGGCGCCGAAAATTATCGAGTTGTTCCGGGAGGATGCGACCCTCAGCCAGACCCTGGCGGAGTGCGGCGGGATCGCCCTGGATTTTGGCGCCGGGGGCGGCGAAATGGTCCAGAAATTTCTGAAATGTGAAAATATCACCAAGGCCTATGGCATGGACATCAACCCGGCAACAGTCAAAGAGGCCCGCCGTCTGGCCGCCAGAAACGGCATCCCTGAAGAGCGGGCGGAGTTTCTGGAAGGCAGCATTGTCGACCGGGATTTTCTAAGAACTTTCAAATCAGGCCTGGGGCCTGGCGTCAAGCCGGTGTGCACCATCAACTTCATTCTCCACGACGTCGGGCCAAAGCTGGCGCGCCGCTTCCTGAAAAACTACCGGGAGGTTTTGGGGGATGCCCCGCTGGTGATTACCGAAAGCTTCCGGGTTCCCTTAAAGACCATGGAGGATCACCCCGACCAGCAGGCCTCGCTGTTCAAGTTCATGCACGATCTGTCGGGCCAGCACCTCTATTACAAGCAAGAATTTGAGGACATCCTGGGCAGCGAAGGCTTTGAGACTAAATCCCAGGTATCGCATTCCTCGATGCACTGGGCCAGAGAGGACAAGCGCTTCAAGACCATCGTCACCTATGTGGTTCAGGCCCGGGCGGACACCCAAAAGGGCGCGTATGGCGACGCCTCTCTTTGCGCCTGATTTTTTCGCGCGCCGTTATTTCACCGGAAAAATCCTGCCTTTCACCCCTGATTTCTCTCTTTTTCCCCAATAACCCCTTGATTATCAATCGCCTACGCGATTTATTGATTTGCAGGACGTTTAATTAGATGCGGCTATCAGGGGAGTACCTATGACGCAAAAAGGACAAGCGGGGCCGCGGGCGATAGCCCTCATCGGCCCCTACCAGAGTGGCAAGACGGCCTTATTGGAAAGCATCCTTTGCACCACCGGCAAGCTGAACCGTTCCGGAGGCGACGGAAGGCGGATTTTCGGCGATGCCTCAGCCGAGGCCAAGGCCCAGGAGATGGGGGTCGAAGTGAACGCCGCGCTAACCGAATTTATGGGGGATACTTTTTTCTTTCTTGATTGTCCCGGTTCGCTGGAATTTTTGCAGGAAACGATCGGTGTCCTGCCCGGGGTCGACGCCGCTGTGGTGGTGGCTGAACCCGATCCCGGGAAGGTCCAGGCGCTGGCGCCGTTTTTAAAACTCCTGGATCAGCAAAACGTCCCGCATTTTATTTTCATCAACAAGATCGACAAGGGAACCGGGCCGGTCCGCGCCCTGGCGGATAGTTTAAACAAGATTTCCGAACATCCGGTGGTCATGCGCCACCTTCCGATTCGCGACGGTGAAACCATCACCGGGTATATCGACCTGGCGCAGGAACGCGCCTACGTTTATGAGCCGCACAAGCCCAGCAAAACCATTGATATGCCAAGCGATGACCCGCGCCTTGAGGAAGCCCGCTTCAGCCTTATGGAAACGTTGGCTGATTTTGACGATCACCTGATGGAGGAATTGCTGGAAGACATCGTCCCTCCCAAGGAAGAAATTTTTGAAGACCTGGCCAAGGATGCCAGTTCCAACCTGGTGGTCTCGGCCCTGATCGGCTCAGCCATTAACGACCACGGTGTGTTCCGCCTGTTGAAGGCTCTCCGCCATGAAATTCCGGGGATTGAGGCAACCCGCAAACGCCGCGGCATCGCGCCCGGGGGCGGCTTTCTGGGCCAGTCCCTGAAATCCATCCACACCGAACACGGCGGAAAACGAACCCTTGCCCGCATTTTCCGCGGTGCCATCAAGGACGGCGAGACTATTTCCGGCGAACGCATTTCCGGCATTACCTACATGCACGGCGAGGACGGCGTCAAACGGCCCGGGGCAAAGGCCGGAGACCTGGTGGCGCTGGGGCGCCTGGACAGCATTAAAACCGGCGACACCCTGGGGGAAGGGGAGAGCCTTGAGCGCGCCGAGGCGCTGTTCCCGGTCTATGAAATGGCGATTTCCGCCGAACACCGCAATGATGAAATGAAGCTTTCGGAATCGCTGGTCAAGATTTGCGACGAGGATCCCTCGATTGCCTTTGAACACCGCGAAGCCACCCATGAGATGGTTCTCAAGGGCCAGGGGGAGGTTCACCTCAAGACCGCCATCAACCGTCTGATGAGCAGGTACCACATCGAGGTCAACATGGCGAAGCCGAAAGTCCCCTACCAGGAGACGATCCAGAAATCCGCCAGCCAGCACACCCGCTTCAAAAAGCAATCCGGCGGCCACGGCCAGTTCGGGGATGTGGTGGTCGAGGTGCGCCCGCTTCCGCGCGGCGAAGGCTTCGTTTTCGAGGAAAAAATTCGTGGCGGAAATATTCCCAAGCAGTATATCCCGAGCGTCGAGACCGGCATCAAGGGCTACCTGAAAAAAGGCCCGCTGGGGTTTCCGGTGGTCGATTTCAAGGTGGTTCTGGTGGACGGCAAATACCATGCGGTGGACTCATCGGACATGGCGTTCCAGACCGCCGGGCGGATGGCGATGTCGGAATCATTACCCAAGTGTTCGCCGGTGCTGCTGGAGCCGATCATGCATGTCCACATCCATGTTCCCAACGATTACACCAACAAGGTGACCGGTATGATCTCGCAGCGCCGCGGCCAGATGCTTGGCTATGACGCCAGAGAAGGCTGGCCCGGCTGGGATACGGTTGAGGCGCACATGCCCCAATCCGAGATCCACGACCTGATTATCGAGTTGCGTTCCATGTCGCAGGGGGCCGCTACCTATACCCACGAATTCCATCACATGCAGGAGCTGACCGGAAGGCTGGCCGAGCAGGTGCTGAAAGAGCATAAAAAGGACTGAAGAAAAAGCGTATAATCCTACCCTGGGAGGAAATCATGTTTTGGGGCCTGATCCAAAAAAAGAACCCGACCGAAGAAGAGGTTGAAGAGCTTAAGAAAAGCCTGAATGTTTTTGAAGTGCCCTGGTGGACGATGGCGATGACTTCGGTCGGCCACATCCTCGGCGAAAAACTCGGGTTTGTGAAAAGCGCCCAGACCCTCCGGCCGGTGCTCGGCAACGGCGACCCGATCCCGATGTTCCCCTATTCGGTGATCGAATACCTGATGAACATGGATCTTTCCGGCTATGATGTCCTGGAATTCGGCGCCGGCAATTCCACCATGTTCTGGGCTCCCCGGGTGAAATCCGTCACCAGCCTGGAAAATGACCCGGAGTGGCATACAACACTGCAAGCCATGAACTTGCCGGGGGCTGAGCTGCATCTGGTGGAAAAAGGCAAAATGGCTGATTATGCTACCGGTCTTGGAAAAAAGTTTGATGTCATTTCGGTCGATTGCGGGGAAAACCGCTACCACCCCGCCAAGGCTTCCCTGGGGATGCTGAAGGAAGGCGGGTTTATCATCCTGGACAATTCGGAATGGTATCCCAACACCAGCACACTACTGCGCGAAAGCGGGCTGTTGCAGGTGGATTTTTACGACTTTCGCCCGTGTCATCACTACCGCACCGCCACCTCGCTCTTCTTTGACCGGAAATTTTCCCCGAAGCCCAAGGGCCAAAGGATGCCGGCCACCCCGATCGGCGGGCGTGAACAGAACCCGCTCGGCTGGGATGATCCTGAAGGCTAGTCTCTAAATCTAGTCAAACTCGATGAACCTGGGGCAGACCGCTTTGCCGATCGGGCCGAAGTCGCTCAGGATGTGCTCTTTCTTGGTGAAGCCGAACCCGGTGAAATAGGTGCACCCAAGTTTGGGGACCAGCTGGCCTTCGGTCAACACTTCCGACTTCACCAGAACCCCGGCGCTGGCGGCAAATAGCGCAAACCACGCGGCCACCAGCAAAATCAGGAATATTTTAAGGTAGGCAACTGCTCTTCTGGTTCTCATAATGCCCCTCCGGCAACACGGACAGAGCCCCATTGGCTAAGGGGATATCCTAGTCCAAAACATTCCAAAAGAGCAGGAAAAAATCGATTAATTTATGCCGGGGATAATATCGCTTGCCAAACCCCTGAAAAATGCCGATACGGGCCGGACAAATCAGGAGCTATGCAAAGTGCGGGCAAAAACAATCATCGGCTGGCGGGAATGTGTCGGGCTGCCGGGGCTTGGAGTCGGGGCGGTCAAGGCCAAGATCGACACCGGCGCCAGAACCTCGGCGCTCCATGCCTTTGATGTCCGGCGCTTTAAAAAAGGCGACGAGGCCTGGGTTCGTTTCACGGTCCATCCAATCAAGCGCAAGCGCAGACCCCAGGTGGTTTGTGAGGCGAAGTTCGTCGATATCCGCAACGTCACCAGCTCTAACGGCGCGCGCGAGCGGCGGATATTTATTACCACCCAGGTTCAACTCGGCCCCTATAAATTCCCGATTGAGTTGTCGCTCACCAACCGCGACGAGATGGGGTATCGCATGCTGCTGGGGAGACAGGCCCTGAAGAGACGTTTTATTGTCGATTCCGGAATCTCCTACACCTTTGGCAAAAAGGAGGGGCAGGTGTCATGAGAATAATCCTGCTGACCCGAAAACCGGAGCTTTATTCCCACCGGCGTCTGATTGAGGCGGCCAGGATGCGCGGCCATGAGATTGAAGTGGTGGATACCTTAAGGGTCTATGTCAACATATCCTCCAAAAAGCCCGCGGTGCGGTACCGCGGCCGCGACCTGGAAGGGTTTGACGCCGTCATCCCCAGGATCGGCGCTTCGATCACCGCTTTTGGCACCGCCGTTTTGCGCCAGTTCGAGGTGATGGGGGTCTATCCCTTGAATGAATCGGTGGCGATTTCCCGCTCGCGCGACAAACTGCGCTCGCTGCAATTGATGAGCCGCAAGGGGATCGGCCTGCCGGTCACCTGTTTTGCCCACAAGACCGGCCAGGCCGGGGACATCATCAACCAGGTTGGCGGGGCGCCGGTGGTGATCAAGGTGCTGGAGGGGACGCAGGGCATCGGCGTGGTGCTGGGGGAGACCGAAAACGCCGCCAAATCGATGATCCAGGCGTTCGGCGGCCTGAATGCGGATATTCTGGTGCAGGAATTTATCAAGGAAGCCAGGGGCGAAGACATCCGCGCGCTGGTGATCGGCAACAGGGTGGTGGCGGCCATGAAACGCACCGGGGCGGAAGGGGATTTCCGCTCCAACCTGCACCGCGGCGGTCAGGCCGTCCAGATCAAGATCACGCCAGAGGAACGGGCCACCGCGGTCAAGGCGGCCAAGGTGTTGGGGCTGAATGTGGCGGGCGTCGATATGCTGCGCTCCAACCGCGGACCGGTTGTTATGGAGGTCAACTCCTCCCCCGGCCTGGAAGGGATTGAAAAGGCCACCGGTAAGGACATTGCCGGAATGATCATCCAGTTTCTGGAAAAAAACGCGCGGGCCAACCGCACCAAAACCCGCGGCCGGGGCTAGAGCGTTAAATCGCCTTGATTTTGTGCTGGGAATTTCCTTAACTCCGGGCCTCACTATTTGGAAAAAGGAAATATACATGCGCCGGACCCTGATCTCTATTGTTTCAGCCCTTATCATGATGTCTACAACCGCGCTCGCCAATGAGGCCCTCTACCAGGCGATCGACGAGGATTATGCCTATCTGGAAGAGCTATATCTCTATCTCCATCAAAACCCGGAATTGTCCTATCAGGAAGAGCAAACCATGGCGCGGATCGCGGCGGAACTGCGTGGCCTTGGCCTGGAGGTGACTGAAAACGTCGGCGGCTTTGGCCTGGTGGGGGTTCTGGAAAACGGCGACGGGCCGACGGTGCTGATCAGGACCGATCTGGACGCTCTGCCCTCAAGAGCAGACCGGGCTGCCTTACGCCAGCCTTGTCACTGCTATTAACCAAGCGGGCGATGAAGTTTTCGTCATGCATGCCTGCGGCCATGATATCCATATGTCGGCTTTTGTCGGCACCGCGCGCCGCCTGGTGGAGATGAGAGGCCAGTGGCGCGGAACCCTGGTGATGATCGGCCAGCCGGCCGAGGAACGCGGCGGCGGCGCCAAGGAGATGCTGGCCGACGGTCTATATGAGCGTTTCCCGAAACCCGATTACAACCTCGCCCTCCATGATGCCGCCAGCGCCCCGGCGGGCACCGTTGGGTATACCCCGGGCTATGCCCTGGCCAATGTCGATTCGGTCGATATCATTGTCCACGGCATCGGCGGCCACGGCGCTTATCCGCACACCACCAAGGACCCGGTGGTGCTGGCGGCGCAAATTATTGTTGACCTGCAGACCCTGGTCAGCCGCGAGGTCTCACCGCTTGATCCGGCGGTGGTCACGGTCGGCTCGATCCACGGCGGCACCAAGCACAATATCATCTCCGACCAGGTCCTGCTGCAGCTGACGGTCCGGTCATATACCGACGAGGTGCGCAAAACCCTGCTCGATGGCATCAAACGGATTGCTGAAAACCAGGGCCGGGTGGCCGGCCTGCCGGAGGATTTATTGCCGGAAGTGACCGTCCGTACCGATGAATTCACGCCCGCCACCTACAACGATCCTGAGCTTGTCGGACGGGTGACCAGCGCTATGAGAGAGGCCGGTGTCGCCACGACTATCGTTGAAGTCCCGCCGGTGATGGGCGGGGAGGATTTTTCCGAGTACGGACGGACCGAAGACAAAATCCCGGGCTTTATTTTCTGGATCGGCGCGGTAGACCCGGTGCTTTACCAGGAAACCATGGCCGCCGGCGGCACCCTGCCGTCGCTCCACTCGCCGTTTTTTGCGCCCGCGCCGGAGTTGACCATCAAAACCGGGGTGAAAGCCATGACCATCGCCGCGCTGGAGCTGTTCGCCAAGCCTGAATAGATTACCCCTTGATCAACGTTATATTATAACATAACGTCCCAGTTTGACGAGCCGGCTCTAAGCCGGCCGACCCCACTCTTTGCAACCATGACAGTGCGCGATTATGACCGAAACCCAGAAAGCCTGCAACCCCGGCCCCGCCACCCACGACCACCGGCGGTGTATCGCCACCGCGCTTCGTGAGGCCGAGGATTTATGCCGGGCGCGGGCGGTCAACCTGACCGCCACCCGCCGCCGGGTTCTCGAGCTGGTGTGGCAAGGCCACGAGCCGGTCAAGGCTTACCAAATTATCAACAATTTCAGAGCGGGACACCAGGCAACCAAGCCGCCGACGGTGTACCGGGCGCTCGATTTTCTGATGGAAAACGGTCTGGTTCACCGGATTGAATCGCTCAATGCTTTTGTCGGCTGCACCCGGCCTGAAAACCGGCACCAGGCCGACTTTTTCATATGCACCGCCTGTCACCGCGTCGATGAAATCGATTCCGGTAAAATCGCTGCGACGTTTGAAAAACTTGCCCGTCAGCAGAATTTCACCATTAGCCACAAAACCGTTGAGGTTTATGGCCTGTGCCGGGCGTGTCACGAAAAAACCGGGGAGCAATTTCATGCCTAGAACCCTTTTAAAAGTATTTTCTGTTTTTATTATTTTCCTGTTTGCCGGGGTGCCGCTGGCGTTGGCTGATGAGGGGGATGAGTTATCCGAAATCAAGGCCGAAATGCAGCGCCTCCGGGAAATGTATGAAGAGGCGATCGAGCGGCTGGAGGATCGGATAGAGGATTTGGAGGCCAGACCGGCGGTCAACCAGGTTAGCCAAACCGAGACCCCTCGCCAGCCCGAGGAGGAGCAGGCGCCGGTGTCCACCGTGTCGGCGGGGATTGCCGGGAAAAGCAATGCCTTCAATCCGTTGATCGGGATAGTTTTTAATGGCCGCTATGCCAACTTTAAACAAGACCCGGACCTGTATAAAATCCCTGGATTTCCCCTGTTTGGAGAGGCCGGCCCGGGCCCGGAGGGTTTTTCGCTGGGCGAGACCGAGCTCAACTTTTCAGCCAACATCAACGATCTGTTTTATGCCTCCACCACCATCGCCCTCGATGCCAGCGCGGAGGGCGTCGAGGTTGAACTGGAAGAGGCCTTTATTCAAACCCTGAGATTGCCCTTGGGGCTAACTCTGAAGGCCGGGCGGTTTTTCGCGGCGCTTGGCTATCTCAATGAAAATCATACCCACACCGACAATTTTGCCATTCGTCCGTTGCCCTACCAGGTTTTCCTGGGGGGAGAGAATTATAAC
Organism: Pseudomonadota bacterium; assembly: GCA_022566215.1. Taxonomy (GTDB): domain Bacteria; phylum Pseudomonadota; class Alphaproteobacteria; order Sphingomonadales; family SMXR01; genus SMXR01. The sequence goes on along the minus strand of JADFJJ010000034.1, from coordinate 6,489 downwards.
GACGACGGCATTCAGGTGGCGATGGTTTTGCCCACCACGACTTATATCCAGCTCGGTGGCGGGATTTTCCGGGGCGACGACTTCCCGGCCGGTGGCGCCTTGAACGATGGCGCCGGGGCGTTTACAGGCTTTGCCCGTTTTGGCGGCGATTTCGGGGTAAGCAACAGCTGGCTGGCGGGGGGTTCCTACCTTTATGCCAAGGCCGATGGCCAGATGTTTGGCGCGCCCGATGATGTGTTTCCGGATCTATTATCCTTTTCCGGGAAAATAGAGCTATTCATCGCCCACTTTAAATACCAGTGGTCCCCGCAGGGCAATATCAAGCGGAGGTACTTCACTCTGATTGGTGAGTTTATGTTGCGAAAACGGGATGGGACCTACAATGGTATTGCCTATAATGGCACGGACAGCGGCTTTTATATTGAGGGCATGTACAAGTTTACCCCAGGCTGGCGGGCCGGGTACAGATACTCCCAGCTGAATCCGGAAAATTCCATTGCTGCCTCGTTGCTTCCGACCAATCTCAACAGCTTGGGCATGACCCCAAGAACCCATGAATTTGCCATTGATTGGGCCCGAAATGAGTTTAGCCTGGTCAGGCTTCAATTTACCCGTGACCTGTCGTCGCTTGTTCCGGATACCCGGATTTTCCTGCAATTCATCATGAGTATCGGCGCCCACGGCGCCCACAATTTTTAACAGGTTTTAGCTATGAGAATGCGTTTTCTGGTTTTAATTTTCGGGTTTGTACTGGCGGCCGCCTTGCCAGCGCGGGCGGCGCTGGACATATTTGCCTGCGAGCCGGAATGGGGCGCGCTGTCCCGTGAACTGGGGGGGGCGAAAGTTAAGGTCCGCGACGCCACAAGTCCACTGCAGGATCCCCATTTTGTCACCGCCCGGCCCAGCCTGATCGCGGCGGTCAGAAAGGCAGATATTGTGGTTTGCAACGGTGCCGACCTTGAAATTGGCTGGCTGCCCCTGTTGCTCCGAAAAAGCGGTAACAGGGATGTTCAACCCGGCGCAAAGGGTAATTTTTTGGCTGCCGATTTCATCAACAAACTTGAAATCCCGACCAGCGTTGACCGCGCGCTTGGCGACATTCACCCCCAGGGCAACCCGCACATTGTTGGCAATCCGCATAATATTTCCATTGTTGCCCAGGCCTTAAGTCAGCGTTTTGCGGAAATTGACCCGGAAAATAGCGCGTATTACCAGGCCCGTTACCAGGCCTTCAACGATCATTGGCAGAGCGCCATTGTAAAATGGGAGACCGCGGCCGCTCCGCTGCGCGGGTTGCCAATCGTGGTTCAGCATAAAACCTGGGTTTACCTGACCGATTGGCTGGGGCTGAAGGTTGTTGCCACCCTTGAACCGCGGCCAGGCATTCCGCCGACCACTTCGCACCTGCAAAAAGTTTTGAACGAAATTCGCGATAGCAAACCGCGCCTGATCCTCAACGCCGCCTATGAAAACAGCAAGCCTTCGCGCTGGCTGGCGGAACGCACCGGGGTGCCAGCGGTAACGCTTCCCTATACCGTCGGCGGCACCAAGGAGGCTGATGATATTTTCCAGCTTTATGAGGTCATGGTTAATATGCTTTTGGAGAATCTTGAATGACTTTTGATTTAACGTTGTTATCTATTATTGCCCCCGCCTTTGTCGTCAGCCTGCTGGTGGTCGTCACCCATGTCCCGCTCGGGCTCGAAGTTCTCAAACGCGGCATTATTTTTATCGACCTGGCCACCGCCCAGATCGCCGGGTTGGGCGCGGTTGCCGCCACGCTTTATGTCGGCGATGTCGAAACCCTTGGGGATTTTATTATCGTCAACGTCTTTGCCTTTTCGGCGGCGCTGCTCGCCGGGGTGTTCTTTTCCTGGACCGAAAAAAACCTGCGCAAGTACCAGGAAGCCCTGATCGGCGGCAGTTTTGTTTTGGCTGCCTCGATGGCGCTTCTGGTTTTGGCCAACCAGCCGCTCGGGAATGAGGAAATCCGCGATTTGCTCGCCGGCCAGATCCTGTTCATCACCTGGTCGGAAATCGGCCTGATCGCCGCCATATACCTGCCAATCCTTGTCATCTGGTTTCGCTTTCGCGAGAAAATACGGCACCTCGGTTTTTACATTATTTTCGCGATTGTCATCACCGCCTCGGTCCAGGTGGTCGGGGTGTATCTGGTGTTTGCGACCCTGATATTCCCGGCGCTGGGCGCTTGGGTGCTGCCTAGGACAAAACGCCTCGGCGTGGCTTACGGGCTGGCGACTTTGGGGGTCCTGGCCGGCCTGATCACCTCGCTCCTGACCGATTACCCGACCGGCCCGACGCTGGTGTGGTCACTGGCGCTGGCCGCAGTTCTCGGCGCGCTGTGGTTCAATCGCAAGGCGGCCTAAACCGGGCAAGCCCCGATGCCATCTTTTTCGAAATAGTTCTGGTGATAGTCTTCCGCCGGCCAGTAGCTGGAAACCGGCTCGATCGCGGTGACGACCGGGCCTTTAAAGCGGCCCGAAGCCTCTTGGTCAGCCTTTGATTTTTCGGCCAGGGTTTGCTGCTCATCATCAAAGGTGAAAATAACCGAGCGGTACTGGCTGCCGACATCGGGGCCCTGGCGGTTCAAGGTGGTCGGGTTGTGGCAGCTCCAGAACACCTCCAGGAGATCTGCAAAGGAAACAACCTCGGCGTCAAAATCCACCACAACCACTTCAGCATGGCCGGTGGTATCGCCGCACACTTCCTGGTAGGTGGGATTGTCCTTGCCGCCGCCGGCATAACCAACTTCTGTTTTGGTGACGCCTTCGACTTTCTTGAAGGTCGCTTCAACCCCCCAGAAACACCCTGCGCCGAACATTGCTTGTGCCATTAGAAAATTCCCTTTGTTAACAAACCAGCCAGATAAATTATTTAAGAGCTCAGCTCCATTAAGACAAGTGGCGCAGGCACAGAATTGACACAATTTCTCCATAGCTCCATAGTCGCCTTCAAGGAGACATTATGATCCGGAATAAGAAAATCAGACTCAACATCCTCCGCACCGCCATCATAGGTGCGGTTTTTTATGGCCCGGCGGCGCTGGCCGGGGAAATCCCGGAAGAAATGCTGCTGTTGGATTATGCCAATTGTATGCAGGGCTGCCTTGAATACGAAGGCCAGACGGCGTGTGAGATTCTGTGTGGTTGTTCGATCAGCCGGTTTCGCTCCGAGCTGGACCCGGAGGCCTATGATATTCTTACCCGGGAAATAATCCGCGATGAAGTTTCCCCAGAAAACCGTGCGTTTTTGGATCAAACCGGACAAATTTGCGTTGCTGAAATGGACCGGATCATGGAGCAGTTCGCCCTTGAAACCCCGCCCCAAGACCAGCTTGCGCCGCCCCAGGACGGGAAGAAGCAAAAGCCCTAATTTTCCGGCACCGGGCGCGGGCGGCCCTTTTCATCCAGCGCGACAAAAATAAAAAATCCCTCGGTCACTTGAACCTCGCGGACGTTCTGGGTTTCACGCTTGCCTGCTCTGATCGCGGTGACGTCGATCTTGACCGTGATCGAGGTGGTGCCAACCTTGACAATCTCCGCGTAACAGCTGACCAGGTCGCCGACGCGGATCGGGCGCACAAACTTCATCGCCTCGATCGCCACTGTCGCCACCGTGCCGCGAGCCCGTCGTGCGGCAGTGATCCCGCCGGCGATATCCATTTGCGACAGCACCCAGCCGCCGAAAATATTGCCATTGAGGTTCAAGTCCGCCAGGCGGGGCGAGATGCGCAGGACCGGTTCCCGGTTTTTGCTCATGTCTTTTTTCTCTTTTGGTCTCGGGCGCGGGCCCGGTTGATGCGATAGCCGATTATGGTCAGGGCGTCGAGCAGGCTGTCGTATTCGTCCTCGAACGCCTTCTCGCCAATCTCGATCAGCTCCGCGCCGCGGTGAAACTCCATCAGGCCGATGTGGCCGGCGCGCGGGGCGATCAGAATATCGGGCGGGTCGCCGGCCAGGCGGCTCCGCGCCAGGCGGTTCTGGATGATGTTGAGCGAGGCCGCCATGTTGGCGAAAATCGACGGGGAATCATTTTTGTGGGTCAGAAGTTTCCTGATGAAGGTTTGCGAGAGCGGATTACTGGTCAGCGTTTGCGGTTTCATAAACTCGGTAAAGACTCCGTATTTGCCGGTGCCGACCAGCCCCTCGCGCTCGGCCCGGGCGCGGCCGTACATGTCCTCCACCAGGTTGACCGCGATCACCAGCTCGGCGCCCATCGCCCGGCAGGCCGAGACCGGAACCGGGTTGACCAACGCGCCGTCGACCAGCCAGCGGCCCTCATGGCAAAACGGTTCGAACACGCCGGGCAGGGCGAATGACGCCTGCACCGCGTCAATCAAAGAGCCATCCCTGAGCCAGATTTCATGGCCCGACATCAACTCGCAAGCGATCGCCGTAAAGGGGGTTTTGAGGTCTTCAATGTTCTGGTTGCCGAAGCTTTTGACCATCAGGTCGTGAAGTTTTTTGCCGCCGAACAGGCCGGCCCCCCTGAGTCTGAAATCAAGAAAACGGAAAAAATTTATCTTCGAGAGGTTCCGTGTCCAGTCTTCCAGCCGCTCAAGGCTGCCGGTGACGTGGGCCGCGCCGACCACCGCGCCGACCGAAGTGCCGGCCACCACATCGGGGACGATGCCCCGGGCTTTCATCGCTTTCAGGATGCCGATGTGAGCCCAGCCGCGGGCGACGCCGGAGCCCAGCGCCAAACCAATTTTAGGCCGCCTCAACTTGTACTTGGGTGCCGGTTTCTCAGCCATGGGTCTTGCTATCCTTCATAATAAATTCCCGGTCAGGTTTTTTCACAGATGTCATCGCCAGCTCTTTCAAGCGAATTCCAAGGGCGGTTGCCGAGCATCATGCCCACGCGGCCATAATAATATTTATCTCTTTTTTCATCATAGGCGACCTGCCGTTCTTTGCCGTTGTCGCATTTAATTTTAAAAATTGTACGTTCAGTATTACTTTTTTCGCCAATAACCCTGAAATTTTTTGCTAGCGCGGGAAAACTTCCCAAAACCATGCTGCCTAAAACAACCAGAAATATGAGTTTACGCATTATCTTTCTCCGCATGCAGGAAAAGGAATTGAATACTTTGGGCCGAGTATGTCTGGTGTGGAGAATTATTCAATGTTTTTTTGAACCCGGCCGGACGGGGAGAGCCCTCGGCTGTGCCGGGACGCGTGATTTGGCAAAATATCTTGCCTTTTTATCAAACCTCGCCTAAATATGACTGACTGGTCAGTCATATTTGGAAAGGGAACCATGAGGGGCCCGGAGGAACGGACAAGGAGGCGCCGGTGACGACAATCCTGAAACAAGAAAAAGACCTCATCTCAAGGCAATCGGCGATACTTGAGGCTGGCTTCGAACTGTTTGCCGAAAATGGCTTCGCCGCCACCAGGCTGGAGGATGTGGCGGCCCGCGCCGGGGTTGCCAAAGGGACGCTTTATTTATATTTCGACAACAAGGAAGAGCTGTTCAAAAGGGTGGTCGAAAATACCCTGATCCTCAACATCGCTCCGATCGAGGCCAAACTGGAGCAACACCAAGGCCCGGTCCTGCCCCTACTGGAAGACGTGTTCGGCCATATCGGCGAGATGTTGAGCAAATCCCGGATTGGCACATTCCCCAAGATTATCCTGGCCGAAGCCAACAATTTTCCCGAACTGGCCAAGTATTATTGTGACAACGTGATCCTGCGCATCCAGGGATTTTTCACCAAAATCATCGAAAAGGGCATCGCCACCGGGGAATTCCGCAAGGTCGACCCCGAGGCTTCGGCGCGCATCCTGATGGCCCCTTTCCTGATGCTGGCGCTGATCAACCAGACCCCGGTGATCCGCGATGGCATCGGGCTGGACCCGAAAGCGCATATCAAGGCCGCCCGCGATATTCTGATCAGCGGCCTGAAGGCTTAGGGGAGCAGAGAGATGAAAAAACACTTGACCAAAATCCTTTCCGGCCTGGCTTTGGCGGCGATCGCCATTTTCACCTACACCCTCTATTCCGGTGAACCGGAAGTCCGCTGGTTCGGCTATGCCGAGGGCGAGTACGTGCGGGTGGCGCTGCCCGAGGGCGGGACGTTGATAAGCCTTTCGGTCGCCCGCGGCGATTGGGTCAAGAGCGGGGATGCGCTTTTTGCCCTGGAAAGCGTTGCTGAGGAAGCCGCCGCGGCCGAGGCCGAAGCAGCATTGGAGCAGGCCCGTTTCTTCCGCGACAATCTTCTGAAAGGGCTGCGTGATAGCGAAATTGATGCCCTTTTGTCCCAAAAGGAACAGGCCGGGGCCGAGCTGGAGCTGGCCGCGATCACGCTCGAGCGCCAGAAAAATCTGCTGCTCAGCGACAACACCTCCGAGCAGGCCGTCGATCAGGCCGAAGCCGTCTTTGAACGCGCCAGGGGCCGGGTTGACGAGCTGGAGGCGATGCTGGTGACCGCCCAGCTGCAGGCCCGGGTGGACCAGATTGACGCCG
>JADFJJ010000086.1 GCA_022566215.1 Pseudomonadota bacterium | reverse complement strand
GCCGGGCGCCCGTTGTCGCCGGTCAAACCCGCATGGTGAGGCCGCCAGTCCGCGTCACGGGAAACCGACCCAGAATCCTCCAGGGCTTTCAGGAACGCGTGCTTGAGGAACGGGTTGCGGCTGCTGTTAAGCTGGTCCCAGTGGTTGGCTGGAATGTCTGAAATGCCTGGTTTGAAAGAAACCGTCATGAAGTTTCAGGCTCAGGCAACCTCCACCAGCGCATCGACCTCGACGGTGACGCCGAGCGGCAGGGAAGAGGCGCCGACCGCGGCGCGGGAGTGCTTGCCGGCCTCGCCGAACACCTCGGCCATCAGGTCCGACGCGCCGTTGATGACCCTGGGATGGTCGGTGAAATCGGGGGTGCAGTTGACGAATCCGCCCAGTTTTACGATCCGCACTACCCGGTCCAGATCGCCATCAAGGGCGGCGTTCAGCTGGGCCAGGATATTGATGCCGCACAGGCGCGCGGCCAAAATGGCATCCTCGAGGCTGACCTGGTCCGGCACCCGGCCCTTGAACTCCCGGCCGGCGGAGAGCGACACCTGGCCCGATACAGAAATCAAATTCCCGGTTCGAACGAAAGGCAGGTAAGAGGCGACCGGTTTGGCCGGCTCCGGCAGCTCTATTCCCAATTCTTTCAAGCGCTCGCGGATGGTCATCGTTTTCCTCTTAATTTCCTCTCAAACCTATCCCACAGCGGCCCCGTGAGGGCAAGGGTGTGACTGCAAATTCACAATGTCATACCCGCCTCCGAGCGGGTATCCGGGAAATGTTTGTGCAATTCAACGGCCTTTAATACAAAAACAAAAACCGGATGCCCGACTGAATCGGGCATGACAGAGTGCTTTACCAGGAACCACCAACTGCTCACTGACGCCTGTCAACTGCCAAGCCGGTATGACCGAAGGAGAAACCCTTAAAGCGGGATGTTCCCGTGTTTTTTCCACGGGTTTTTGAGGTCCTTGTTCTTCAGCAGCTCGAGGCCGCGGGCGATCCGCTTCCTGGTCGAGTGGGGCATGATCACGTCATCGATAAAGCCCAGTTGCGCCGCGATGAAGGGATTGGCGAATTTCTCTTCGTACTCTTTGGTCCGGGCGGCGATTTTTTTCTTATCATCCTTGTCCTTGCGGAAAATAATCTCGACCGCGCCCGAAGCCCCCATCACCGCGATCTCGGCCGAGGGCCAGGCGTAGTTCAAATCGCCGCGCAAATGCTTGGAGGCCATCACGTCATAGGCGCCGCCGTAGGCCTTCCGGGTAATCACGGTGATCTTCGGCACCGTCGCCTCGGCAAAAGCGTACAACAGCTTGGCGCCGTTTTTGATAATGCCGCCATGTTCCTGGGCGGTGCCGGGCAGGAACCCCGGCACATCGACAAAGGTCAGGATCGGGATCGAAAAGGCGTCGCAAAACCTGACAAAGCGCGCGCCCTTCTTGGAGGAATTGATGTCCAGACAGCCGGCCAGCACCATCGGCTGGTTGGCCACCACCCCGACCGTGCGGCCGGCAACCCGGCCAAAGCCGGTGATAATGTTCCGGGCGTGTTTCGCCTGAATCTCGAAAAAATCACCCTCGTCGAGCACTTTCAGGATCACTTCGTGCATGTCGTAGGGCTTGTTGGGGCTGGTCGGAACCAATGTATCCAGCGACTTTTCCTCGCGCCCGGGCGGGTCGGCGGTTTTCCGCACCGGCGGTTTTTCGCGGTTCGAGAGCGGCAGAAAATCATAAAGGCGCCTGATCTCGCTTAGCGCCTCGACATCGTTTTTGAACGCCCCGTCGGCTACGCTGGATTTGGTGGTGTGGGTCTCAGCACCCCCCAGCTCTTCCGCCGAGACCTCTTCCTGGGTCACGGTCTTGACCACCCCGGGCCCGGTGACGAACATGTAGGAGGTTTTCTCGACCATGAAAATAAAGTCGGTCATGGCCGGCGAATAGACCGCCCCGCCGGCGCACGGCCCCATGATAACGCTGATTTGCGGGATCACGCCACTGGCCAGAACGTTCCGCTGGAACACCTCGGCATAGCCGCCCAATGACGCCACGCCCTCCTGGATGCGCGCCCCGCCGCTGTCGTTGATGCCGATCATGGGTACGCCGTTTTTGATCGCCATATCCATGATCTTGCAGATTTTTTCGGCATGGGTGGCCGACAGCGAGCCGCCGAAGACGGTAAAATCCTGGGAAAAGACATAGACCGGACGGCCGTTGATCTCGCCATGGCCGGTAACCACCCCGTCGCCCGGGACTTTATTCTTTTCCATGCCGAAATCGGTGCAGCGGTGCTCGACGAACATGTCGAACTCCTCGAACGAGCCCTCATCGACCAACAGATCGATGCGCTCGCGGGCGGTCAGCTTGCCGCGCTGGTGCTGGGTGGCGATCCGCTTAGCCCCCCCGCCGAGCCTCGCCTGGCGGCGCTTTTTCTCCAGTCTTTCCAGAATGTCCTTCATTGATCCCCCGGGTGTGGCCTTAAGGACTTTCAGGTATAGCGCCTCTTATTTGCTTTTGCCAGAGGGCGGGGCGCTTTTGAGCGCCGCGAGGAAACGGCCCGCCGGGCCAGGAGATCCGCTGCACCGGGCACAGATGGGGATGCCATAAAGTTTGCACCTGAGTTTACGGAATCCGCTAAAGGTATTAACAATTTGGGTGCCGAGGGCACAACCAGTTCCCCTGGAGGGTTCAGCATGGTTCCTTGTGATAAGTTTGGGAATCCTTTAAGAAATGTAGCCCCCACTAGTACATTAGGTGGAAACGATATATTCTTAATAATATTTACAAGGAATCAACCTTAAGATGAAAATGAAAAGAACTATAAGTATTTGGGTTATTTGCTTTGGCATAATTTTCCCTAGAGCCTACGCAATTGAAATTGAAGACGCCGTTGGGTCTTATTTGGAGAGAATTAACATTTCTCCAACCCCGGCTTTTGTTTCTGCTTGTAGTGTAAAGGATGATAAATGGATAAAACATGCTTTCTTGATTTATATTTTTCATGAAAACGGAGCTGGAGTTTATTCAATGACTGAAGATGGAATTACCGGTTATATTGCAGGTATAGAATATTCATCCGATTATCCAAATGGTAAAATAGTTGATATCCAGGGGGGGCTTGGGTCTGCGATTTTGGGAGAGGAAATTATTGATTTTTTAAATTCTCTTCTTTTTGTACGGTTAGAAAAGCCCACTAAAGAGGAAATAATTGCTATCGCAAAAAAAACCAAATGTAATATCAATCATGATAAAATTGAGGAATATTATAAAAGTTTTGAGAAATAATTTGGTTCTTATTAAAAAATTACAAAATAATAAATAAGCATTTTACTACTTATTTTGAACTCCGGGGCTCGACCCGGTGGTGGAATATTCCTACGACCCCCGCGGCCGCCAGACCGAGGTCAAGTTCGCCGATAATTCCCAGAGCATCACCCACAGCTACAATGCGGTGGGTCAGATCACCGTCACCGATACCGTCATTCCGGGCGGCTTCTCCGGCAACAAGACCAAGCTCATTTACACTTATGACGAGGTCGGCAACCGCAAATCCATCAAACACGAGAACAAAGGCACCAGGACCTTCAATTACGCCTACGACATGTCCTCGCGCATGACCAGCGTCAAGCGGGTCTCCTCACTCCTGGCCACTTACAGCT
>JADFJJ010000085.1 GCA_022566215.1 Pseudomonadota bacterium | reverse complement strand
TTTGGATGGTGTGCCCGGCCGCTTTCGGCTTCAATCCGGAAACAGGGGCCTCGAACCCCTTTCAGAAGCCGTTTCCCGAGCTGACCGCCGGTGAGATACAGGAACTGGCGCTGTACGAGTTTGACCAGCTGGCGGCGCGGCTGAAAAAAGCCGGCGTCACTGTCATCGCCGTTAATGATACCGATCTTCCCGAAACCCCCGATGCGGTCTTTCCCAACAACTGGTTTTGCACCCACCCGGGCGGGCCGCTGCTAACCTTCCCGATGGCCAGCAAAACCCGGAGACTTGAGCGCCGCGATGATATCCTGGCGCGCCTTGAGGAGCTGACCGGCGCACCCGCGGACCGCTCACTGGAATCCTTTGAGCAACATGGCGCTTACCTGGAAGGGACCGGCTCGATGGTTCTCGATCACCAGAATAAACTGGCCTATGCGGCGCTCTCTTCGCGCACCTTTGAGGAGGTTTTAGCTGAATATTCAGCGCTTTCCGGCTACCAGGCGGTGCCGTTCCGGGCTTTGGGGCCGGAAGGGGAGGCGATCTACCACACCAACGTCATGATGTGCCTCGGCCCCGATTTCGTGATTATCGGGCTCGATACCATTGACCCGGGGGACCGGGAGCGGATCGCCGGTTTGCTGGAAAAAACCGGCAAAACCATCCTGAAACTGGGAAACCGGCAGGTTTATGAGCATTTTGCCGGCAATATGCTGTGTCTGGCCTCGAAATCGGGGGGAAGAGTGCTGGTGATGTCCAATGGCGCCAGATTGAGCCTCTCAGCGGCCCAGGAAGCCGCTATAGTGGATAAATTCGGGTGTACCATCGTCTCCAGCCCAATTCCGGTCATAGAGCGCATTGGCGGCGGCTCAGTACGGTGTATGCTGGCGGAGGTGTTTTAATCATCACCTGCATAAATGGATGAGAAGGGGTTTTTTAATGACCCCCTCACCTAAATCCTCTCCCACGGCCTGTCCGCCTTAGCCTTCGGCGACGGCGGAAGGGGAGAGGGAGTTTAAGAAGTGCCCAGCTGTAATCCCCTCTCCCTTGACGGGAGAGGGTAGGGTGAGGGTGGAAAATAATAAATGGATACCCACTCCCCCTCTCGCCTCGGCATAGCCTCCGGCGTAGCCAGGGTCGCCAAGGCTTCGGCGGACAGGCAGGGGCGGGTATGACGATAAAAGAAAGGACCTGGCGGCGGTTCGGTGCGGTGTATGCTGGCGGAGGTGTTCAAACACTTATCAAGCCGCTAGGGTAGGGGTTTGTTAGGTGGAATGGAGATAAAGATGAACAAATTCGCCTTAACGATAGGCCTCTCCGTGGCCGCCGGCGTGGTCGCGTCGCCAATTCAGGCGGCTGAGACCCATAATGCGTTTTTTGAGGCGTTATCAGCCCTCTGTGGCGGCAAATACCAGGGCCAGGTGGTCGAAAGCAATGAAAGTGATGCCAAATGGCGCGATTCAGTCATCATCATGGATGTGGCGGAATGTTCCGATGAAACCATAAGAATTCCTTTAAGCGTTGGTGAAGACACCTCCAGAACCTGGATTATAACATTAGGGGAGGGGTTGACCCTAAAGCACGATCACCGCCACCAGGACGGAACCCCCGATCAAGTGACCATGTATGGGGGTGAGGCAAACGAAACCATTGTCTCTATCGCAGGGGCGCTCTTTATCCGCGAATTTCCGGCTGATGCTTATTCAAAGGCACTTTTTCTGGAAAATGGCCTGGATGAATCTGTAAATAACACCTGGGTTTTGAAGATTATGCCTGGAAAAACTTTTTCCTACCGGCTGCAGCGCCCGGGCAGGACGTTCCAGATTGATTTCGATTTGGAAAAACCGCTGGATTATTAAAAGACATTAATAAGAGGGGTTAATTTTTATCCTAAATCCGGCCTTATTACACCCACCACAAAGGCGCATAATGTATATTATGTTAAATAATAGATACGATAAAGGACGGGTATAATCCTTTTTTCAGTAATTAATACAATACGTTAGTGTTGTTTGTTAATTTATTTACGGCGTCAGGATCAGTTCATCCCCTGAAAACTGATAGCTGGTCAGTTTGTTGAGGAAAGAAAGCCCCAGCAGCGAGACCTCCGCCCCTTCGTTCAAGACCGCGCCGCGGACATTAAAGATGCGGATATCATCGCCGATTTCGATCTCATCTATCACGATCGGCGCCATCGCGTATTCGCCGGTCGCGGTGCGGATTCGATAGCTGAAATCCTCGTCCCAGAAATCAAACCCGAGGGTTTCGGCATCATCCGGGCTTAAAACCACGAACGAGGCCCCGGTATCGACCATAAAGCGAACCTGATCGCCGTTGACGTAGGCGTTGACCCAGAAATGGCCGTCATTTGCGCGGTTGATGATATATTCTCCGCTCCGCGCCGACAGCCGTGACGGCGCCACAGCGGACATGTTCGCCGTGGCCCGCTGTTCATCGGTTCTTGGCGTCTGGCGGTCAAAAAACTTGTAATGTTCTAAAATCACCAAAACAATGGCGAACATCGCCATCATGACCATGGCGTGAAGTATGGTCCGGTACATTCCCATAACCCCGTGATTATAAATAAAACAGGTGAATAAAATCTAAATTTTCATTTTTCCGGAAGGCTTTTCGATTTTACAGCTCGATCACCATCCCGTCATAACCGGGCTCGACCCCTTTGGGCAGTTCGCGGCGGAGGGTCTCATAGTCCATATCCCAGGTCATGTGGGTCAGGATCGCGCGCCTGGGTTTCAGTCGTTCGATCCACTCCAGCGTCATTTCGAGATGCGGATGGGTCGGGTGCGGCGCTGGCCTGAGCGCATCGACGATCCAGGTATCTACCCCTTTGAGAATCTCCCACGATTCCTCCGGCAGTCCGTTCAAATCGGTGGAATAGGCCACTTTTCCGAACCGGAAGCCCATTGATGTGATCGGCCCGTGGTTCTGGATAAAAGGCGTTACCTTGATGCCGCCGACCTTGAATGGCCCGGTAATTTCGTTCGCCTGGCAAATCGACGGATAGCCCAGTTGGGACTTGAATATATAGTCGAAGCGCCGGTTGAGGATTTTCAGCGTCTCCTTGCTTGCGTAAATTTGCACCGGGGCGCGATTGGTGTAAAAAATCGCCCGGAGGTCATCGATACCGTGGGTGTGGTCGGCGTGATCGTGGGTGTACAGCACCGCATCCAGGGTATCTACATCGGCGTCCAGCAGCTGTTCGCGGAGATCGGGTGAGGTATCGACCAGCAGACGTCCCTCCCCCTGTTCGACCAGGATCGAAACCCGCCGCCGCCGGTTTTTGGGGTTTTTGGGGTCACAGACGCCCCACACGTTGCCGATCCGGGGTACTCCGCCGGAAGTGCCGCAGCCCAAAATGGTAACTTTCATGGCGCTTCCCCCGCCTTGGGGAACAAATCAAAGAAGTTTTTGGTGGTGATCGCCGCCATCCGGTCCTTCGGGGTTCCGCGCAGCTCCGCCAGGAATTTTAAGGTATCGGCGACGTAGGCCGGTTGACAGGGCTTGCCGCGGTGCGGGACCGGCGCCAGGTACGGAGCGTCGGTTTCCACCAGAATGCGGTCATCGGGGACGATTTTGGCGGCCTCGCGGACGCCTTCAGCGTTCCTGAAGGTGATGATCCCGGAAAACGAGACGTAAAACCCCAGATCCAGCGCCTTTTTGGCCAGATCGACGCTGGCAGTAAAGCAGTGCATGACCCCGGTGATATCC
>JADFJJ010000084.1 GCA_022566215.1 Pseudomonadota bacterium | reverse complement strand
AGTGGTCTCCGAACAGACACATCTGGTGATCCAGCAGGACATACTGATCTTTTCCCTCCTCCTCCATGAAAAACAGGTTTTTCATGACCCGGTCTTCATTTCCAACCAGAACATCAAAAACGAATGTTTGACGGAACCATTTTGCCTTCAGTTCCCGGGTCCAGAATTCAAACTTTTGCGCCTCCGGATTGGTGTTCATGGTTTTCAGCTTTGACAGGCGGGTGGCGAAAAAAACCTGAGGTTTATTAAATTTCATATTAATAAAATCTAACAATTCAGGAGGGCAAAGAACCAGGAACGGGTCCAGGATGGTAAACCCCAGGTGCTTGCCGGCCAGGCTGGCGGTGCATTCATTGGCCACTGCCTTGGGGGATAATATTTTCATGGCGACATCATGGCTGGCGCCGCCCACCTCGACGCGGGCGCTGTAGACGGTTTGCCGGTTCTTTTTTTTGGCCTTGTGCAATACCCCCAGGAAAGCGGATAGCCGTCCGACACTGAAGGCAGGATTACCGGGGGTTCCAGCCTTTATCAAATACTCATTCACATGGCTGATCCTGGTGCTTTGGTTTAGCTGGGCGTGGACCAGCGATGTCAGGCTGCGTGCCCGGTGGGTCAGGAAGGCCTTGACGGCGGCCAGTTCGTCTTCGCTCGCCAAGCCGCAATCCTGGAGCTGATCCAGAAAATTGAATTTCTCAGATTTAAGACTTTTTTGGCAGTTCTGTGCGGTTCTCAGGATGTTGTTGCGCGCTTCCGTATCGGCCCGGGGCAGAAATCGCGCCAGGTTGTTGTGGCCGGATGCTGCGTTGGTCTGGCGCAGCGTCTCGGGTGACCAGCGCTTCTTGAAGAAAATCAGGTCGTGATCCATGAAAACAAACTCACCTTCCGGCGCCTTGCCAAGGAAACACATATTGCGCAGCACCCGGTCAAAGTTGCCGATCAGGGTGTCAAAGGTAAATGCGGTGCGGAACCATTCTTCCCCAACGCCCTGGTCCCAGTAATCATCATCATAGGTAATCCCGGCATCCTTGATAGTCTGGATACCGGCCTTGGCGGTGGCGAAAACCAACTGGGTTTTTGTCGGCACCAGCCAGGCTTCCAGCGTTTTAAGCCCCAGCGATCTGGCGACCAGGAGCCCGGTACATTCGCTGATAACCAGCCGCGGGGGTAGGATTTTCAGGACAACCTCCCGGACCGTTCCATCCACTTTGATGCGGGCATTGTAAAGAGACCCGCGGTCCCTTCTTTTGGTCTGGTGCAATTCCCCAAGCAAAGCGGCAAGCTGCGCCACTTTAATAGTGCCTGCTGTGCCGGACATATCCTGTTTCACCAAAAGGCTCCCTCGCTGGTCTGATCCTGTTACGTTTAGACTTTAGGCAAAGCTTATCAAAATTGGAAATTTTTTTCTAAAAGAAACAAGCCCGGATAACCCCGGGCGCCCGCCCAAGAGGGGAAATTAACCGGCGGTGGCCGGGTCGATGATGCGCTTGATCCCGGTAATGATGGTCGCCGGAAAGCCGCTCAGCTCGGAATGCTTCTTGATAATCTCCTCATTCTTGGCCAGATAAACGCAAAAGGTTTTATCCTCCGCAACGTAACTATGGAGCCACTGGATGTCCTTGCCGAGCTCGGCCAGCGCCTTATTGGAAGTCTTTGCGGCGCCTTTCAGGTCATCTTTGCTGGCGTCGCCGATTTTAGGCAAATCCCGCTCGATAATGGATTTTTTTATATCCCCCTCCTTTAGTTAGAGGGGAAGGTTGCATATTTCTCCGGATTGGGGAAGGGGGCCTTGTTTTTGCCGCATGCCGGGGCTATCAGAGCGGCGATGACAACCACCGATAAAATCGCCGCGATCATTCTGTGGCCCGGCAACAGGATTTGTGATCTTTTGGGGGTCGAGGGCGACGACCACCGCCTGATCCTCAGGGTCTTCATGAACCTGCTGATTTACGGGGCGCTATCCCTCGCCGTCATGCTCAGCGTTATCGGCTGAGCTGTCCCCTTTGGGATAAACGGTGATCTGGAGCGTGCCGGCCTCGTCGGCGATAATCAGGTGCCCATCGTGGGTGATCGCCAGCCCTTCGGGATTTTTGTGGCGTTTGTCATGGAGCGCGCGCCAGGAACGGATTTCACCGTCGAAGCCAAGCTCGATCAACAGCCGCTTGCCGGTGGTCAGCACCATCAGCCCGCCGCCACCGGGCAGCACCTCCAGCCCCGAGGGTTTGGCCTTCCTCAAATCCTCCGGGATGGCGGGATCCGTCAGGTCGATTTGCAGGAACGGCGCCTGATCGCGCTCACCGGTCTCGATATCCCAGGAAAAGATCGTCAGTTTTCCTTTCAGGTCCTTGTCCCTGGCCTTGCGGCACAGGATCAGCAGTTTGCCGGCCTCAGGATAGGTCGCCAGGCCCTCAACCTCGCACACCCTGGCAAGCCCGGTATCGTGTTCCCGGTACAGCTTGCTTTCCCCTTCGAAGCCCTCGCGGCCCTCAAAGAGCATGCCCTTTTCGGTGATCAGGAAAAAGCGCTTATCCACGATCGCCATCCCCTCGAAATCACCCTTGGCGGGCGGCCGGCCGAAATAAAAGGTTTTCAGCAGCGCTCCTTCCCGCCAGTCGATCTGGTAAATGACCGCGCGTTTTTCCGCGTGGCCGAACAGCCGCCCGTCAGCGCTTAAGGCCAGGCCCGACATTTCCTTGAACTGCTTGGGAAACTGCCACAGATAGGGCGGGCGGTCTTCAAGGTTATATGCTTCCAGCGCCTCTTCGGCGTGGCCAAAAAACGCCGGCATAAAAACCACGCAAAATGCAAATATGAAACGAACCAGGGTCATGGCGGGTCATTATAGAGCGCTTTTTGCGCCCGGCAAGGGCGGGAAAAACCTGGGCCCCCTGCCGGTTGACTTCACCTGCGCTTAAGGCTATTCCCGTACCCCGGAGAGGTGGCCGAGCGGCTGAAGGCGCTCCCCTGCTAAGGGAGTATACCCTGACAGGTATCGAGGGTTCGAATCCCTCTCTCTCCGCCAACCAAAAAGGCAAACATTTATCTCGTATGTACTAAACAGGTACTTAATGGTCGTTTCCGGCGGGTTTCTGCTCTACATCCGGAACGGCTTTGGAGATAGAATTGGCCCAAAAGTAGGATTTTTTAGCCTTTTTTAAGGGTTTTCTCTGGCCCACTTTTTTGAAGTCCGGATTTTGTATTTCCTAAAAATAATCTAAAGGCTGAGTTAAAATTCTAGGGTGGGCAAGGCCCCTGCTTTTGGGGTATTCTCCAATTCATTACAGCTAAAGCTTGTACACTTTTGCTAACATTCGTATGAGGTGGGTATGAATGCGAATAGAAGGATCCTCAAAGTCTTTTTAGGTGCACCTGGAGACCTCCAGGAAGAAAGGAAAGCTGCTAGTCGTGTAGTTGAAGAGGAGAACCGAAATCATGCCCATATAAACGGCTTTCAAATCGAATTGGTCGGTTGGGAGGAAACCATCGCCCAGCAAGGACGGCCGCAGGCGGTAATTAACCGCGACCTCGAGCAGTGCGACTATTTCGTTGGTATTATGTGGCAAAGATGGGGATCCCCACCTGGCCATCTCTACTCGTCAGGTTTTGAGGAAGAATTCTGCCTATCGGTGGAAAGACAAGAGAAAACTGACAAACCAGAAATTTCATTGCTTTTCAAAACCCCCCTTAAAGATCTCCTTGAGGACCCTGGAGAACAGCTTACAAAGGTTTTGTCTTTCAAAGAGAAATTAATTAAAGAAA
>JADFJJ010000033.1 GCA_022566215.1 Pseudomonadota bacterium | reverse complement strand
GGGCGGCCATGCAGGCGGTCATGGCGCGCCGGTAATTGTCGTTATACTGGGCATCGGCCGCGTAGGCCTCCTCGACCGCTTCCTCGCGCGCCTTTTTCTTTTTCTTGGAGCCGATGATCAGGCCGCCGATCAGGCCCGCGGCAGCCCCAGCAGCGGCACCCTTGCCAGGCTTGCCGCCAATCGCCCCGGCGGCGGCGCCAATCCCGGCCCCGGCAACCGTCCCGATCACGGCGGTCTTGGCGGTTTTACCCTTGCCCGGGTCGCTCTCGGCAACGTACCCTTGCGGAAAGCCGATTTGCTCGAAGGTCCACATTTCACACTCGGCCCGGTCCTGGTTTAATTGCTCCTGGGTTTGATCCTGATTGGGATAAATAAACACCGGCTGGATTTGCTGGGCGCCTGCCTGCCCGGCAAACATTGCCCCGGCCAGCAGCGGCAGAATAAAACGTGCGGTTTTCATGGCGACTCCTTCTATCTTAAATTTTCTTTCCCACCAGGGGGGAAGATAGCACAATTAGAGTCCTGAGAGAAGATAAAGCCCTAGTCCACCCCGATGATCAACCAGGGAACGTAGGTAATCAACAGCACCACCAGCGCCAGCACGATCAGGAACGGCAGCGCGCTTTTATAGACCTCCATCAGCGGTTTATCGAGCCGGTAGGAGGCCAGGAACAAATTCATCCCGACCGGCGGGGTCAGATAGCCGAGCTCGAGATTGACCAGGAAAATCATCCCCAGGTGCAGCGGGTGGATGCCGTAAATCTGGCTGATCGGGATGATCAGCGGCACCACCACTACGATCGCCGAAAAAATATCCATCAGCGCGCCGACCACCAGCAGGAACACGTTGAGCGCCAGCAGGAACACGATCTTGTCCTCGACATTGGCCTCGACCCAGCTGGCCGCCTGCATCGGGATCATGGCGTCGACCATATAGTTGGTGAGCCCCATGGCGACCCCGAGGATGACAAAAATCCCGCCCAGCATCACCAGGCACTTGACGAAAATGGCGGGCAGATCACGGCTGAAACTGAGATCGCGGTGGATCACGGTCTCGATCAGGATCGCGTAAGTGGCGGTGATCGCGGCGGCTTCGATCAGCGAGGTGACGCCGCCGAAAATGGCATACAATACGATAATGGGCAGGAAAATTTCCCACTTGGCCTCACGGATCGCGCCCCAGGCCTCATTGGCGTTGAAGGGGGTGCGTTTGATCCGGCCGCCCCGGCCCTGCCAGATGCCGTACATAGCCACCGCCGTGACCATGATGATGCCCGGCACGATCCCGGCGATAAACAGATCCGGGATCGGCACATGGGCGATAACCCCGTAGAGGATCACCGCGAGAGACGGCGGAAACAACAGCCCGATCGAGCCGGTCGAGGTCAGCAGGCCGGTGGCGAAGCGGTCTTTGTAACCGCCTTTCAGCAGCACCGGCAGCAGCAGCCCGCCGAGCGCCAGGATGGTCACCCCCGAGGCCCCGGTGAAGGTCGAGAAAAAGGCGCACACCAGCGTGGTCGCCACCACCAGCCCGCCCGGCATCCAGCCGAACAGCGCCCTGAACAGGCGCACCAGCCGTTCGGAGGTTTTGCCTTCCGCCAGCACGAAGCCGGCCAGGGTAAACAGCGGAATGGCCGGAATCGAGGGTGAGACGACGATCCGGTAAGCCTCCACCGGGATCGCCGCCACCGGCACGAAATCCGAGAAAAACAGCACCAGCGCCGCCCCGCCGAGAACGACAAAGATCGGCGATCCCAAAAGCGCCGAGGCGACCAGCAGCGCGATCGCCGGCCACACCAGGTCAGCGGCATATGGCTCCAGCAAAAAGCCGAACACATAAGCCAGCGGCACCCCGATAGCAGCAATCGCGCGCGCCCTCCCATCCCCGGCATTTAAAATAAAGCGCACTGTGATCATGGCGAACGAGATGGGCAGGATCACCTCGACCATCCAGACCGGGATCAGGCCCCCGACATGGGCCGCGCTTTCCAGCTCATACCGGACAAATTCATAAGAGGCCCAGGCCAGGCTGGCGGCGACCGCGGTCGAGACCATGCTGGTCAGGGCTTTGGTCAGCCCTTCATATTTTTTCGGGACAATGGTGATGCCGGAGGAAAGGCTCAGGTGCCGTCCCTCCCGGCTGGCCAGCGCCGCGCCCAGAAAGCCGACCCACAGCACCAGGTGCTGGACATATTCAGATGAGCCGGTAATCCCGGTCCTGAAAAAGGTCCGCAAAATAAGCTCGAGCACCGGCAGGCCGGTCATCACCAGTAGCGCGGCAACTCCGATCCCGTCCTCGAGTCTCCTCAAGAAACCTAAAGGGGGGTTTAGAGCCGTCTCACTGGCCACCGGTGCCTCGGTACTCTTCCAGCAGCGCGGCGACCTGGTTGTAAATATCCTCGGGGATGGATTTGCCCAGAAGCTTCGGATAGGTGGCCTCGATCTCGGCCCGCCATTCGGCGGCCATCTCCGGGGTAACCTCGTTGACCGTCAGGCCGTAGCCCTCCATCGCCGCAATCGCTTCCGCCTCCAGGCTTCTGATCTGGATCTTGGCTTTATCGCCGGCGCGCTGGGCGGCGGCCATAATCTCCGGGCGCAGGTCTTCTGGGATGCGCTCCCAGGCGCGGGTCGAGATCACCACCGCGGCGGTCAGCGGCGCCCATTTCATCGCCATCATGTTTTTCGCCTGGCCGAACCACTGGAACGACAGCGCCGCCACCGGGGTGGTGGAAAAGGCGTCGACCAGCCCCGACTGCAACGCCATGTGAATTTCGGTGGCGGGCAGCGGAACCGGCCGGTAGCCGGCATCCTTGAGGGCATCGGCCCAGGCGGCGTCCCCAGCCCATACCCAGATCTTCAGGGGCTTCAGGTCCGCCGGGCGGCGCACCGGTTTATTGGAAAACAGATAGACCCAGCCGACCTCCGACCAGTAGAGAACCTTGAAGCCCTTTTGCTCCAGCAGGGCTTCCAGCGATGGCGCCAACCGGTCGCGGACGAAATCCAGCTCGGCATCCGAGCGCAGCAGCATCGGCATCTGGAAGACGCTGATCTCCTCGGCGATGTTGGACAGTCCCTCGCCGGTCAGGGCCGCCGCCTGCAGCTGGCCGATCCTGACCTTGCGGACCATGTCGGCGTCATCACCGGCCACCCCGCCGGGGTAGATGCGCACCTGGATGCGCCCGTTCGAGAGCTCGCGCCAGTCCTCGGCCATATCGCGCAGCACGTTGTGCCAGACCGATCCCTCCGGCGCCAGGGTGCCCAGCTTGATGGTTTGCGCGAGCGCCTGATCGGCCCAAATCAGGGCGATAAGGCTTAAGATTGCTGCTGTCAGTTTTTTCATTGTTTGTCCTTCAGTCTGCTTCAAAAAACAGGTCCGGGATGCTGGCCTCAAGCCATTCGGCCCGGCGGATTGCTATTGTGTTGACCAGCCTTTGATCGCGAACGCCATCCGGGTCGACCGCCCGGGCCGCCGCCAACAGGCTCCTGAACTCATTCAAATCCTGGTTTTGCACCGAAATACCCTCGGCCAGCGCCAGGTACACCGAGGCCCGCAGTCCCCCTGAAAGCTCCAGCGCCTTTCTGTAATACTCCCTGGCCTTTTCCGGATCGCCGCCCGGCCGGGTGGCCTCATAGGTGATCATGTATTCATAAGCGGCGCCGTCATTGAAGCCCGCGTCCAGCTCGATCACCCGTTCCATCATCGCCCCCGAGAAGGGCAGCGCCGCGATCAGCTCGGCATCATCTTTGGCGGCGCTCAGCGCCCCGCCCCAGGAAGCCGCGGCCCAGTAGAGATAGGCGGCATCCTTGATCGTGGTTTCCGCCAGCGTTGCTTCGGGGTCCCGGGTCAGGCGCTCCTTAAAGTTGGGGTTTTTCAGCGACAGCCCGCGAAACGCATAGTCGCGGCCCCTAAGATAAAGATTGGCGGCACGCGCCCTAAGACGCCGGGCTTCGCGGTAATCCCGGGCATCGATCCGGTCGGCCTCGTTCTGCAGAAGATAGGCGTAAGAGGTGAAACCGGAAGCGGCTGAGAGCAGCAGCCCCTTGTGGTTGGGCGAGACCTCCAGGAGGCTTTCATAGGTTTTCAGCCCGAACGGGATCGCCGCCATGACCAGGTCCGGGTCGTTGTCGGAAAGATAAACGCTGGAGCCGCCCGAGATGGCGTTGCCAAACTGGTTGACGGCGAACTTTTTCGGCGAACAGGCGGCCGCGCCCAGGACCATCAGCCCCAAGCAAAAAATTCGTATAAGCGCAAGCTGTTTCATTCTGGCTCTTACATATTGCAAAAACGCCTTAGACGCAAAAAGAATGGAGAAATTAAGGCGAAAGAATTCCGGGATATCCTCAGGATTCGAACTCCGGGTCCGATGACTTTTTTAAGAAATTCAGCAAAATGTTGCGCTTTTGGAATCTTGTCCCTATATAAGGGCCGTAAAACGACACAAGGACTGGCCGCTTGAAACTGCACATGATCAGAAAAGTTCTGCTTTTTCTCGGGATGATTTCACTTGTTCTGGCGCCCGGTGCTGTTTTGTCCGCTCCTTCCATGGCTGATCATAGCCCGCAAATAATCAACCAGATTGATGGCGCTGCCAGCCCGGCGGCGGATTGTTTCGGGATGGATTGTAACGGCATAGATTACACCGGTTGCGAGATGGCCGCCTGCACTATGGCCGGCTGTGCGTTCTCGTTTTTGTCTGAAACCCCACCCGCAAGCTGGGTGAATGCCAGCTTGACCAATGGCCCGGGCGCGCCGCCAATGCCGGTCGCGTCCAGCCGTCATAATCTTCCTCTTCCCCCTCCATAATCCGTCTTTTCAGATAATTATTTGATTTGCAACGGTCCCTTTTCAGGACCGGCTTTCGCGTACCGAAAGTATTGGAAAGCTCTCCTTGAGAGGGCTTAGGAGAAAAGGATAGAAAGATGATAACCCAACACGGATTAAGAAATCCCGGGCTTCTGCTCGGAATTGGCGCCAGCCTGGCATTAGCGGCGGCGCCGCCGGTTTTCGCTGATCCTTTATTGGCCAGTGAAACGCCGGGCATGGAAGGCGAGATTGTGGGCCAGGGCGCCCTGGCCCTTGATGATGCCATAGAAATTGCGCTTTTGAACAACCCGGGTTTGATGGAAATCGGACTGCGGGCGGAAGCGGCCGCCGCCGTGCCCTCCCAGGCCGGCTCGCTGCCGGACCCGATGCTCAATCTGCTGGCCGCCAACCTGCCGGTGGACAGTTTCGACCTTAACCAAGAAAACATGACCCAGATGCGTATCGGCATCAGCCAGGCGTTTCCGTTTCCGGGCAAGCTCAGGCTCAAAAAAGAAGCCGCAGAGTTCGAGGCGGCCGCGACCGAACACGATTATGCGCAGGCCAGGCTCAACCTGGTCCGCGACATAAAGATCGAGTGGTGGCGGCTTTTCTACCTCGACCGCACGCTGGAGATTGTTGACCGGAATCTGGAATTGATGCGCGGCCTGGTGGAAATCGCCGGCCAAAAATACGAAGTTGGAGAGGGGTTGCAGTCCGACGTTGTGCTGGCCCAGCTGGAGCTTTCAAAGCTCCTCGAATTTGAGATCAGGGTGATCAACGCCAGGCGCGCCTCGGAGGCCCGCCTGATAGCCCTGATCGCCCTGCCGGCCGGCCAGGTGATCCGGCTGCCGGGAACCACCAGCGAAACCTTAAGCGATGTCGCCAATGAGCGGGAACTTCTGTTCCTTGCCGAGGATGCCAGCCCGCTTCTGTTTGCCCAGAAAAGCCGGGTGGATGCCGCCGGCAAGCGCAAGGATCTGGCAAAACGGGATTTTTACCCCGACTTTACGTTAAGCGCCAATTATGGGTTCAGGAGCGGGATCAACCCGGTGAACAACCAGCAACGGGCGGATTTCGCCACCTTCGGGCTGAGCGTGAAAATTCCCCTCTATGCCTCATCGAAACAATCCAAGGCGCTGGAACAGCGCCGCGCCCAAGAGCAGGAAAAAACCCTCGGGTTGGCCCAAACCCGGCTCCTGATCCAGAAAGAAATCTCGATCCGGCTGGCTTTTTATGAGCAAAACCGCGAACAGGCCTCGCTGTTCGAAACCGGGATCATCCCGCAAGCCCAAATTGTAGTGGCGGCGATGCGCGCCGGCTATCTGGTCGATCAGGTGGATTTCCTCAATCTGGTCTCGGCGCAAATCACCCTCTACAATTATGAAACCCGTTACTGGCAGGTATTCAGTGAAGCCAAACAGGCCCTCGCCGCCATCGAAGCAACCGTGGGAAAGGAACTCTCAAATGAAACTCAATAAAAACATCTTGGCCGCAGGCATTGTCTTGCTGGTTATCGGCGCCCTGGCCGGTTATCTGATTTCAAAATATACCGCGCCACCGCCCATCGAAATGACCGCGGGCGCCATTGGTAATGGGGAAAAGGGCGAGCCGCTTTTTTACCGCCATCCGATGAACCCGGACGTGACTTCCCCCACCCCGGCGAAAGATGAGATGGGCATGGATTACATTCCCGTCTATGCCAGGGACCAGGTCAGCGCCGGGCCCGTCGGGACGGTTTTGATTGATCCGGTGACGCTTCAGAACATCGGCGTCAGGACTGCTTTTGCCGAGCAAAAAACCATTTCCCATACCATCCGGGCGCCGGGCCGGATCACCTTCGATGAGGAGCATTTGTCGAGAATCCATCCCAAGACCTCCGGCTGGGTGGAAAAACTGTTTATCAACCGGACCGGGGATACGGTGGCCGCCGATACCATTTTGCTCGATCTCTATTCGCCGCAGCTGGTGTCATCCCAGCAGGAATATCTGCTGGCGCTGAAAAGCTGGGAAACCCAGAAAACCTCCCCCTTCCCGGATGTCCGCAAAAGCGCCCGGGAGCTGGTGCGCATCACCAGAAAGCGGCTGGAACTTTTGGACGTTCCCGAGCACCAGATCAAGGAGCTTGAGCAAACCGGCGAGATCAAGGAGACGATCCACATCCACTCACTGTTTTCCGGCACGATCCTTTCGGTTGGGGTGCGCGAAGGCCAGTACATCACGCCCGCGACCGAGCTGTACAAGCTGGCCGACCTGACCCGGGTGTGGGTTTATGCCGATGTTTTTGAGTATGAACTGCCGTGGCTGGAGGCCGGCGCCAGCGCCTCGATGACCGTGGATGCGCTTCCCGGCCGGGTTTTTGAAGGGACCGTGGATTACATCTACCCTTACCTCAATCCCGAAACCCGGACCGCGCGCATCCGGCTGGTGTTCGATAATCCGGATTTGATGCTGAAACCTAACAGTTTTTCGAACGTCATCCTGAAAGCCGCCACCCAACTGGATGCCATCGTCATCCCCTCCGAGGCCTTGATCCGGACCGGCAAACGGACCGCCGTTTTCGTTGTCCGCGGGCCGGGCCGGTTTGAACCGCGCGAGGTTGAGGTCGGGATCATTTCCAGCCAGGAGGTGCAGATTATCTCCGGCTTGAAAGCGGGAGACGAAGTGGTAACCTCGGGCCAGTTCCTGCTCGATTCCGAATCCAAGCTCAATGAAGTGATCGCCAAAATGATGGCGCCGGACCGTGAAGAGCCAGCCGCTGAACATGAGGAAATGGACGATATGTCTTCAATGGAGGAACCGGGCAATGATTAGGGCGCTCATCGACCTCAGCCTGAAAAACCATTTCCTGGTGTTTCTGGCGACCGCTTTTATTCTGGCGGCGGGCATTTTTACACTTATCAGGCTGCCGCTCGATGCGATTCCTGATTTGTCGGACGTCCAGGTGATCGTGTTCACCGAATACCCCGGCCAGTCGCCGCAAACGGTGGAGGACCAGGTGACCTATCCGCTGACCAGCGCGATGCTGTCGGTGCCGGGGGCCACCGTGGTGCGCGGCTATTCCTTTTTCGGACTGTCCTTCGTTTACATCATTTTCGAGGATGGAACCGATATGTACTGGGCCCGGTCGCGGGTGCTGGAATACCTGAATTATGTCAGCACCAGCCTGCCCTCCGGGGTCGCGCCGGCACTGGGGCCGGACGCCACCGGGGTCGGCTGGATTTATGAATATGCGCTGGTCGACCGGACCGGCCAGCACGACCTGGCTGAGCTCCGGTCGATCCAGGACTGGTATTTGCGCTATGGTCTGCAGACGGTGCCGGGCGTGGCCGAGGTGGCCTCTGTCGGCGGCTACGTCAAGCAGTACCAGGTCGAGGTCGATCCCAATGCTCTTTTGTTTTATAAAATTCCCCTCTCCAAGATAAAAATGGCGATCATGCGGTCAAACCAGGATGTCGGCGGGCGCCTGGTGGAAATCGCCGAGCGCGAATATATGGTCCGGGGGCTGGGTTACATCCAGTCACTGGAGGATATCGAGGTCATTCCGATCGGCGCCACGCCAGAGGGCACACCGCTCTACTTGCGCGATGTCGCTGATATAAAACTCGGGCCCGATCTACGGCGCGGCCTGGTTGAGCTGAACGGCGAGGGCGAAGTGGTGGGCGGGGTCATTATCATGCGCTTCGGGGAAAATGCGCTTGAAGTAATCCGGGCAGTGAGAGAACGGCTCGATGAGCTCAAGGCGGGCCTGCCCGAAGGTGTGGAAATCATACCCACCTATGACCGCGGTGATCTGATTGAGCGGGCGGTGGAAAATCTTTCCTTCAAGCTGCTGGAGGAATTTATCGTCGTCAGTATCGTCATCATGCTGTTCTTGATGCACATGCGCTCGGCGCTGGTGATCATCCTGTCGCTCCCGGTCGGCATTCTGGTTTCCTTCATCATCATGAATACCCAGGGGATCAACGCCAACATCATGTCGCTGGGCGGCATCGCCATTACCATCGGCATCATGGTCGACGGGGCGATCGTGCTGATCGAAAACGCCCACAAACGGCTCGGGCTGGCCCGCAAAGCCAAGGGCGGAGGGGAACTCTCATCCCAGGAGCATTTTCATGAGATCTCCACCGCCTGCAAGGAGGTCGGACCGGCGCTGTTTTTCTCGCTGTTAATAATCACCGTTTCCTTTGTTGTCATTTTCGCCCTGCAGGGCCAGGAGGGGCGGCTGTTCAAACCGATGGCGTTCACCAGCACCTATGCCTTGGCCGCCTCCGCTTTTCTGGCTGTGACCCTGGTGCCGGTCTTGATGCTCTATCTGGTCAAGGGCAAAATCATGCCGGAAGAAAAAAACCCGATCAACCGGTTTATTCTCAAGCTCCACACCCCGGCCCTGAAATTCGCGGTGAAAAGGCCGCTCTTGACCTTCCTTGTCGCCCTGGTCCTGATCGGGTCATCTTTTTATCCGCTGGCCCGGACCGGCAGTGAGTTTATGCCGCCCCTGGACGAAGGGGACATCCTTTATATGCCGACCATGTTCCCGGGCATCTCGATCACCAAGGGCAAACAAATTCTCCAGCAGACCGACCGGATTTTAAAAACCTTTCCGGAAGTCAGAACCGTCTTTGGCAAAATCGGGCGGGTGCAATCGGCCACCGACCCGGCGCCGCTCTCGATGATCGAGACGGTGGTCAGGCTGAAGCCCAAGGAAGACTGGCCCGACCCCTCCAAAACAACCTTCGAGCTGATGCGGGAAATGGATGAGGCGATCCGTTTTCCCGGCGTCGCCAATGCCTGGACAATGCCGATCAAGACCCGGATAGATATGCTTTCAACCGGCATTAAAACGCCGGTCGGCATCAAGGTCTCGGGCCCGGACCTTGAGGTTCTGCAAGGCCTTGGTGAAGACATAGAGGGGGCCTTGAGTAAACTTCCGGACACCCTGTCGGTGTTTTCGGACCGCACCGTCGGGGGTTCGTATCTCGATATCGACATCGACCGTGAAGCAGCCGCCCGCTACGGCCTGACGATCATGGATATCGGCGATGTCATCCAGTCGGCGATCGGCGGCATGAACATCACCCAGACAATTGAGGGCCGGGAGCGTTATCCGGTCAACCTGCGTTATGCCCGCGAGCTCAGGGACAGTCCCGAGGAAATCGGAAGGCTGCTGATCCCAACCCCGACCGGGGTCCAGATACCGCTGGCGCAGGTAGCGACTATCGAGCTCAAGAGCGGCCCGCCCGCGATCAAAAGCGAAGGCGCGGTTCCCAACGCCTGGGTTTATATCGACATCAAAACCTCGGACATCGGCGGCTATGTCGCAGAGGCCAAGGCGCTCCTTGAACAGGAAATCGAAATGCCGCCGGGCTATACCCTCACCTGGTCGGGGCAGTATGAATACATGGAGCGGGCCGCCAAGCGGCTGCAGCTGATCATTCCGGTGACGCTGGCGATGATTTTCCTGCTGCTCTACTTTAATTTCAGGAACGTGCTGTCACCGCTGGTGGTCATGTTCACGGTGCCCTTGGGCCTGGCTGGCGGCCTGTGGCTGGTTTACTGGCTGGGTTATAACTTCTCGGTGGCGGTCGCCGTCGGCTTTATCGCGCTGGCCGGCATTTCAGCGGAGATTGGCGTTCTGGTGCTGACCTTCATCAACCAGGAGATCAAGGCGCGCCTTGAAAAGAAGGCGGGCGGACGGCTGACAAAAGAAGAAATCTGGGAGGCGGTTTTCACCGGCACCTCGGAACGGGTGCGCCCGGTAACCATGACCTGCGTGGCGATCCTGGCCGGCCTGATCCCGGTGATGGTGACCTCTGGCACCGGCTCGGACGTCATGCGCCGGATCGCCGCCCCGATGGTCGGCGGCACGGTTTCGGTGTTTATACTCTCGCTTTTAGTTTTGCCGGTGGTCTATGGTTCGGTGCTGATTTTAAAAGAAAGGGTTATGGCAAAAGTATCGAAAGGAGGCTGAAAATGAAAACAAAAATCTTGATCGGGACTGCGGCGGTATTTTTTGCCGGTCTGGCTTTTTATTTAACCTCTTCAAACGGTGAGAACTCATCGCCGCCACCCCTGGCGCTTACCCCCGGCGATGCGGCGGTAGTGGCGGCTGGACAGGCCATTTATGGTCAGTACTGCGCCTCCTGCCACGGCCGCAACCTGGAAGGCCAGCCCGACTGGCGCCAGCGCCTGGCCAGCGGCCGGCTGCCGGCCCCGCCCCACGATGAGACCGGCCATACCTGGCATCACCCCGATCGCGCTCTGTTCGGTTTGACCAAGTTTGGCCCCGCCGCGGTGATCGGCGATCCCGCCTACCAGTCGGACATGCCGGCTTATGAGGGGATGCTGACCGATCAGGAAATCCTGGCCGTTCTTTCCTACATCAAAAGCCGCTGGCCAAAGGCTGTCCAGCGCCAGCACGACCAGATCAACCAGCGGGCAAACCAAGCCGGGCAGTGACAAGATATGCACAAGGACAGCAAAGACTTCACCCCGGCGCTGGGCAAGGCCTGGCTGACGCCGCTTTATGATCTGGCGATCGCGCTATTCCCGGATTTCCGAGGTACTTTACCTTTCATTTGGCCGGGGGCGCCGGGCCGGGAAAGCTGTTCTGGAAAAACCTGCGGCGGAGGTGAAACTATTTGATAGACGATAAAAATTGGCTATGATAGACACCAAACTCAAGGTTAACCGGGTAATATAGGTAAGAGATTTATATGAAAAAAATGAAGTTCCTGATTGTTCCGGCGGCGCTGATCGGCTTTGTCTTTTCCTTCAATACCGCTTCCGCCAGTGGCGGCGAAGAACCCGTCCACGAAGCCGAGCAACACGTCCACATATTCGAGGAAGGCGCCAGCGTTTTAAAGAAATGCCGGGCCTGTCATTCCGTTGTTGAAGGGAAAAACATGCACGGACCCAGCCTGTTCGGCGTCATCGGGCGGGTCCCGGGGACCATGGATGGTTTCAGGTATTCCCCGGCCATGACCGCCTTTGGCGAGGCTGGCAACGTCTGGAATGCCGAAACCCTGAGCACCTATCTGAGAAACCCAAGAAAAGCTATCCCGGGCAACCGGATGGGGTTCCCGGGGATCAAGGACCAGGATGACCTTGAGAATCTTCTCCACTACCTTGAAACCCTGAAAGCGGAATAGCGCCCCTAAAACCACGCCCGCAATCCGAACACGGCGGTAAAATAGTTGGGCTTTTCTCCCTTGCCGCGAACAATTGCGGCGGTATCGCCAAACCTGTGAAACCATGAAAAGCCTATATAGGGGGCGAACTCACGCTTGATTTCATAGCGCAGGCGCATCCCTATCTGCAGGTCGTTCAACCCTTTGCCGACATCGAATGCCGGCACCCGCTGGACCGCAAAATTGGTCTCAAAGCGGGGCTGTAAAACAACTTTCTGACTGAAAAGCAAATCGTAAGTGGCGGTGAAGCGGGCAGACACATCCCCGTCCTGGCTGATAAACAAAACCGGCTCGACCTCAAACTTGTAAGGGGCCAGGCCCTGAAAGCCGAAGACCAGAAAACCCCGGTCCTGATCTGCTCCCGCGCCAAAGGTCCGGTCATAGCGAATCCCGGCCTGGACATCCCAAAAGGGGGCAATCATGCGGCTGTAAAGCAGTTGTATTTCGCCGTCGCCAGCGCCCGGGCCGGAAACATTTGCTTCCCCCTCGGTCTTGAACCAGAACTTGTTGGTATCGGTTCCGACCCAGCCCTGCACGTCCCAGCGCATCATGTTCATGCCCGTGACGTTACGGAATTCCAGCTGTTCAATCAGCAGAAAACTGAAAACCTGATTATCCTCAACCGGCTGAGGCCAGTCAGATTCTTCCTCGGCGCTCGCCACTGGCACCAGTGCCGATGCCGCAATAATCAGAAAAGCTACAGTGAAAGCTTTGCTTGTCCCTTGGCGCTTTTTCATGAGCCGGTCCCCCCGATATGGTCGGTCACCGAGACGATCCGGAACATGCCCATATACATATGATAAAGAAGATGGCAGTGAAAGGCCCAGTTACCCGGGGCGTCGACTGAAATGATCACCGACAGCCGCTCGGCCGGTTTGACATTGACGGTATGTTTCCGGGGCCGGAATTCGCCAGCGCCATTGTCCAGCTCCATCCACATTCCATGGAGATGAATGGGATGGGACATCATGGTATCGTTGATCATGGTCAAGCGCAGCCTTTCGCCATTCCGGAACTCAATCGGCCCTTTAGCTTCAGAAAACTTCTTGCCGTCGAACGACCACATATAGCGTTCCATATTGCCGGTCAGGTGAAGCTCGATCTCGCGTTCAGGGGCTCGCTTGTCATAACCGGGGGTGACGCTCCGGAGATCATTGTAAACAAGAACCCGGGTGCCGGTATTTTCCAGACCCACACCCGGATCACCAAGCCGGTTTCGCGGCATCTCCGCGATCATAGAATTGCCGGGGCCATGTTTATCCGGACCATGTTTTTTAATCGGCACGGGCTCGGACTTCATGTCCATTTTCATATCCTTCATACCATCCATACCCTTCATGTCCATGTCAGCCATGCCCATATCGGCCATCGAGAGAACCGGTCTTTTGCGCCGTTCCGGCAGAGGCGCTGTCATCCCTTCCCGCGGCGTCAGGGTTCCGGCGGCAAACCCGCTGCGGTCCATGGTTTCGGCAAAAATTGTATAGGCCCGGTCCTCCCCGGGCTCGACGATGACATCATAGGTCTCGGCAACCCCGATCCGGAATTCATCCACCGTCACCGGCTGCACGTTCTGCCCATCGGCCTGGACCACCGTCATTTTTAACCCGGGGATACGGAAGTCAAAAAAGGTCATGGTGGCGGCATTGATGATTCTCAGCCGGATCTTTTCGCCGGGACGGAACAGGCCGGTCCAGTTTGAGGCCGGCGCCCGGCCGTTCATCAGGTAGGTATAGGTATACCCGGTAATATCCGCGATGTCGGTCGGTGACATGCGCATTTTCGCCCACATTTTGCGCTCGGCAAAGGCCGGGCCAAGACCCTTTTCCGAGATATCCTTGAAAAAATCTCCAACCGTCCGTTTTTGAAAATTGTAATAACCGCTTTGCTTTTTCAGCTTTGCCAGAACCCGGAGCGGATCTTCAAAGGTCCAGTCTGACAGCATCACCACATATTCCCGGTCATAGGAAAACGGGTCCGGCTCAACCGGGTCAATGATGAGGGGGCCAAAGTGGCCCAACTGCTCCTGCAAGCCGGAATGGCTGTGATACCAATAGGTTCCGCTTTGTTTTACCGGAAATTTATAGGTGAAGGTTTCCCCCGGCTTGATCCCGGCAAAACTGACCCCCGGCACCCCGTCCATGCCGGGCGGCAACAGAATGCCGTGCCAGTGAATGGAGGTATCTTCCTTTAAATGGTTGGTGACGGCCATGGTTGTCATTTGGCCTTCTTTGAGGCGGATCAGGGGCCCCGGAATGGTTCCGTTGACGGTGATCGCGTGAGCGTCTTTGCCCCCAATATCCAATGACGTATGGTTAATATCCAGGTTGAAAAAGAGGCCTTCCGGGTCCATTTCCGCGCCATTCGCCGCACGTACCAGCTGTCCGGCATAATTTGGGGCAAGCCCCTCGAGGGCCGCCAACAGGCCCACAGCTCCCGCCCCTTGAAGGAATTGACGCCGTCTCAGGGGCAATTTCTTTTTAAAACCGTTATTCTGCAACATTACTTTTTTCCTTAACGCTAACTGTTTGATATTCCTCAAGCGCGGCCCTTATTCTTAACCGTTTCCGGAAAAATCCCAATTCATCATAAACCCTTGTTTTTATTGGTAGGCCGTGCAGGAATCGAACCTGCGACATCCTGATTAAGAGTCAGGCGCTCTACCGACTGAGCTAACGGCCCTGAAAGGAAATTCAGGGCTTCATATAGCTCCCCCCAATCAACACTTCAAGTGATTGATGCCTTCCACTAAGCTAACGGCATGA
Organism: Pseudomonadota bacterium; assembly: GCA_022566215.1. Taxonomy (GTDB): domain Bacteria; phylum Pseudomonadota; class Alphaproteobacteria; order Sphingomonadales; family SMXR01; genus SMXR01. The sequence goes on along the minus strand of JADFJJ010000033.1, from coordinate 2,908 downwards.
AAACACTTTTTCTGTTGCGCCACGCCAAGTCGAGCTGGGACGATCCGGGGTGTGCGGATTTTGACCGGCCCTTGAATAACAGAGGCCAGGCCGCGGCTCTGGCGATCGGCGCTCACATCAAGGATAAGGGGTTAATCCCGGACCTGATTATAAGCTCCCCCTCGGCCCGCACCCGCGAGACTTTGGAGCGCTTGCAAAAGGGCATGGCCCGGCAGGTCTTCAGCCAGTATCCGAAAATTCTCTACCTGGCCTCGCCGGAAACGATTTTGAACACCATCCGCACTGCCGCGGACAGCGTCGCCCGTCTGATGATCGCCGGCCACAACCCGGGCCTGCACCAACTGGCGTTGTCGCTGGCGGGGACGGGCGCGCGCCGGGATATCGATAACCTGTCCGCCAAATACCCGACCGGGTCTTTGCTGGAGATAACGTTTCCGGTCGATGCCTGGGTGGATATCGGGCCGGGAGGGGGCCGCTTGGTGCGTTTTATCAAACCCCGGGGGCTGTGAACCGGCCCGCTGTATGGATAAAGAAATTATGTCGCCATTCAGGACCTTTTGGTGAAAGACTTTCAGATTGAACTTGAATGCCCAAGGTCAGCCAAAATTGCCATTTACTCAAGGGCAAAAAAATCCCATACAAGGGGGCACTTTTTGACCCGACAGATATTCACGAGGAAACCCATCGGCATGCGCACCTCCACCGCCCTGCAAAAAGCTCTAGAGCCACTGCTGGACGCCAAGTACCGGGATGAGGAACAAGCCCTCGGCGCCCTGATGGCCGGCTACCCGATCGCCGCCAGTGAGCAGCCTTCGGTCTCCAAAACCGCCGCCGAGATCGTCTTCGCCTCGCGCGCCATGAAGGCCGAGCGCGGGACGCTGGACGCCTTCATGCAGGAGTTTGGCCTGTCCAACCAGGAGGGGGTGGCGCTGATGTGCCTGGCCGAAGCGCTGCTGCGCATTCCCGACGCCGCCACCCAGGATCTGCTGATCGCCGAGAAAATGAAGGCGGGCGACTGGAAGCGGCACGCCGGGAAATCGGAGAACCTGCTGGTCAACGCTTCGGTCTGGGGCCTGATGCTGACCGGCGGGCTGGTCAAGCTGGACAAAGAGCTGGTCAAGAATCCTATTGAGTGGATCGGCAAGATCATCAACCGCCTCGGCGAGCCGGTCATCCGCACCGCTGTCATACAGGCGATGAAAATCATGGGCCGCCAGTTCGTCTTCGGCCGCACCATGGATGAAGCGTTGCGCCAGCACGCCAAGCTGGGTACCGAAGACCAGCTGTTTTCCTTTGATATGCTGGGCGAAGGAGCCCGGACCGAGGCCGCCGCCCGGCGCTACCAGCAGCTGTACCTCGAATCGATCACCGCGGTTGGCGAAAAAACCGCCGGGCAAGGCAAAACCCATCAGCAGCGTTCCAGCGTTTCGATCAAGCTCTCGGCGCTTCATCCGCGCTATGAAGCGGTTAAGCGGGCGCGGGTCATGGATGAGCTGCTGGCGCGGGTCAAGGAGCTGTGCCTGAAGGCCAAATCCTATGACATCGGCCTGACCATCGATGCCGAGGAGGCCGACCGGCTGGACATTTCGCTGGAGCTTCTCGAAGCGCTCGCCCGCGATCCCGGCTTAAAGGGCTGGCAGGGGCTGGGCCTGGCGGTCCAGGCCTACCAGAAACGCGCCCCCTATGTGATCGATTGGCTGATCGCGCTGGCGGCTGAGACCGGACGGCGCTTCCCGGTGCGCCTGGTCAAGGGCGCCTACTGGGATACCGAGATTAAACACGCCCAGGAGCTCGGCCTCGACGATTACCCGGTCTGGACCCGCAAGGCCTCGACCGACCTTTGCTATATCTGCACCGCCAAAAAAATGATCGGCGCGCCGGACGCCATCTATCCCCAGTTCGCCACCCACAACGCCCACTCGATCGCCGCGATCGCCCATATGGCGGGTGATGTGGAGTTTGAATACCAGCGCCTTCACGGCATGGGCGCCCTTTTGTACAAGGCGGCCCGGAAAGTGCTCGGGCAAACCCTGCGCATCCGCACCTATGCCCCGATCGGCGCGCATGAGGATTTGCTGCCCTATCTGGTGCGCCGGCTGTTGGAGAACGGCGCCAATTCCAGCTTCGTCAACCGCTTCATGGACGCCCGGATACCGGTTTCAGAAATCGTCCAGGATCCCCATTCCACGGTGATGAATTACAAAAACCTGCGCCATGCCCATATTCCGCTGCCGGGCGACCTTTATGGCGACCGCAAGAACTCGCGCGGGATCGACCTGACCTCCCCGCTCTCCGCCGGCAAACTTCTGGCCGCGCTGGATAAAAAGAAAAATGATAAATACGACGGTTCCTCGATGATCGCCGGGGCGCCGGTCAAATCAAAGCCAGCTGACGTCACCGCGCCGCAAAACCCCAAAATGGTGGTCGGCGTCACCCGCAACGCCAGTGAAAAAGACATGCTGCATGCGCTTGAAATTGCGAAAGCAGCCCAGCCCGTTTGGGATGCGCTGGGCGGCAATGCCCGGGCCGACATTTTCGACAAAATGGCCGGCCTGATCGAGGACCGCCGCGCGACCTTCATTGACCTGACCTGCCGCGAAGCGGGAAAAACGATTGCCGACGGCCTTTCCGAGATGCGCGAGGCCGCCGACTATTGCCGCTATTACGCCCTGCAGGCCAGGGAGAAATTCGCCCAGCCGCAAATCCTCAAGGGCCCGACCGGGGAGAGCAACCAGCTCAGCCTCCATGGCCGCGGCGTGTTCCTGTGCATCGCCCCGTGGAATTTCCCGCTGGCGATTTTCCTGGGCCAGGTGGTGGCGGCGCTGGCCGCCGGCAACGCGGTGCTCGCCAAACCCGCCGGGCAAACCCCGCTGGTGGCGGCCGAAGTGGTGCGTCTTTTGTTTAAGGC